>CP107246.1:600967-901451 GCA_030246985.1 Candidatus Nitricoxidivorans perseverans | reverse complement strand
CGACGGCAAGACGATCGCCGCCCTTTTCTGGGCCGAGAAAATCCTCTCCGGCGCCTGGCCGGTTCCATCGTAAAATCCGTCAAGACGACAATGAGGGAACATCCAATGGACGCCACGGCGTCACCGCGCGTCGGTGGCCTCGAATACGAGGTCGACGACAACACCAAGCTGCAGGCCCTTAGCATCATTTCCGAAGTGTCGGCGAGCCTGGCCGACGAGGACGATGTCGAGGAGATGCTCGGCCGCTTCCTCGGCACCATGCTCCGCCTGGCCCATGCCAGCGCGGGCGCGGTGCGCGTGGTGACGGGCGATGGCCGCCACCTGCGGCTGGTCGGCGCCCGGGGCCTGCCGGCGGAGGTGGTGGAGCGCGAGCGCGTCGTGCCCATCGACTGCGGCCAGTGCGGGCTGGCGGTGCGCGACAACCGCGCCCACTATGAAATCGATCTATGCGACTGCGCGATGCGCACCGGTCATTCCTATTTCGTCAAAGATTGTCAGGCCATGGTAGTCGTGCCGCTCCAGCACGCCGGCAACCTCCTCGGCACCTACAACCTGTTCCTGCCCGAGCGCTTCGACCTGCCGGAGGAGGTGGCGGTGCTGTTCCGTTCCATCGGGGAGCACCTGGGCATGGCGCTGGAGAACGCGCGGCTCAAGCGCGAGAACATGCGCATCGCCCTCATGAACGAGCGGCAGATGATGGCCGCCGAGATCCACGATTCGCTGGCCCAGACGCTGGCCTACCTGAAGATGCGCGTGGCGCTCCTGCAGGATGCCCTGACAGACAGCGAAACGGAGCGTGCCGGCAAGTACGCCGGCGACGTCATGCAGGCGCTCGACGTGGCCTATGGTCAGCTGCGCGAGCTCCTGACCCAGTTCCGCAACCGCATGGACCCAATGGGTCTGCTGAACGCGCTCCAGGATCTGGCCGACGGTTTCTTCGACCGCACCGGCATCGCCCTCGAATACCGGAACCGCGCGCTCGATCTGCGCATGTCGGTCGACCAGGAGGCGCAGGTCTTCTTCATCATCCAGGAGGCGCTGGCCAATGTCGCGCGTCATTCCGGCGCCACGCATGCGCTTCTCACGATCGAGGGCGCCGGCGACTATTACGTGGCCACCGTCGAGGACAATGGCCGGGGCGGGCAGGGCTTCTTCGCCATCGCCAACCGCATCGGCGGCTTCGAGGAGCATCCGCGCCTGCGCGACCACTTCGGCCTGTCCATCATGCGCGAACGGGCGCGCAAGATCGGCGGCCGAGTGGAGGTGGCCAATCTGCCCGAGGGCGGCTTCCGCGTGCGGCTGACATTCCCGGTGCTGGCGGCGAGGATGAACTGATGAACGAAGACCCTCCCGTCCGGGTACTGCTGGTCGACGACCACACCCTGTTCCGCAAGGGGCTGGCAGAACTGCTGGAGCAGCGCGGCGGCATCACTGTCGCGGGCATCACCGGCAATCCGGACGAGGCGCTCGAATTGCTGGCACAGACGCAGCCCGACGCGGTCATCACCGATCTCAACATGCCGCCCCACGGCGGCCTGGCGCTGCTGCGCCGCATCCGCGCCAGCGAGTGGTCCGGCCCGGTGCTGATCCTGACAGTCTCCGACGCCGAGGACGATCTCGCCAACGCCATGCGAGCCGGCGCCCAGGGCTACCTGCTCAAGGACATGGAGCCGGACGATGTGGTCGACGCCGTGCAGCGGGCGGTGCGCGGCGAGACCGTTGTGGCGCCGACGATGATGATGAAGCTCGTGAATCTTCTCCAGGGCGGCGCGCCGCCGGCGGAAAAGGCCGACGCCCTCAAGCAGCTGACGGCGCGCGAGCGGGAGATACTCGATTACCTGGCGCAGGGTCTGTCCAACAAGGCCATCGCACGGGCGCTGGACATCAGCCACGACACCGTCAAGCTGCACGTCCGCCATATCCTGTCCAAGCTGAACCTGACCTCGCGTGTCGAAGCGGCGGTGTTCGCCGTCGAGCACAAGACGGCGCAGGGGCGGCCGCGATAGCCCGGAATTCGGGCCGCATTCCTTTCACGATACGGAGGCGAAGAACATGAAAAACGCTGTGATTGCCGCATGCCTGCTTCTGGGCGCCTGTTCCAATCTTCACACCTACGTCAAGCCGGGGACGGATTCCGTCGCCGCCCAGTCCGACATCGAGGCCTGCAAGTCCGCCATGGCGCCTTATGCGAGCGGTGACGACGCCAAAGAGGCGTTCGACAAGTGCATGGCCGGCAAGGGCTACGAGAAGAAGGTCGAGAAATACCGCTTCTAGGCCCGCTTTCGGGCCGTCAGCCTTGCGGCTCGAACCATTTGAGCTTGGGGTGCAGGCTGACGACCTTGCCGACGATGATCAGCGTCGGCGCTTTGAGCCGCGCCTCGACGGCGAGCCGAGGCAGGGTGGCGAGCGTGCCGGTGACGGCGCGATGATTGCGCGTGGTGCCCTGCTGCACGATGGCGGCGGGCCAGTCGGGCGGCAGGCCGTGCTTGACGAGCTGTTCGCACAGGTAGGGCAGGCCGTGCAATCCCATGTAGATGATGACCGTCTGGCGAGGCCGGGCGAGCCCCACCCAGTCGAGGTTCATTGTGCCGTCCTTCAGATGGCCGGTGACGAAGACGCAGGCCTGGGCATAATCGCGGTGTGTCAGCGGGATGCCGGCGTAGGCCGCTACCCCGGCGGCGGCTGTGATGCCCGGCACGACCTCGAAGGGCACGCCGTGTTCGGACAGTGTCTCGACTTCCTCGCCGCCGCGGCCGAAGGTATAGGGGTCGCCGCCCTTCAGGCGCAAGACACGCTTGCCTTGCTGCGCGAGCCGCACGAGCAGCAGGTTGAGGTCGCCCTGCGGCACGGCGTGGTGGCCGCGTTCCTTGCCGGCATAGATGTGTTCCGCGGCGGGATTGGCCATTCCGAGGATGGCGTCGGAGACCAGATGATCGTAGACGATGACGTCGGCCTCGCCGATCAGCCGGGCGGCCCGCAGGGTCAAGAGCTCCGGATCGCCGGGGCCGGCGCCGACGAGATAGACCGTGCCCGGTTGCGCCGGGCCTCTCTCTTCGATGCGTTCAGCCACAGGAGCGCCCGCAACCGCCACAGCCGCCACCATAGCCGTCGTTGCCGCCTCCGCCGCAGCTGCCGCCACCGACTTCGTTGGGATTGACGAAGACGAACTGGAATTCGCCGGGCCGAAGCTCGACGAAATCGAGCGTGCTACCCGTCAGCAGTTCTAGGCTGCGCGGCGCGATCAGGAGGATGACGCCCTCGCTCTGAATGACGTGGTCGTTCTCGCGCTCCTCGTCGAAGCCCATGCCATAGACGATTCCGCCGTCCTCGATCTTCGCGGCCACGCGTAGCATGACGGGCGCATCGCCTCCCTCGTCCATGGCTTCGGCGGCGCGCAGGATCTGTTCGGCCGCGGTGGGGGTCACTACGAACATTGTTGGCTCCTGGTTTGTCGTGTTCTTATGCAATGTCTTGCAAACCGTACGAAACGGGCCGGCCAGTCGCAGCCGGCCGTCGCGCGCAGGTGGGTGTATGAGGCGAGCAGGTTCTTGTAGATGATGCCGTCGCGACGGCCATCCACGCCGTGGCCGCGCTCGACGGCATAGGCGAAGCGGGTGTCCGGGGGCAGGTGGTCGATGCTGGAGTAATGGAACTCGTGGGCCTGGATGGACTGCGTTTCCTCGCCGGATGCGTGCCACGGGTGCCCGGCGGCGGGCGAGAGGACGACGTAGCCGCGTCCGACCGGCTTGTCGTGCATGATGACGTCGCCGGCGATGGCGCCGACCATGCGCCGGGTCTGGCCCTTCCATGTGATCGAGCGGGCCAGGTACATGAGGCCGCCGCACTCGGCGTAGGCGGGCAGGCCGGATTCGATGGCGTCGAGAATGTCGGCGCGGAGCCGCGCGTTGGCCTCCAGCGCGTCCAAGAAGCATTCCGGGAAGCCGCCGCCGATGAACAGGGCGTCGCAAGCGGGCAGGCGGGGATCGCGCAGGGCGTCGAAGGGCACCAGTTCGGCGCCGGCGATCCGGAAGGCATCGAGATCGTCGGCGTAGTAGAAGCCGAAGGCGGCGTCCTGGGCGATGGCGATCCGGATCGGCGTCTCGCCGGAAATCATGTAGGGTTGCGGACGAGGCAGGGCCTGGTCGGTCCGGGTCTTCGCCAGCAGGCTGTCCAGGTCCACCTGAGCGGCGACCCGGCCGGCGATCTCGGTCACATGCCGCTGCGCCGCATGCGTCTCGTTGGCCGGCATGAGGCCCAGGTGACGCTCGACCAGAGCCATGCGGGCATCCTCGTGCACGGCGCCGATCACCGGCACGTCGGTGTAGTGCTCGATCACCGCGCGCAGCTTGGACTCGTGGCGGCTGCCGCCGAGGCGGTTGAGGACGACGCCGGCGATGCGGATGTCGCGGTCGAAGGCCTGGTAGCCGAGGATCAGCGGCGCGATGCCGCGGGTCATGCCGCGCGCGTCGAGCACCAGGATGACCGGCAGGTCGAGCAGCTTGGCCAGGGCGGCGTTGCTGTTGGAACCGGTCAGGTCGAGGCCGTCGTAGAGCCCCTTGTTGCCCTCGACGAGGCAGACGTCGGCATCGAAGCCGTGGCGGGAGAACTGACTTTCGATCTCCTCGTGCGGCGAGAGGAAGAAATCGAGGTTGCGGCAGCGCCGGCCGGTGGCCAGCGAAAGCCAGAGGGGATCGATGTAGTCCGGCCCCTTCTTGAAGGGCTGCACCGCGAGGCCGCGTGTCTTCAGCGCCGCGGCAAGACCGATGCTGACGGTGGTCTTGCCCGATGACTTGTGGGCGGCGGAGATGAGAAAGCGGTGCATGGTCGCGCCGCGTGCGGAGAATGGACTAGTCCGCCGCGGCTTCGAGCTTGGCGAGGTCGTCCTTCGGCATGAAATCCAGCACGCGCACACCGATGACCGTCATGGTGAAAGCGATGCCGATGCCGCCCACGCCGAGCAGGATTTCCGGCAGGCTGGGAGTGTAGTGTTCGACCTGTCCGTCGAAGAAACTGCTGGCGACTTCCATGCCGGGGAATATCTCCAGCGGGAAGGCCTGACCGCCGATGATGAAGACATAGAGCTGGACGATGCCGCCCGCGATCACCAGCAGGGAGGCGGCCATGATTGCTCCCACGCGCTTGCCGGTGGCCGGATGGAAGATCAGGGCCAGGGGCAGCAGGCTGCCGAGGAGAATCTGGCCGATCCAGAACAGGGGCGCGAACTCGCTGCCGACCAGCAGGAACTTTTCGAACGCGACCTGCTTGGCGAAGTAGAGGTTGGTCAGGTGATAGACGGCGACGAAGTAGAGCACAGCGCCGATGAAGGTGCCGAGCAGGTTCTTCATGCGCTTGAGCACGGCCGGATGCAGCGTCATGCCGTTCCAGCGGTACATCGTCGCCTGGACGACAAGGAACGCCGCGAGCCCCCACGCGAAGGACATGATGATGAACATGGGCGCCAGGATGGCGGACTGGTAGGCCTGGCGCGCGACCAGGAAGCCGAAGATCGAGCCGGTGCCGGTGGTGAGCAGCAGGCGCCAGACGAAGGTGGCGAAGCCGACGGCATGGGAGTACGGATTCATGCGCCGTTCCATCATCGTCCAGATGTAGACGGCGGCCAGCCCGAACATGCCGGGGTAGAGGATGACGTTCCAGCCGAACACCGAGGTCGGGTTGAAGTGCGTCATGGCGACCGGGATGCGGTCGGCGCGGCCGAGGTCGAGCATGATGACGGCCAGTCCGCCGGCCAGCATGGCGATGCAGAGCAGGCCGGCCAGGGTCGCACGCTTCTTGTAGACCTTCTTGCCGAACACGGAGCCGATCGAGGCGACGTTGAGCACGCCGGAGGCGGCGACGATCAGGAAGATGGCGAAGACGTGCGGCATGCCCCAGACGATCTGGTTGGTCATGCCGGTGACGACGTGGCCGCTGTGCTCCATGTAGAGGGCGGCGGCCATGCCGACGGCGCTCACCAGGGCGCCGAGAGCGGCGACGAGGTAGAAGTTGCGTTCTTCGGTTTGGGCTTTCATGACTAGATTCCCTGGTAACGCACGCCGGGGTTGAGCTTCAGGTCGGCACGCACCTGGGTCGTGGCCACCTGGGCGATACGGCGGGAGATTTCGCTGTTCGGATCGTTGAGGTCGCCGAAGATCATGGCGCCGCCGGCCTTGGCGCAGGCTTCGACGCAGGCGGGCATTTGCCCCTTGTCAACGCGATGCACGCAGAAGGTGCAGGCCTCGACGCAGCCCAGCCCGCGCGGCACTTCCGGATTCTGCTCCGTGAGCGGCTGATGCACGAAGGAGCGCGCCTTGTAGGGGCAGGCCATCATGCAGTAGCGGCAGCCGATGCAGATGTGGCGGTCGACCAGGACGATGCCGTCGGCGCGCTTCATGGAGGCGCCGGTCGGACAGACATCCACGCAGGGCGGGTTCTCGCAGTGCTGGCACATCATGGGCAGCGAGTGGCCGCGGCCGCTCCTCGGGTCCTTCAGTTCGATCTTGCGGATCCACTGCGAGCCCTGGCGCGGATTCGCCATCTTCTCGTTGATGCCGTTCTCGGCGGCGCAGGCCGAAACGCAGTCCGTGCAGGAGGAGGAGCATGCGTTGGTGTCGATCAGCATGCCCCAGCGCACTTTGCCGCTGGCGGGTTCGCCGGCCGGCCTTGCCTGGGAAACCTCGATCAGGTGGACGCCTGGCGCAACGGCCATTGCACCCATGGCGCCGAGACCGGCCGCGGCAGTCAGGAATGTACGACGATCGCTCATGGCTTCGCCCCCGTCGCCTTGTAACCTGCCTTGGGCTGGTGGCAGTCCCAGCAGTCGGTCTTCACCGCCGCATATTCGTGGCATCCCTGGCAGAAGGCCTCATCGGAGCCTCTCACCGAGCCGGTCGCCTTGCTGGCGTGGCACTCGATGCAGGCGTTGAGGCTGGCCGACTTCGCGCCGCCCCGCACGCCCTCGCGCAGCGTCAGGTTGCGCTGGTGCTTGAGCATTTCCATATGGTTGCGCCGCATCTCGGCCGCCGGCGCGATGCAACTGCCGGGGTTCTCGATCTTGATGACCGGCTTGGGCACCTCGCCCGCATGGGCCGGGTTCAATGCCGGCAACGCGAGGGCGAGTGCGACGAGAAGGAGGGCGCGCAACATGGAATCAGTTTCCTTCGCCGCCCAGACCCATCTGGATATAGCCGGTCGGGCAGACGTCCTTGCAGATGTGGCAGCCGATGCACTTGAAATAGTCGGTCGTGACATAGCGGCCGATGCTCGCTTCTTTCTTCGGCACGCGCTTGACCGCGCCCTGCGGGCAGTAGATCACGCAGTTGTCGCATTCGAAGCACAGGCCGCAGCTCATGCAGCGCTTGGCTTCCGTGACCGCCTGGGCTTCGGTCAGGGGCTCCCAGGCGTGCTCGGCGTGGTCGCCCAGCACATGGTCGGCATCCACCGGACGGAAGGCCCGCTGGCTGCGCGCCGTGTAGGTGAAGTGTCCCAGGAAGAGTTCGTCGTGCTTGATGATCTGGCGGTCGGCGCGGTCGTCGAAGTTGTGGACGGCGTTCTTGTTGTCGCAGGTTGCGCGCGTGTAGCCTTCCGGCAGCGTCTCGAACTTCGCGCCGCGTTTGGCGAGGTCGTTCTGCAGATTGAACAGGCTCTTGTCGACCGCGGGACGCTTTCCTGGCGCGCCCGTCGTCAGGTAGTCGTCGATGCCGCCGGCCGCGATGCGGGCATGGCCGATGGCGGTCGTCAGCAGATCCGGGGTGATCGCGTCGCCGCCGACGAACACGCCCGCCTGGCCCATGGCCTGGAGCGTCTTGTCGACGTTCGCCTTGTCCTTGGCGTTCTTGAGGTTCTCCATGCCTTCCCACTGGATGAACTGGCCGACGGCGGAGACGATCAGGTTGGCGGGGATGTCGTATTCCGAACCCTCGATGACCTGCATCTTTTTGTTGACCCATTCGACCTTGGCGACGCGCAGCGCCGTCGCCTTGCCGTCCGCGCCCTTGACGACGGAAACGGGGATGACGCAGGGGGTCATCACGACGCCCGCCGCGACGACGGCGTCCTTCTCGTGCTGGTCGGCCGGCATCTCGGCGACCGTGCGGCGATAGGCGATCACGACGTTCGCGGGGGTCTTGCCGTTGCTGCCGACGCGGCGGGCCACGGCCGCGGCGTCCATGGCCGTGTTGCCGCCGCCGATGATCACGACGTTGGCGCCGACATCCGTCAGCTTCTTCTCGTTATAGGCGCGCAGCATATGAAGCGCATCGATGCAGTTGGACGCGTCGGAGCCGGGGATGTCCAGCTTCATGCCGCCCTGGGCGCCGATGGCGACGAACACGGCGTCGAACTGCTTGCGCAGATCGTCCATCGAGACGTCCTTGCCGACGCGGGTGTTGAAGCGAACATCGATCCCGCCCATGTCGGTGATGCGCTTGATCTCGGCCTGCACCACGTCCTGCGTGGTGCGGTAGTCGGGCAAACCGAAGGCCAGCATGCCGCCCAGCTTGCCGTAGGTCTCGAAAATCGTGCAGGCATGGCCCTTGCGGCGCAACTGGTACGCGGCCGACAGGCCGGCGACGCCGCCGCCGACGATGGCGACCTTCTTGCCGCTCTCCTTCTCGGGTTTCGGGAAGGAAAGGCCATTCTCGATCGCGTAGTTGCCGAGGAACTGCTCGACGGAATTGATGCCGACGACGTCATCCACCTGGGCGCGGTTGCAGCCGGTCTGGCAGGGCGCCGGGCACACGCGGCCCATGATGGCCGGGAAGGGGTTGCATTCGGTGAGGCGGCGCCAGGCGTATTCCTGCCACGGCATGGAGGGCTTGCCGTCCGCGCCGAGCGGCGCCTTCTCGATGCCGCGCACGATGTTGAGCCAGCCGCGGACGTCCTCGCCGGCGGGGCACTTGCCCTGGCAGGGCGGCGTCGACTGGATGTAGGTCGGGCACTTGTAGGTCCAGCTGGACTTGAACAGGTTTTCCTGCGAGCGCTTCCACTGGTTGTCGCCATCCTTGAAGCGGCGATAGGTAAGCTTGGTGTTCTGCTGGGTCTCTTGGGTCGCGGACATCGTGTGGTCTCCGTGTTTGCTTTTACTGTTCGTTGCCGAGCTTGATCGCCGTGCTGACGAGCTGGTGCACGCCGCCGATCATGCCGCTCTTGAATCCGTAATAGGGCACCACCTTTGTGAACTGCGCCTTGCAGATCGCGCAGATCAGTGCCATGAAGTTGACGCCGTGGTCGTCCACCACGCGCTTCAGGGCCTCCATGCGGGGGAGCGCGCCCTTGACGCGAAGCTCGATCAGTTCATCGTTCAGCACGCCACCGCCGCCGCCGCAACAGAAGGTCTTCTCGCCGATGGTCTCGGGCGCCATGTCGACGAACTTGTTGGCCACGGCGCGGATGATGTTGCGCGGGATGTCGAACTGGCCGCCGGGGTAGTCCCCCATGCGGGAGCCGCGCGCGACGTTGCAGGAATCGTGGAAGGTGATGATGCGGTGGTCGTTCGCTTCCTTGTCGAACTTGAGCCGGCCTTGCTGGATCAGATCCCAGGTGACCTCGCAGATGTGCGAGGGCTGCTTGTAGCGGGGGTCGAGCTGCTTCTGGAGTTCGACCGCGAAGGGGTCGTTGGCGCCGGCGCCGATGCCGGTGAGCGTGTTCCAGAAGGCGTAGGCGGCGCGCCATGCGTGGCCGCACTCGCCGACCACGATGCGTTTGACGCCGAGTTCCAGCGCGGCTTCGCGCACGCGCAGCGCGATCTTGCGCATCTGCTCGTAGTTGCCGATGAACAATCCGAAGTTGCCGGCCTCGGACGCCTTGGACGAGAAGGTCCAGGAGATGCCGGCGGCGTGGAAGACCTTGCCGTAGCCGATGGTGCTGTCGATGTGCGGCTCGGCGAAGAAGTCGGCCGAGGGCGTGACCAGCAGGACTTCGGCGCCTTTTTCATCCACCGGATAGCGGACGTCGCAGCCGGTGTCGTCCTTGACGTCCTCTTCGAGGCCGGTCAGCGTGTCGATCAGCGCCGGGCCGGGCAGGCCGAGGTTGTTGCCGACGCGGTGAACCTTGCCGATGATCTCGTTGGAGTATTTCTGGCCGTAGCCTGCGATGTCGAGCAGTTCGCGCGCGGCCATCGTGACCTCGGCGGTATCGATGCCGTAGGGGCAGAACACCGAGCAGCGACGGCACTCCGTGCATTGCCAGAAGTAGTTGTACCACTCGTCGAGCACTTCGCGCGTCAGGTCGCGCGCGCCGACGAGGGCGGGGAACATCTTGCCGGCCGGCGTGAAGTAGCGGCGATAGACCGAGCGCAGCAACTCCTGGCGCGCGACCGGCATGTTCTTCGGGTCGCCCGTGCCGATGAAGAAGTGGCACTTGTCGGTGCAGGAGCCGCAATGTACGCAGGCGTCCATGAACACCCGCAGCGACCGGTATTTCTCCAGCAGCTCGCCCATCCGCTTGATGACGGCGTCGTGGGTTTCCTGCCAGTTGTCCGCCAGCTTGCCGGGGAAGCCCAGCTCCCCCTGGATCTTCTCGCTGGCGACGTAACACTTCAGATGCGCCATCGAATCCGGCTGGATCTTCGGCACGGTGGGGAACTCGCGGAAGGCGGGCGCCTTGATCTCGGGTCCGGCCATGTCAGTTTTTCTCCAACTGGGCTGCCCAAGGCGCCAGGTGGCGCACTTCGCGCGGATTGTCGGCCTGGTTGCGGGTCGGGCTGAAGAAGACGCCGGGCGCGTGCAGCAACTTGCTGAACGGGAAGACGATCATCAGCGCGGCGACGCAGAACAGGTGGATGTACAGGCCGACATGGACGGGCAGCGACTGGATGTCGAAGCGCATCAGGCCGAGGAAGAAGGCCTTCACCGCGACGATGTCGGTGTGCATCAGAAACTTCATGCCCAGCCCCGTGAGCGCGATGACGAGCAGCAGGGCGAGCATCAGGTGATCGGAGGCGGTCGAGATGTAGCGGATGCGCTCGACCAGGAAGCGCCGCGCCCATAGGCCGGCGAGACCCGCCGCCATCAGGAAGCCGGCGTACATGCCGAAGGGCTGGGCGATAGCGACCCAGGTCCACACCGGCTCGGTGAAGTATCGCAGGTGGCGGACCAGCACCAGGGCCAGGCCGAAATGGAACATCGCGCCCATCGCCCAGATCCAGAGGTTGCCCTTGAACAGGCTCTCGAAAAAGACGACCTCGCGGAACATGCGGAAGACGACGCCGGCCGGCGTGGTCGGCGCCGGCGTGGTCGGGATGTTCAGCGGCGCGGGCGTGCGCGCGAAGCCGACGATCTTTGCCGCCAGCCCGGCGACCAGGATCGCGCTGGCGGCGTAGAACAGGATCGCGAAGAATAGGCTCATGGGCGGCGGTAACTCAGTCTCGTGGCGCGGGGAAACCGCTTCGGAGGAAAATCGGGCGGGGCAAGGCCCCGTCGCGATTCGAAGTCCGGATTAGATGCAACCCGTGGGCTTCGGCAGGCCGGCGATCTTGCACGCCTGCTTGGCCGGGCCGTAGGGGAACAGCTCGTACAGGTACTGGCTGTTGCCCTTGTCCGGACCGAGCTTCTTGCCGATGGCCTTGGTCAGCACGCGCACGGCCGGGGCGATCTGGAACTCGTTGTAATAGTCGCGCAGGAAGTTGACGACTTCCCAGTGCTGGTCGGTCATGGCGACGTTTTCCTGCTGCGCCAGCACGCCGGCGACGGCTTCGTCCCAGTCGGCCAGGTTGACCAGATAGCCTTCTTCGTCCACTTCGTAGGATTTACCGTTCAGTTCGATAGCAGCCATGTTTGTTTCTCCTTGCAGGGGATTCCTGATAAATGGGGATGGGTCGGGTAGCCGATCGTCAAAGCCACGACTGGCTGGTTTTATGCTCGGCGACGAGGTCGACGAAACCGTCATAACCGACGACGGTCACGCCCTCCGTCACGCGATCGGCAACGCCGCGGGCATCGAGGTCCGGGCCGAGTGCATAGACCTTGAGCGTGCCCATTGCGTTCTTGAGCCTGGCTTCGACGGCATTGCCGCAGGTTGCAGCATAGACGCCGTCCTCGATCAGCAGGATGGCGCCCGATGCGGCGGTTTGCAGGACGGTGTCCAGGGACGGCCGATCCAGGGGCGATTTATTGATGATGTGCAGCATTGCGAGTGTCTCCCTTAGAACGACAGGACCACGTCCTGCTCTTCCATCAGCTTGCCCATATCGGCGCGCGGCATCATTTCAACCGGCACGCACAGATCGTCGGGGGTAAGGCCGCGGGCGGCCATCGACTCCTGGTCCACGTAGAGCTTGGTGACGTCGTAGTCCTCGAGGGCGCCGTAAGTCTTCTCGAAGCCCTTCATGCCGATGCCTTTGGTCTGGTGGCCCTTCTTGAGCTGGTAGACGCCGTCGTCCATGAAGGCCAGCGACACGTCCTGTTCGAAGGCGGCGCCGATCAGCACTACTTCGAGGGACTCCAGGGCATAGACGGTGCCGTAAGGCGCCTTGCGATTGACGAACAAAAATTTCTTGATTGTGCTCACGTCGTTCTCCTCAGTCGCCGAACGTGACGATGCGGTCGGACTGGATGCCGGCCTCGATCAGCTGGCCAAGGCCGGAGATGCGGAAGCCGGGCGCCAGGTTGGTGGCGTCCTTGCCGTTGCGCTTGGCCTCGCCATCGTCCACGATACCGCGGCGCTGGGCTGCGGCGACGCATACCACGAGGTCCAGTTCGCTTTCCTGGGCGAGCTTCGACCAGCGGGCGACGATGTTGCGGTCATCCTGGGGCGGCGTGGTGAGGCGTGTGCCGTTGTTGACGCCGTCGTGGTAGAAGAACACGCGGAATATCCTGTGCCCCTTGGCCAGCGCCGCCATCGTGAAGTTGAAGGCGGTGTCCGAAGCCTGGTGCGTGTAGGGGCCTTCGTTGACAAGTATCGAGAAGATCATGGATGACTCTTCAGAAATGGAGGTGGGTGGAGGCGTTCAGGTTGACACGGCCGCCGCGCCAGTCGTCGATCATGTACTTGGTGAAGGGCAGGCCGGTCTTCTCGAAGAAGGCGGGCCAGCCGATGCGATCGATCCAGTCGATCATGCGCTCCCACGGACGGCCGTCTTCCTTGTAGGTCATGAGGATCTTCTTGACGGCGGCGTTGACCTCGGGCCAGCGCGGCGCGTTGTTGGGCAGGCCGGCGGCGACCAGCTTGTGGAAGGTCGGTTTGCCGCGCGCGTTGGCGTTCTTGCCGCCGACCCAGATCGCGACCTTGTTGGACTCGGGATCGTTGATCTGCATGGGCGGGCAGGGGGGATAGCAGGCGCCGCAGCAGACGCACTTCTTCTCGTCGACCTCGAGCGAGGGCTTTCCGTTGACGATCGTCGGGCGGATGGCGGCCACCGGGCAGCGCGCGACGACGGTCGGGCGTTCGCAGATCGCGGAGACGAGGTCGTGGTTGATCTTCGGCGGCTTCGTGTATTGCACGACGACCGCGATGTCGGCCTGGCCGCCGCAGTTGATCTCGCAGCAAGAGGTGGACAGTTTCACGCGGTTGGGCATCTGCTCGTGCTTGAACTCCTCGATCAGCTCGTCCATCATCGACTTGACCACGCCGGAGGCGTCGGTGCCGGGGATGTCGCAGTGCAGCCAGCCCTGGGTGTGGGCGACCATGGACACGGAGTTGCCCGTGCCACCGACCGGGAATCCGTTCTTCTCGAGCTCGGCGATCAGCGGAGCGACCTTGGCTTCGCTCGAAACGGGGATTTCGACGTTGGAACGGATGGTGAAGCGCATGAAGCCTTCGCCGAAGTTATCGGCGATGTCGCAGAGTGCGCGAACCGTGTAGTGGTCCATCTGGCGCTGCGTGCCGGCACGCACCGACCAGACCTCGTCCCCGGAGTTGGAGACGTGGTGCAGAACGCCGGGGCGCGGGCGGTCGTGGGTCTTCCAGTTACCGTAGTTGGCGGCGAACTTCGGGTGCAGGAACTTCTTGTTGTCGAGGAAGCCTTCGATCGGCTTGCGGACTTGAGGTTGAGCCATTTTCGTCTGTCTCCGTCAGTATTCGTTTGGATCAGGCAGCCGCCTTGCGGGCCTCGGCTTTCGCCACTTCCTCGTCCCAGCCCGCCATGTTGGCGTAGGGATTCATGCGCGGCCGGTTGATCATGTTGGGGTCGATTTCGACTTCGATGCCTTCCAGGAAGTTGGCCAGGCCGATGCGCTCGATCATCTCGCCGGTGCGCTCGTGCTCGAGGGCGTTTTCCGCAAAGAAGTCGATCACGCGCTGACCCAGGTCGAGATAATTCTCCCAATCCTCGTCCGTCTTGAGTCGCATGAAGGGGACGATGAGGGAGCCCATGGTGGCGCCGATCTTCAGAACGCTCTTGCCGCCGATCAGGATGCACACGCCCCTGTCCTTGCCGGGCGCCAGGGCGCCGGTCATGACGTTGATGCAGTGCATGCAGCGCACGCAGCTCTTGTTGTCGACTTCCAGGGACTGCGCTTCGTCCAGCGCGACGCTGGAAATCTCGGCGGACTTCCTGACGTCCTTGGTCGCCTTGATCTGGAGGGCGCGGGTCGGGCACATGCCGATGACATCGTTGACCAGCTCGTTCATGCCGTGCTTGGCGAACCACTTCTTGCCCAGCGCGTCATCGGTCTGGATGTTGTCGCGCCAGGTGCCGATGGTGGCGAAGTCGGAGCGCTGGATGGAGTTCGTGCAGTCGTTCGGGCAGCCGGAGAACTTGAACTTGAACTTGTAGGGCAGCGCCGGGCGGTGCAGGTCGTCCAGGAACTTGTTGATGACGAGGTGGTGCGCCTTGGCTTCGTCGAAGCAGGACTGCTCGCAGCGCGCGGCGCCGATGCAGGAAGCGGAGGTGCGCAGGGCCGGGCCGGCGCCGCCGAGATCGAAGCCCATCTCGTTGAACGCGTCGAAAGCCTTCTGGACATTCTCGTTGGACGCGCCCTGGAACATGATGTCGCCGGACTGGCCGTGCAGCGCGATCAGGCCGGAGCCGTGCTCCTGCCAGATGTCGCACATCTGGCGAAGCGTGCCCGTGTCGTAATGCATGCCGGCGGCCGGCATGATGCGCAGCGTGTGGAATTCGCCGGCATCGGGAAACTTGTAGCTGCCGTCCGGATTCTTGATCTCGGAGAAGCGCGGGATGATGCCGCCGCCGTAGCCGACGACGCCGAGCGTGCCGCCCTTCCAGTGACCCATGCGGGTCTCGTAGGAATGCTCCAGCTGGCCGAGCAGGTCGACCGCCATGTCGTTGTCTTTCGCCAGGCGCTTGAGGCCGGTGACGAAGCTCGGCCAGGGGCCTTTTTCGAGCTCGTCCAGCAGGGGGGTGGGATGCATCGGCTTGGCCATGAGACGTCTCCTCTTTCTGGGCTGTTGGGGGGAAACCCGTCACGCCCCACGCATATCGTGGCGGATCGTACGGGCAACCTTGAGTTCCGAGTCGAAGCGATGTTAAGGAGGGCTGGCGTCGGGCACCATACCCCCGGCAGGTAGATTGAATGCTTCGGAGGGGGTAGGGTAACCTACCCGAAAGAAGTATGCCCCGGCACGCCAACGCGGTAATGGTCGCATGTCCATCGACGGTGCGATAGTGCCCCACCCATATATCGGCGCACAAGACCTTCCGTGGACAAGATTACCCGCCTGGACAAGTTCAGGGTTCCCATCGGCAACCAGGAAATCGAGCTCCAGCAGATCGAGTTCGAGGCGGGCGGCATGCCCATGCTGCGCCTGCGCATCCGGGAAGGAAGCCGATTCACCATTTTCGACATCGATCCGCTGACGGCGCGGCGCTTCGCCGCGGCCATGGCCGAATGGGCGCAGCGGCAGCCTATCGAATGAGCGACGACGACATCCTGGACCTCTCCTTCGCCCTTTCCGGGCGGAGTGTGACGGCGGACTATGCCGATCCCCTCTTTCGTCAGGTTTGCGGCTGTCTGCCTTGGCTGGCCGACGAGCCGGCGGCCGGCATTCATCCCCTGCATCGCGTCGGCTCCGATACGGGCACGGGCGAGATTACCCTGTCGCGGCACTCCCACCTGATCCTGCGCCTGTCGCGCGGACGGCTGGCGAAGGCCTCGCGACTCTCCGGCGCGCGCCTCGACCTGGGCGGCGAGGTGACGGTTGGGGCGGCCAGGGCTCGCGAGCTGGCGCCGGCCAGTGTGTTGTATTCTTCCTTCGTCACCGTGGAGGAGGAGGACGAAGTCCTCTTCGTGGAGACATGCAAGTGGCTTCTCGCGGCGATGGGCGTCTCCGTTCCCATGCTTTGCGGCAAGTCCCGGAAAGGATCGGGCAGCGGGACGGTCTGGAGCGGTTTCAGCCTGATGCTGCACGGGATCGGCGAGGAGGAATCGCTGCGGGTGCAGCGCGAAGGGTTGGGCGGCGAGCGCAAGCGCGGCTGCGGGATATTCGTGCCGCACCGGTCGGTCGTCGCCGTCGGGAAATGATTTTTTCGTGATCACTAAGTGAAAGGAGAGAACCTTATGGGCTACGTCATCAATGGTGAAGAAAAAGAGGTCGACGACTACGGCTTCCTGCTGGAGCCGGACTTTTCAGAGGAGGCTGTGGCGGTGATCGCCGAGGCGGAAGGCATCGCGCTGACCGACGATCATTGGACGGTCATCAACTACTTCCGCGAAAAGTTTCAGGAAGACGGCAAGACGCCGAATTTCCGCAATTTCATGAAGGACATGGAGACGGTCATGCCTGGCGCGGATTCCAAGAAGATGTACGACCTGTTCCCGCACGACGGCCCGGCCAAACAAGCGGTAAAGATCGCGGGACTGCCGAAGCCCTACGGCAAGGCTGGCTACTGATTGGCTATCCGCGTCCGCAACCGCTTCCACGCCAAGGGCCGGCGTTCCCCCGCGACGCTGGCCTCGGTGGTGGCCGTGCTGGCCTGGAAGCTGGCCATCGAGTCGATCAAGCGCATGCGCAGGGCCGACTACGATATCGACATCGGCCGGCCCTATTTCGACTTCGTCTGCGAGTTTCTCGTCTTCATGGCTCTGGCGGCGGATCGTATCGCCCACCGGGAACTCGATCCGGGCCGGCGCGCCGAGTTCACCGCCGCGCTGGCCAAAAGGCTCTCCGAGATCGTCGAGGAGAACAACGGGATGCTGCTGTCCAGCGTCGAACCGGGCGCCTGCCGCCGGGGCTTCGTCGATCTCTTCAACCGCAGAAGCGGCGAGTATGCCGAATTCGACTACGGCGCCGACGGTCCCGATTTCGGCTTTCGACGCTACTTCGCCGCCTGTCTGCGGGAAATCCTGCCTGAAAAGGATCGTCTCTGGGTGATTGACCAGACCATGGACATCGAGTCGCCGGAAGCGATCAAGACCCTGAGCAGTACTCTGGCCGGGCTGTTCCATCCGGAGTCCGCCCTTCGCCACGAGCAGCACGTCACCGTGGTCGGATAATTCCAGCATCGACGATGCCGTCCGCGCCGACAGTCCGGCGTGTTCAGGTGTGGCAGCCTGCGATGCGGTCGCGGCCGCCTTCCTTGGCGGCATACATGCGCGTGTCCGCCATTTCCACCAGTTGCTGCCAGCTTTCGGCGCAGTCGCCCCGGCGTTCTGCGAGGCCGATGCTGGCGGTGAGCGGGGCGCCGTCCGGCCGCCGGCCGAACCCGGCGGCGCGCAGCCGCGCCAGGGCGACGCAGGCCTGGGGCGTATCGGTATTGGGCATGATCAGGAGGAATTCCTCGCCGCCCCAACGCACCAGCATGTCGCCCGTGCGCAAGTTGCCGCGAATGGCGGCGGAAGCCGCGATCAGGGCCCGGTCGCCGGCATCGTGGCCGAAGCGGTCGTTGATCTGCTTGAAATGGTCGAGATCGATGAAGGCCAGCGACATCGGCGCGTCGCCGCGGTCGGCGATGACGAACTGCAAGTCGAGCAACTCCTCGCCGCTGTTGCGGGAAAAACAGCCGGTCAGATTGTCGCGGATCGCCTCGCGCACCAGCACGATCATGAAAGCCAGCTGCGAGATGCCGGACAGGGATGCGACGGCGGTGATCAGCAACAGCAGCCAGAAGGAGGCCACGAAAGTCGGCCAGTTGAGCACCGGCAGCTCGGTGACCGCCGCCACGATCTGCATGATCAGCATCGGCGTGGCGAAGGCCAGGCTCTCGAACAGGGTCAGCGGGAACATCGACAGCCCGGCGAGCATGACGAAGGGCAGGAAGGCGTAGCCTGCCGCGAAGGCCGCCTGCACGCCGGTCAGGTCGAACTGGACCATGTGGTGGTAGGAGAACAGGAAAAAGAAGGTGGGCACGGCCAGCAGCATGCCGAGGGCGCGATAGGCGTCGTCCATGGTGTCCATGCGCTGCGCCAGCAGCAGTATGGCGGCGAAGGCGGCGGTGGCGGCCAGCCGGGCCGTGACAAGCCCCAGCCAGACCTCCCGCGGGAAGGCGACGATATCGACGACGATCCATAGCGGCGTCAGCACGGCGAACAGGGCGGCGATGAGCCGCACGCGCGAGACGATCATGGTCGTCCGCCGGCTGGCGAGCAGGGAGATGTGGTCGCGCGAACGCAGCAGCCAGCCGATCTCCTGAGGATTCATCTCGACCAGGATCGTCGCCAGGGCGTTGTGCCACAGGTTTTTCAGGTTTGTTGTTCGCACGTCCTTGCAGCCGCCGCTGAAAATTTGCCATCCTAATACAAGCAACATCCTACCATCGCCGGTTTTTGATTCAGGCAAATCCGACCTTTCCGTAAGGATTGCCTTCCGCATGAAGAGGCGGCCCCCGATTGCGCAAATGGAGTGTCCCGGATCAGTATGAAAAGCTGGATCTGAGGGGGGATCGCCGGACGATGGAGTTTCGAAATCCGTTGGGTACGCGGATCGCACCGACGACGGCCATCGGCGCAGAGTGGCGGGCGGTACTGCTGCCGCCTCTGCGCCAGTGGCTGCTCTGGCTCGGCCTGCCTCTGCTGTTGCTCATTCCCGTCATGCCGCCGCTTTCCGTCCCCGACTCGGGCTACCTTGCGCTGCATTCGATCATGGAAGCGATGGCCGTGGCGGTGGCCAGCCTGGTATTCGTCATCGGCTGGAGCCTGTATCCCCGCACCCGCGGCACCACCTCGCTGCTGGTCGGCTGCGGCTTCCTGGCGGTGGCGATCTTCGATCTCGCCCACCTTCTGTCCCATGCCGGCATGCCGTTCTGGCTTACGCCCGGCTCGGTCGAGAAGGGAATCGCCTTCTGGCTGGCGGCCCGCTACACCAGTGCGCTAGTGCTGCTGCTGGCGGTGAGTTCGGCCTGGCGGGTCGGCGGCCGGCCGGGCCTGCGCCCGCTGGCGCTGGGACTTACCCTGGCCGTTTGCATTCCCCTCGTGCCGGCCATCGCCCATGGCATCGAGGGCGCCTCCGGCCTGTTCTTCGTCGCCGGCCAGGGGCTGACGCCGCTGAATATCGCGGCCGAATATGTCCTCATCGCCTTGTTCGTCGCGGCTCTGCTGATCGTAGCGCTTCGTCCGCCGCCGCTGGCGCCCTTGGCGCTTCGTCCCCTGGTGCTCGCCCTGCTTTCCATGATCGCCTCGGAGTCCTTGCTCTCCCTTAATGGCGAGCCGGCCGATCTTTTCAATTTCGCGGGCCATGCCTGCAAGGTCATCGCCTATTACCAGCTCTACCAAGCGTTGTTTGTCGGCATGGTATGCGAACCCTTCCGGCGCATGGAGGAAGCCGAGAAGGCCCTGAGGCACAGCGAGGCCGGCCTGTCCGCCCTCTTCGAGGCTGCGCCGGACGGCGTCATGGTGGTGGATGCGTTAAGCCGCATCGTCCTGGTCAATCCGGCCGCCGCCGACATGTTCGGCTACGACGCCGGAGAAATGAAGGGCATGAGCCACCACCGGCTGTTGCCGGAACGGATGCGCGGCGAGCATGCCCGGCTGGCGGCGGATTACTTTGCGGAGCCGGCGGCGCGCCTGATGGGCGGCAGCCGCCGCTTCCATGCCCAGCGCCGGGACGGCAGGGAATTCCCGGCGGAAGTGGCCCTGAGCCCCGTGATCCTCGGCGGCCGGCGGCACGTCATCGCCACCGTGCGCGACATCACCGTCCATGAGCAGGTGGAGCGTTCGCTGGAGGCCAGCGAGGCGCGGACGCGCAGCTTCCTCGACAATTCCGTGGACTGGGTCTGGGAGGTGGATGCCACCGGCCTGTTCACCTATTCCAGCAACAGCGTGCAGACCCTGTTCGGCCTGGCGCCGGCGGAGGTGATCGGTCGCTCGCCGCTGAATTTCATGTCGGAAGCGGAAGCCGGCCGCTTCGGGCCGATCTGGCGCGAACAGTTCATGCGCCAGGAACCGATGATACGAGTGGAGTGCAATTACCGCCACGGCACCGGCCGCGCGCTGACGCTGGAAACGAGCGCCAGCCCGTTCTTCGACGGCGGCGGACGCTTCCTCGGCTATCGCGGCACCAGCCGCGACGTCACCCTCAGCCGGGAAAACCGGCGCGCGCTGGCGGAAAGCGAGCAGCGCTTCCGCATCCTCTTCGAGCATTCGCCGATCGGCATGGGCATCGCGGACCTGGAAGGCCGCATCCTCTATGTGAACGACACGCTGTCGGCCATGTTCGGCTACACGGAGGAGGAACTGCGCGCCCTCACCGTGCAGGAAATTGCCCATCCGGAGGATTACCGCGCCAGCCAGCCGCGGCGAGAGGCCATGCTGGAGGGCCGCGCGCCCGGCTTTTCCGCCGATCTCCGCTACCGCTGTCGGGATGGCCGCTACCTCTGGACGCAAGCGACGGTTACCCTGGGCCGGAACGGCAAAGGGCAGCCCGACCACCTGCTGGCCCAGATCCGCGACATTTCGGCGGAGCGGGAAAACCGGCTGCGCGCGGAACGGATGCTGGCGCTGATCGATGGCTCGGACGAGTGCATCGTTTTCATCGGCCGGGACACCGGCATCACCTACCTGAACCCCTGCGCCCGGCGCCTGCTGGGCCTGCGCGAGGACGAGGACGCGGGAGGATTGATCCTCTCCGATTGCCATCCGCCGGAAATGACGGACCTGATCTTCAACTGGATGCTGCCGCAGGCGGATCGGGCGGGCGTCTGGCGGGGCGAGATCCTCTGGCGCGCGCGCTCGGGCGAGGATGTCCCCGTATGGCAGACGGTCATGGCGCACAAGGACGAGGCCGGCGAGGTGGACTACTGGTCCGTCGTCGCCCGCGACCAGCGCGAGCGCCAGCAGTTCGAGGCGCGCCTGCAATACCAGGATACCCACGACGCCCTGACCGCCCTGCCCAACCAGGCTCTGGTGCGCGACCGCTTCCAGCAGGCGCTGGTCGCCGCCCGGCGCCGAAACCGGCTGGTGGCCGTCCTGCTCGTCGACCTGGATGATTTCCGGCGCATCAACGACACCCTCGGCCACGCCGCCGGCGATGCGATCCTGCTTGAAACCGCGCTGCGCCTGCAACATACCCTCCAGGAAGGCGATACCCTGACCCGCCGAGGCGGCGATGAGTTCGTCATCCTGCTGCCCGATGCCGAACTGGTGCAGGACATCGTCGCCGTCGCCGACCGGATCAATGACGCGCTGGCCGCGCCGGTCCGCATCCGGGACCGGGAGGTCTTCCTCACCGCCAGCATCGGCGCCAGCGTTTTCCCGTTCGACCACGACGATATCGACGAGCTGCTGCGCAAGGCCGAGGTGGCCATGTATCGCGCCAAGGAGGTCGAGCGCGGCGGCTGCCGGTTCTACACCGCCGACATGGACCATCGCTACCGGGAAGACCTCGACGTGGAGGCGGCCCTGCGTCGCGCCATCGAGCGGAACGAGCTATTGCTTTATTACCAGCCCAAGTTCCATCTCGCCGACGGCCGGTTGGGCGGTTTCGAGGCCTTGATGCGCTGGCAGCATCCGGAGCAGGGCATGATCCCGCCGGGCCGCTTCATCCCCATCGCCGAGCGCAGCAACCTGATCGTCGATCTGGGCGAATGGGCGCTGCGGACGGCCTGCCTTCAGATGGCGGCCTGGCGGCGGCAAGGCTTCGAGACGGGGCGCATGGCCGTCAACGTGTCCGCCCTCCAGTTCGAGCACGGCGACCTCGTCGCCACGGTACAGGCGGTGCTGGCGGAAACCGGCTTGCCGGCGGAGCGCCTGGAACTGGAGGTCACCGAGAGCGTGCTGATGCACGACCCCGCCGCCGCCAGCCGGATTCTCGAAAGTCTCAAGTCGATGGGCGTCAGCATCGCGGTGGACGATTTCGGCACCGGCTATTCCTCGCTCAGCTATCTGCGGCGGTTCCCTGTCGACGTGCTGAAGATCGACCGTTCCTTCGTCGCCGAGATCGGCGCCGACGCCGACGCCGCCGCCATCGTGCATGCCATCGTCTCCATGGCGCACGTCCTCGGCATCCATGTCGTCGCCGAGGGCATCGAGACCCCGGAGCAGCAGGACTATCTGCGCGATTGCCATTGCGATCTGGCCCAAGGTTACCTGACGGGAAGGCCGGTCGACGCGGAAGCGGCCCGATCCTTCCTGGCGCCCGCCCGCCAGCCGGCCGCAGACGTCGAGGCGTGACGCAATGACCATGACGACGGGCGGGATGTCGCTGCTGGCGCTGGCGATCGTCGCCGTCCTCGCCCTGGCGTGGGTGATTTTCCAAATCGTTTGCCCTCCTGCCCAAGCGCGCGTACGGGAACGCATTTCGGATGAGGCGCGGCCGGCTGCCCGGAATGCCGGCGAATACGTCTATCGCGCCCGGGCTTCGGAGAAATGGGAACAGGTATTCCATTCCGTCGAATGGGGCATCGCCGTGGGCAGCGCCGATGCCTCGATCCTGGAGCAGATGAATCCGGTCTTTGCGCGCATGCTTGGCTATGACCGCGAGGAACTCGAGGGGCGGCCGCTTTTCTCGGTGTTCGCGCCGTCGGCGCGGGACGAGCTTTCGGCCCATATCGTCCTGGCCCGGAGCCGAAGCCACCACAGCTTCGAGTCGGTGCAGATACGCAAGGACGGCTCGGAATTTCCGTCACTGGTGGATGTCACGGTGATGGCCGACGCGGCCGGCACGGTTCGGCGGCGCATCGTCGGCTTGCAGGACATCACCGAGCGCAAGGCCATGGAACAGGCCCTGCGCGACAGCGAGCGGATGCAGCGCATGGTGCTGGAGGCCCAGCGCGAGCTGATCAGCCGCTGGCGGCCCGACACCACGCTGGAATTCGTGAACCGCTCCTACGCCGACCTGTTCGGTCTGCAACCCCACGAACTGGTCGGCAAGCGCTGGCTGTGCCTGCTGCCCGATGCCGGAAGCGGGCCGGCTGCCGCGCTGATCGCGGGCCTGGCGACCCGTCCGCGCCGGACGGACTACGAGCATGCGTTTACCTCGGCGGCGGGCGAGCGGTGCTGGATCCAGTGGACCTTCATCCCCCTGCTGAGCCAGGACGGCCGGCTGACGGGCTTCCAGAGCGTCGGCCATGACATCACGGCGCGCAAGGCCGCGGAAGAGGCGCTGGCCGAGAGCGAGCGGAAGTTCCGCGCCATCTTCAACACGCAGTCGCAGATCACCTGTCTGCTGAAAGCCGACGGCACGGTGCTGGAGCTGAACCGTGCCGCCCAGGCCTTTATCGGCATGCGCGTCGACGATGCGATCGGATTGCCGCTTTGGGAGGCGCCCTGGTGCAAGGGCCGGGCGGACTGCCGTGAGCAGATGCAAAAGGCGGTGGCCCGCGCCGCCCGCGGCCAGCCGGCGCGGGCGGAGATGGTCTTGCGCGGGTCGGACGGCCGCCCGGCGACCATCGACCTGGCCGTCAGGCCGGTCGTCGAGGACTGCGAAGGGGGTGCGGCCCTGCTGATCGCGGAAGGTCACGACGTGACGGATTATCGCCGGGCGGAACGAGCCGCGCTGGAGCGGGAGGCCCGCCTCCAGGGCATCGCCGGCAGCGTACCGGGGATCGTCTTCGAGTTTGTGGTCGATGGCGACCGCATCCGGATGACCTATGTCAGCCAGGGGGTGGCGTCGCTGTGCGGCGTGCGCGCGGAAGACCTGCTTTCCGGCGAGCGGGAGTTCGTTTTCTGCGTGTGCCAGGAGGACCGGCCGTCCTTTGCCGAAAGCCTGCGGCGCAGCATCTCGGCGATGCCGGAATGGAACTGGAGCGGCCGCGTCGGCCGGGAAGGCCGCGGCGAAGTCTGGGTCAGGCTTCGGGCGGTGCCGCGGGTGGCCGTCGGCGAAGTGTTCTGGGACGGCGTCATGCTGGACATCACGGAGCTGAAGGCGCGGGAACTGGAGATCGCCGAGTCGCACCAGGCCCTGAGGGAACTGGGCGACCACCGGGAGACGGTGCGGGAAACGGAGCGTAAGCATATCGCCCGGGAAATCCACGACGAGCTCGGCCAGAACCTGACCGCGCTTCGCATGGGGCTGGCCGTTCTGGCCACGCGGGAAGATGCGCCGGACGTGGCCGGCGAGGCGGTGCGCCTGAAGGCGCTGGTGGACAAATCCATCGGCGTGGTGCGCAGCGTCGCCTCCTCGCTGCGGCCTTCGGCGCTGGACATGGGGCTGGCCGCGGCGCTGGCCAGTCTCGGCGCCGAGTTCCAGGCGTGCAGCGGCGTTCCGTGCCGCGTCGATGCGGGCGTCGTGCCGCCGGATATGGACGACGGGATGGCGACGGACTTGTTCCGGATCGTCCAGGAATCGCTGACAAACGTGATGCGCCACGCCGGGGCGAACCATGTGTGGGTCATGCTGCGGCAGATCGGTCACTATCTGGTGCTCGAGATTCGCGATGATGGACGGGGCTTCGACGTCGCCGCGGCGCAAAGCGCCGGCGGTTTCGGTCTGATGGGCATCCGCGAAAGGGCGTTGATGATGGGCGGTAAGATGAACATCCAGAGCAAGGTCGGCCAGGGAACCGTGGTTTCGGTTTCTGTGCCGATCGGAGAGGACAGGGAGACATGAAGACCATCAGAATCCTGATCGCCGACGATCATTTCGTCGTTCGGCAGGGCGTGCGGCGGATGCTGCAGCTCTATCCGGACCTGGAGGTGGTCGGCGAGGCGGCCGACGGCGCGGAAGCGCTGGACGGGTTGGGCCGGGCCGGGGCCGATCTCCTGATGATGGACATGACCATGCCGGGCCTGGGCGGCACGGCCCTGATCGGTCGGGTGCGCGAAAGATGGCCGGCGTTGCCGATCCTGGTCCTCAGCATGCACAAGGACGCCCAGGTGGCGTTGGGCGCGTTGCGCGCCGGCGCCAACGGCTACGTCACCAAGGACAGCGAGCCCGCCGTGCTCGCCGAGGCGATCCGCAAGGTGGCGGCGGGTGGGCGCCACGTCGATCCGGCGCTGGCGGAACAGGTCCTGTTCGAATCGCTGGCGCCACACACCGGCGTACAGGCGCTGTCGCAGCGCGAACGGGAAGTGCTGGAACGCATCGCCGCCGGCGACAGCATCAACCAGGTCGCCGAAACGCTGCATCTCTCCGCCAAGACGGTGTCGACCCACAAGATGCGGATCATGCAGAAGCTGGACATCCACAGCAACGCCGACCTGATCCTGTTCGCCGCCGCCGAGGGGCTGGTGCCGCCGCGGGGATAGCGGAATGTCTGCAACCCAAGCGAGGGCCGGCGCGCGGGCGGCCTACCGCCTGACGCCAAGCCTGTCGAGCGAACGGCCGTATGCGTCGATGAAGCATGCCTGTGCCAGCCGGACATCGCCGAGTTCATAGAACGCGAGCATGGAGAGGATGTAGTCCCGCTTTCCGAAATGGCTGTTCACGGATTTCCTACGGTAAACAAGCGTGCCGACGGTAATGCGGGCGGCATGCAGTTATAGAGGAACGAAGGCGTGTCCTCTGTGTTCAACTGGAAGATCTTGAGCTTGAGATACGCCATATCGCGGAAGCCTCGGGCACGGCGGCGCAGCAGGGCGATGGAGACGTTGCCGGCCTCCAGTCGCGCAGTGGTGATCGGATGAGCGGCGTAGGCGCAGATGCCGGAACGATGGGACTGCAAGGTCTTCACGAACTTGGCAAGGCCCGTGATCTTGGCGGCCTTGGCCATGCCGCACCAGTCGTCAAGGCGCTCGGCCATGTCCGTCGGTGTGGCCGGCTGGTGCCACAGGCGCTGCAACTGCTCCTTGAGCGTGTAGAGGGAAGCCAGCGGTTGGTTCTGTGCCAGCAACAGGTCAAGCCGGCCCTGGTCAGTGTCCTTGAGGGTGCTGCGATTGGAGAGCAGCAGCCACAGGCTGCCCTTGATCGCCTGCTGGCCGGTGAGGTCGCCCAGCGTCTTGGCCGCCTTGAACTCGGCGCGGCGGCAATCGCGGATCACCTTGTTGAACATCTGCATGACGTGGAAGCGGTCGAAGACGATGGATGCCTGCGGCAGCGATTCGCGCACGGCGGCGATGTAGGCCGGCCCCATGTCGAGCGCGACGGCCTTGATGCCGGCAGCGCACTCCTGCGACAGGGCGTCGAGGAACTCGATCAGCACGGCGGACTCGCGCCCTTCCTTGACCCACAGGATGCGCCCGTAATGGGTGCCGGGCGACAGGTCATAGACCAGGGTGAAGTAGCTCTGTCCCTTGGCGCGGGCGACTTCATCGACGCCGAGGTAACGAATACCGGCAAGGGTTTGCGGCTGCGGAATTGGAATCGTCTCCGCCAGGTGTGCGCATTCGATGGCTTTCACCGAATCCCAGGACAGGCCGAAATGGCGCGCCACCGCCGAGATCGGCATGTGCCGGGCCAAGCCGGCGATCAGCCGCGCCAAGCGTTTCGTCACCCGCGCCTTGGGGCAGACAAACGGCAGTTGCTCCACGCGCACGTGGCCGGGCGACAGAAAGGTCTCGGCGTACTCGATCTCGACTTCGCAGGGCCAGCCGCCGATGGGTACGTCTCGCACCGTCCGCCGCAGCAGACGATTGACCTGCCCACGCCGCCCCGTGCGGCTATCCACCGGCCGCCGGCGCCGGTCACGGTTGCAGATGACCCGCACCCGACCGCCCTCTTCATCGAATACAACGCTCTTGATCACTTGCCCCTCAAGCCCCAAAATCTTCGCCGGGATGACCGCTCCCATAATGTTGTACCTACCCGAGTCCTGGAAAACCCGCGTGGATACACCATCTCAGGGATGTCGGTCATCTCATTTACCGTAGGATTTGCCGGAAGAGCCGGTTTTTTATTGCGAGCCCGGCGGCTGATTCGCGGGCGAAGCCGGTCAGCCGCAGGCGCCGACCGCGCCGCAGGCGGTGCAGAAGTCGCAGCCGTCCTTGCGGATCACCGTCATGTTGCCGCACTCGGCGCATAGCGCCCCCTGCGTGACCTTGAGTTCGCCCTGTTCGCGCGGCGTTTCGAGGATGCCCATCTCGCGCGTCGGGAAGCCGTTCTCGTCGAGGATGCCGAGCATCGAGTAGCGGTGGATGATGAGCCGCGCGATGTAGGCCACGGTGGAGGGCCAGTTCTGCTGCTTCTGGCCGCCGGGCACGCGGGCCATGAAGTCGCCCAGTGGCTCGGCATAGTTGGTGAGCTTCCTGAGCTTCATGCCGATCCAGGCCGGGTCGAGCACGCGCATGTCGAGCGAGAGCAGCTTGGTCAGGCCGTCGAGCGCGCGCGGGTAGTTGCCGGAGAGCCAGACCGAGTAGGGCCGCGTCACGCCGTCGGGCAGGGTGATCTCCTTCAGGCCCAGCACGAACTCCTCGTTGGCGGCCGGGTTGGCGATGTCCACCGTCCAGGACAGCGTGCCGTCGGTGCCGGTCTTGGGCTCGTCGCGGTGGAACATGGCGTCGAGCACCGGCGTCGGGCCGTCGCTGCCCAGCGCGCCGAGCTGCTCGCAGCGGTAGCGGATGACCTGGGCCATGGCAGCCACGGTGCCGGGCACCATCTTCTTCTCGCCCAGGGGCGGGAAGGGCATCTCGAAGGGGTCCTCGCCGACGGTGCGGGCGAGCACGTCGAGCTTGAGCTTGAGGAATGCCGGGTCGTTGGCGCGCATGTCCATGGACAGCGTCTTGGCGACGGCGCCGAGGCCGCGCGGCTGCTCGGTGCCGTTGACCCAGACCTCGAAGGGCACGCGCTTGCCGTTCTCGATGTGGCCGACGAAGAGGGCGAACTCGCCGTGCGGCGTCTCGATCATGTAGGTCCAGGCGGCGTTGCCGTCGGTCATGCGCGGCCGGCCCGGCCAGCGCAGCGAGGCCAGCACCGGCGCCGGCAGAGAGCCGATGGACAGCCGCTTGTTGGCCCCCGTCGCGCCGGGTGGCAGGGCGCCGCCGTCGAGGGTGACGTCCTGCGGCTGCTGCTTCTTCGTCTCCACCGACAGCACGGAGCCCAGCACCTTGTTCGGCCGGTAGGTCGCCAGGCCCTTGAGGCCGGCCTTCCAGGCATCGAGGTAGAGGTCCTCGAACTCGGTGTAGGGGTAGTCCTCGGGCACGTTCACCGTCTTGGAAATGGCCGTGTCGATGTAGGGGGCGACGGCGGCCACCATGTCCTTGTGCGCCTGCGCCGAGATCTCCAGCGCCGTGACGAAGTAGTCGGGCAGCTTCGACACGTCGCTGCCGCGGTGCTTGTAGAGGCGCCAGGCGTAGTCCTCGACGGCGTATTCCTTGTGTGTGCCGTCGGCCATGCGCTTCTTGCGCGTGTAGGTCCAGGAGAAGGGCGGCTCGATGCCGTTGCTGGCGTTGTCGGCGAAGGCCAGCGAAATGGTGCCGGTGGGCGCGATGGACAGCAGGTGCGAGTTGCGCAGGCCGTGCTTGCGGATCGGGTCCTTGATCTCCGCCGGCAGGCGCGAGGCGAAGCTGCCGCCGGAGAGGTAGAGGTCGGCGTTGAACAGCGGGAAGGCGCCGCGCTCGCGTCCCAGCTCCATCGAGGCGAGGTAGGCGCGGTCGCGCATGTACTCGGAGATCTTCGTGGCCATGGCGCGCGCCGCGGTCGAGTCGTAGCGCAGGCAGAGCATGATGAGGGCGTCGCCCAGGCCGGTGAAGCCCAGGCCGATGCGGCGCTTGGCCTGGGCCTCGGCCTGCTGCTGCGGCAACGGCCAGCAGGTGACGTCGAGCACGTTGTCGAGCATGCGCACGGAAACGTCGATGACCTTGCCGAAGGCGGCGTAGTCGAACTCGGCGCCGTTCTTGCCCTGTTCGAAGGGCCGCCTGACGAAGTGGGTCAGGTTGATCGAGCCCAGGCAGCAGCAGCCGTAGGGCGGCAGCGGCTGCTCGGCGCAGGGGTTGGTCGCCTCGATGGTCTCGCAGTAGTGGAGGTTGTTGTCGCGGTTGATGCGATCGAGGAAGAGGATGCCCGGCTCGGCGTGGTCATAGGTCGAGCGCATGATCTGGTCCCACAGCTCGCGGGCGCGCGGCTTGCGGTAGACCCAGATGCCGTCTTCGCGCTGATAGGCGCCGGCGGCCTTGATGTCGGCCGAGGACTCGGCGCGATGGGTGAGTTCCACCTCGGTATCATTCTCGACGGCGCGCATGAAGGCGTCGGTGACGCCGATGGAAATGTTGAAGTTGGTGAGGTCGCCCTTATCCTTGGCGTGGATGAAGTCCTCGATGTCCGGGTGGTCGCAGCGCAGCACGCCCATCTGCGCGCCGCGCCGGCTGCCGGCGGACTCGACGGTCTCGCAGGAGCGATCGAACACCCGCATATAGGAGACGGGGCCGGAGGCGCGCGACTGCGTGCCCTTGACGTGGGCGCCGACCGGGCGGATCGAGGAGAAGTCGTAGCCGACGCCGCCGCCGCGGCGCATGGTCTCGGCCGCCTGGAGCAGCGCCGTGTAGATGCCGGGGCGACCTTCGACGATCTCGGAGATCGAGTCGCCCACCGGCTGCACGAAGCAGTTGATCAGGGTCGCGCACAGGTCGGTGCCGGCGGCGGAGTTGATGCGGCCGGCCGGCACGAAACCGTTTTCCTGGGCTTCGAGGAACTTCGCCTCCCAGTGGGAACGCTTGTCCTCCGCCTCGATGGAGGCCAAAGCGCGGGCGACGCGCATCCGCACGTCGCGCACGTCGCGCTCATTGCCCTTGGCATACTTTTCGAGCAGGACCTCCCCCGAGATATCCTGTGGCAGGGGAAGGCCAAGTTGTTGAACGGGAACGACTTCTCCAGATGTCGGCGTATTGATTGTCATGGTTGTATCCGAAGTTGATGGAGTTTGAGCGCCAAAGCATATCCCCAGTTTTTTATTGATGCAAAGAATATTTTTTCAACATTAATAAAAACAATGGGTTGTATTTTTTTCTAGTGGCACAGCAAGCGCCGTGCCACTACATATAGTGGGTCTGAAAATGGAAAAAGCCTACCGATTCAGGGCGTTGGCGCCCGCGGGCGAAATATGACGCCGGTTTTGTGTCGCCGTCAGGCGATCCGGTTGATGACGAACCGGTGTTTGCCCGAAATGGTGCGGGCGATTTCCTCGATATGGTTGAGTTCGAGCGTCATCCGTGCGTCGATGTCCCGGCGGATGCTCTCCTGCAGCGAATCGGTGATCTCCGAGCTTAGCGCGGGCGTCGCGACGACGTTCAGGACGATCCGGTCCGGCGCACTCTGTATCCACTGGTATTGCCGGATCTGCGTCATGCCGTAGAGCAGACGGTTGAAGAACGAGGGATGGATGCGCCGGCCGTCGGTCGTGCGGATGAGATCGTTCCTCCGGCACAGGCCCATCTCCATCAGCGGGAAAGGCGAGCCGCAGGCGCAGTCGCCTTCCTTGAGTCGGCCGGAGTCGCCGATGTCGTAGCGGATCATGGGCATCAGCCGGTTGGTCAGCGAAGTGACGATCAGCCGATCTCCCTCCTCGCCCTTGTCGATGTTCAGCGATTCGAGCCAGACCATGTCGGTGAAGACGTGCATGTTGCCGTGCCGGCACTCGCAGGCGATGTTGGGAATCTCGCGGCTGCCGTACTGGTTGAACACCTTGCACGAGAAGGCACGCTCCATGAGTCCCCGCTGCCGGTCGTCGAGCGTCTCGGCGGTCGAGTAAACGCCGATCAGGCTGTCGGGCATCGGCTGCCGGGTGTCGGCGACGAAGCGGGCCAGCTCGGCCAGGATGGAGGCGTAGCCCTGGAGCAGCGCGGGCCGGTACGAGCGGAGGGTCTCGGCCCAGCCGGCGAGCGTCGCCTCGTCGTGCTGCTGCGCGGGCAGGGTGCGCTCCGTCGCCGTGTTGTCGAAGACGCCGCCGGCGCCGATGTCGCGGGCGGCCCCCCAGAAGTTGACGATCCGCTGGCCGAGACGCCAACCGGACATCATGTAGCTGCGGGCCATGCCTGCTCGCATCAATTCGTGCTTGGCCTCGTCGTACCAGAAGGGCGTCGGCCGGCCCGTGGAGCCGCCCGTATGGCCGATCCTGGCGCGATCCCGGGCGCCGCGCGTCAGCAGGGTGTCGAGATTCGCGGCGATGTCCTCCTTGGTAAGGAGCGGCAGTTCCTCCGAGAGCCTGCCATCAAGGTCGAGGCCGGCGAAGCGGTCGCGGTAGTAGTCCGTGTTGTCCGCCGCGAATGCGATGATTCCCGCGAGGTCCCGCCGCTGCTTTTCGAGCAGCGACGGCCGGGTCATGCGCTGGTGGGCGAGCAGGTCGTCGAGTCCCATGCGCGGCGATCCCCCGGGTAATGGCGGAGGGCGTCCAGCAGGCCGGCGCGCCACCGCCGCCAGTGTTCCTCCGCGTTGATGCGGGCGAGCGCGGGCGAAGCCGGGCCGAAGTTGCGCTCGATGTTGTCGCGGAAGGCCCCGAGCCGGGCCAGCGTTGCGGGAGGCCAGCCGCGCGACCCGATCAGCGCATCCAGCCGCGCGAGCTTTTCGGTCAGCGCCGCGCGCCGGTCGTTGTACCGGGCGAGCATCTCCGCGCGGACGTCGTCGATGGTTTCGGGGCGGGAAAGCGCGCCGCGCTCGACCGAGAACAGCATGACGTCGCCGTGGAACTGCCGCTCGAACTCGTCCGAGATGTCGATGGCCGCGTCGCTTTCCGCCACGCCGGGCCGGAACTCGGAGCGGTTCATGTCGCGCGCCGTGCGCCTGTGCAGCATCGGCAGGTTGGCGGAGACGAAGCGGTCGCCGATCTCCGCGCGGACGATCCGGCCGAGCGTCGGGCCGGACATGCGCAGGCGCAGCGTGGAAAAGGGGATGAAATATTTCAGCGCATCGGGACGGAACACATAGTTGCCCGCGTAGACCGTCCTTGCCGGCTTGGGGGCGTCGTCGTCGCCTTGATGGTAGGAGACGCGGGTCGGATGCTCGCCGTAGAAGAAGCCGGAGAGCCGCTCCGCGAAATGGTCGAGACAGTCGGCCTCCGTATGGTCGCCCGGCAGGGGACAGCGGTAGCGGAAGGGCTCGGCGGCGGGCTTGAATCCGAACAGGTCGGCCATGTCGTGGTAGGCGGGTTCCCCCGCGCCGTGCGCCTCCCCGCCATGGTGCCGACAGGGGCCGTCGCCCATCTGCCGGATGAACCCGGCCACGTCATCGAGGAAGTTGCCGGCCATGACGGCGGGCGAGACGGGCGGATCGCCAACCACCTTGCCGGTCAGCACCAGCGCGTCTGTCTGCGTGAAGATTTCGTCCAGGCGGCGAAAATAGTCCACGGCGAAGGGCTCGCGGTCGCCTTCGGGCGTCGCGACCTTCACCCTGAACTCCTGGTCGCTGTCGATGGACCAGACGAGGGTGTCGTCCGTCAGGCCCTCCCGCGCGAGCTTGAGGTAGGCGAGGTTGCGCGCGACGCCCTGTCCCTTGTGTCCCAGTCGCGAAGGCTGGCCGACGATCCGCGAGAGGCTGCTCCCCGCGGAGGCGGCCAGGTCGAACTGCTCGTCCGGGCCGAAATGCGCGACGGGAATGCCGAGCCGGCTGTAATGCGACGCCAGCGCCCGGTGGGCGGCGACGCTGGCGGGGTCCGCGCTGTCGTCGGCGATGAGCACGCGGATGCGGCCCTCCCCGGCGCCGAAGGTCCGGCGCAGTTCGAGCAGGCTGTCGAGGCAGTCCGCGAGCTGCCTCGGCCGATCCGCCACCGGGACCACGATGACGAAGTTGTGCTTAACGATCGGATTTGTATCCGGGGAAGACATTCTTGTCCCAGGGAATTTCGATGAGGTTGATCGCCGCTTCGAGGTCCGCGCTCCCGAACAGTCTGTCCACGTCGCCTTCCGTCTCGATGCGGAAGTGGCCGATGCCGAACGAGCGGGCGAGCAGGGCGTAGTCCGGGTTGACGAAGTCGCAGTCGATGTACCGTCCGCCGTAGAGCTGATACTGGTTTTTGCGGATCAGGCCCAGCGTGCCGTTGTTGATCAGGACGACGTTGAGCGGGATGCCATGGTTGACCGCGGCCATGAGCTCCATGCAGCACATCTGGAAGCCGCCGTCGCCGAGGATGGCGAAGGTGGGAACGGCGCGGGCGAGCCGCGCGCCGATCGCGGCCGGGATGGCGTGTCCGATTGCGGAGATGCCGGAGTTCGGAAAGTAGCGGTGGACGGGCGAGGCCCTGAAATGGCTCTGGGCGAGGATGATGTTATCGTCGATGATCTGCATGCCCTGCGGAAATCGCCCGCCCAGCCCCGAAAGGAAGTGCTCGATCAGCCTGAAATGCGGGTTGACGACGCGGGGCGGGGCGGAGCATCGGGCCTTGGCGGGCATGTCCTCCCGTTCCAGCGCGGCCAGCGCGTCTTCGAGGACGGCGCGGACATCGGCGCAGATCGCACGGTCGGGGTTCGGCACCCGGCCGAGGCGTTCGGGGTCGTGGTCGACCTGGACGACCTTCTTGCCCTCCAGAAGTTCCGGATTCCACAGGCGGCTGGTGCGCTCGTTGAAGCTGGCGCCCAGGAAGATCACGAGATCGGCGCAGTCCACGACATGGCGCCAGGCGTGCCCGTCCGAGGTGATGCCCAGGCATCCGAGCGACAGCGGGCTTGTTTCGTCGATGATGCCCTTTCCGTTGATGCTGGTGGCGACGGGAAGGTGGAAGGTCTGCGCGATCCGGGCAATGACCGCCTGGGCGCCGGAGCGCATGCATCCGTCCCCGGCCACGAGGACGGGGTGCCTCGCCTGCGCGATCATGCGCGCCAGGTCTTCGCCCGCCGATTCCGGGACGGCGGGCGGCGTAGGCGCAAAGTCGATTTCATCCAGCAGGCTTTCCTCGACCACGGCCTTCTGCACGTCGTAGGGAATAGTCAGCACCGCCGGGCCGGCGACCGCCTGCCGCAGGACGCGCACGGCCCCGGAGAGCGCCTGTGCGAGGAGATCGGCGTTGTCGATGACCCGGTGGTAGCGGGTGATGCCGGAAAACATCGCGGAGAGGTCGATGGCGCCGCCCTGCCCGGAGCCTTCCTGCAGGCCGCCCCGGCCGAAGATCCAGGTCGAGGTTTCGCCGGTGACGGCCAGCACGGGCAGCCGGTCCGCATAGGCGTTGGCGATGCCGGTGACGAGGTTGGTGGCGCCGGGGCCGGCGGTGGCGAGGCAGGCGCCGATCCTGCCCGACGCGCGCGCATAGCCCCCGGCCATGAAGGCCGCGCCCTGCTCGTGCTTGACGAGGATGCTTTCGATCCCCGATCCGCGCAGGTGGTCGTAGACCGGGAGGATGTGGGCGCCCGGCATGCCGAAAACATGGGCGATGCCGAGGTGCTCCATGAAGCGGACGATTAGTTCGCCGACGGCGATTTTCATTTTAGAGCAGATCAAGCAATGCGCCGGGGCGCTCGATGATGTCGTCGGCGCCCCATTCGCCTGCCGGCGGGCCGTCGCCCAGGTAGCCCCAGGCCGCCGCGACGGCGCGCATTCCCGCCGCCTTCGCCGCCTGGATGTCGCGCAGGTCGTCGCCGACGTAGGAGGAACGCGCGGGGGCGATGCCGGCCAGCGCGCAGGCATGGAGCAGCGGGTCGGGCGCCGGCTTCGGGCGCGGGACGGCGTCGCCGCTCACGATGCAGGCGGCCCGCGCGTCGAGTCCGAGGGCCGCCGCGACCAGACGGGTGAAGCGCTCGGTCTTGTTCGTGACGATGCCCCAGGCGATGCCGCGCGCATCGAGCGCGTCCAGCAGTTCCGGGACGCCCGGAAACAGCCGAGTCTCCGCGCAGGGCGCCGCCTCGTAATGGTCGAGGAAACGCAGGCGCAGCTCCGCGTAGCCCGGATCCTCCGGTTTCGCGCCGAACGCCGCGCCGAGCATGGCGGGTGCGCCGCCGGAAACGTGCGGACGGAATCGCGCCAGCGGAATGGTGGGGCGCTCCTCCTCGGCGAGCAGCCGGTTCATCGCCGCGCGCAGATCGGGTGCGGTGTCGGCCAGGGTGCCGTCGAGGTCGAAGAAAACGGCCTCAGTTGTCCACTGAGTCATCCCGTACGGCGCGCAGGAGGTAATTGACCGAGGTATCGCGGCCGAGGGCGTAGGTCCGGGTCAGCGGGTTGTAGCTCATGCCGATGATCTCGGCGACCGAGAGCCCGGCTTCGCGGCAATGACGGGCGAGTTCGGCGGGCCGGATGAAGCGGTCATAATCGTGGGTGCCGCGAGGCAGCAGGTTGAGCAGGTATTCGGCGCCGACGACGGCGAACAAGAATGACTTCAGGTTGCGGTTGAGGGTTGAGAAGAAGACCTGCCCGCCCGGCCTCACCAGTTCGGCGCAGGCCCGCACCGTGCTGGCGGGATCGGGCACGTGTTCGAGCATTTCCAGGCAGGTGACGGCGTCGAAGGAGGCGGGCTGTTCGGCGGCCAGGTTCTCTGCGGAGATCAGCCGGTAGTCGACCTGCCGGCCGCTTTCGAGCAGGTGGAGGCGGGCGACGCCCAGCGCCTTTTCGGAGAGGTCGATGCCCGTCACGCGGGCGCCCAGCGCCGCCATACCCTCGGACAGAAGTCCGCCGCCGCAGCCGACGTCGAGCACACGCTTGCCAGCCAGGCCGCAATTGCGGTCAATCCAGCCCAGGCGCAGGGGGTTGATATCGTGCAGCGGCTTGAATTCGGAATTCGGATCCCACCAGCGGTGGGCCAGTTCTCCGAACTTCTCCAGTTCCAGGGGGTCGGCGTTGATGTTCATGGCGCTATTTTCGCTCGAAAATGGGGCGAAGCTATAAAAAAAGCCCTGCGGCGCAGGGCTTTTTCCGGGAAGAGCGAACGGTTACTGCCTGGTGCCGATCACTTCGATCTCGACGCGGCGATCCGGCTGCAGGCACTCGATCAGCTTCTTGCTCTTCTTGACGCTCTTGCCGCACTTGTCGCCGGTGACGGGCTGCTTCTCGCCCTTGCCCTCGGTGTAGACGCGGTTGGCTTCGGCGCCCTTGCCGACCAGGTATCCCTTGACGGCGGCGGCGCGGCGCTCGGAGAGATTCTGGTTGTACTTGTCGGAGCCGATGCGGTCGGCGTGACCGACAGCGATGATGACCTCGAGCTTGATGTCCTTGATCTTGGCGGCCAGGTCGTCGAGCTTGGCCTTGCCCTCCGGGCGGAGCACCGCCTTGTCGAAGTCGAACAGAGCGTCGGCGGCCAGCGTCACCTTCTCGGCGGCGGGCTTCGGCGCGGGTGCGGCGGCGGGAGCCGGTGCCGGTGCCGGAGCGGGAGCGGGAGCCGCCTTGGGCGCTTCCGGCTTCTTGACCAGATCAGGATCGCATTCCTCGATGGCCATGGCCGGCGTCCAGTAGCCGGTGCGCCAGCACAGGCCGAAGCCGCTCTTGGCGACGTTGCCGCGCTGGTCGATGACGTAGCCGACGGTGCCGTTCATGTCGATGCCTGGGGTTTGCGCGACGGCGGAAGCGCTGACGCCGAGAAGAACGGCCAGCAGCATGGATTTTTGGGCAGTGAATTTGTTCATGTTCTCCCTCGTTCGAACGATCGGTCTCGGAAACAACCGGAGGAAAGGAAGGCCGGGGCCAATATCAACACGACAACACCACCCGGCCACTGGAATTACTGGCACTCAGTATGCCACACATTAACCAGTCCGAGTAGGCGGGAATGCACCGGATCGGCGGGATATCCGTCACGAATCCGCAATTTTCCGGCAACCCAGACATGGCTGACGTTTTCGCGTCCGGCCACGTAGATCAGGTGGGAAGCCGGGTCGTAGCAGGGCTGGGTCAGCCAGTCATCGAGCCGGACGGCGCACAGGTCCGCCGACTTCCCGGGGATGATCGAGCCGATGTCGCGATCCAGGCCGAGCGCCGCCGCGCCGTCGAGCGTCGCCATGCGCAGCGCCCGGTGGGCGTCGAGGGCGGCCGCATCGCTGGATGCAACCTTGGCCAGCAGGGCCGCGTGGCGCATTTCCCGAAACATGTCCAGGCGGTTGTTGCTGGCGGCGCCGTCGGTGCCCAGTCCGACCCGGACGCCGGCGGCGAGCAGGTTGTTTACGGGCGGAATACCGCTGGCGAGCTTCATGTTCGACGTCGGGCAATGAGCGACGGCGCAGCCGTGCCGGCCGAGCAGGCGGATCTCCTCGGGCAATAGATGCACCGCGTGAACGGCGATCAGGCCCGGGCCGAGCAGGCCCAGGCGATGCAGGCGTTCGATCGGGCGCACGCCGTGCCGCCGGACGCCTTCCTCCACCTCGGCAAGCGTCTCATGGGCGTGGATATGCACCGGCACATCGAGTTGCGCCGCCAGGGTGGCGATGCGCTCGAAGGTCCGGTCGACAACGGTATAGGGCGCGTGAGGCGCCATGCAGAACGAGATCAGCGGTTCGTGGCGCAGGGCGTCGCGGGCAGCCAGGCCCTTGGTCAGGTAATCGTCGGCGTCGGTCGCATAGGCGGTGGGAAATTCGATGACGGTGATCCCCAGGACGGCGCGGATGCCCGCCTCCAGCGCGCTTTCCGCCGCGGACTCCGGGAAGAAGTACATGTCGTTGAAGCAGGTGATGCCGCCGCGCAGCATCTCCCAGCAGGCGAGAAGCGTGCCGTCGCGGACGAAGCGGGGCGACATGTGCCTGCCCTCGGCCGGCCAGATGCGATCCTGGAGCCAGGCCATCAGAGGCAGGTCGTCGGCGTAGCCGCGCAACAGGGCCATCGCGGCGTGGGTATGGAGATTGACGAAGCCGGGCAACAGGACGTGCCCGGGGAGGCTGACCCGTTCGCGCGGGGCGAAACGGCCGGCGGCCTCCCGCGCGGGCAGGAGGGCGACAATGCGGCCCTGGTCGACGGCCAGCGCGTGATCGTGGAGGACGATGCCGTCCGGTTCCACGGGAATGACCCAGCGGGGCTCGATCAGGAGGTCGATCGGGGCGGCGGGAGTGTTCATGGCGCGGATTTAACCATGGAAAGGCGGCCTGGCCGCCATCGGGCCGCATGGTAAAATCCTACGCTTTCCGAAAAGCCGCTTTCCGGCGTCCTCCGAGCCAATGACTTCTTTCGCCAAAGAGACCCTTCCGATCAGCCTCGAAGAGGAGATGCGCCACTCCTACCTCGATTACGCCATGAGCGTGATCGTCGGCCGCGCGCTGCCGGACGCGCGCGACGGCCTGAAACCCGTGCATCGACGCGTGCTGTTCGCCATGCATGAGCTGAACAACGACTGGAACAAGGCCTATAAGAAGTCCGCGCGCATCGTCGGCGACGTCATCGGTAAGTACCACCCCCACGGCGACACCGCCGTTTACGACACCATCGTGCGCATGGCGCAGGATTTTTCGCTGCGCTACATGCTGGTCGATGGTCAGGGCAACTTCGGTTCGGTCGACGGCGACAACGCCGCGGCGATGCGATACACCGAGGTGCGCATGGCCAGGATCGGCCACGAGCTGCTCGCGGACATCGAAAAGGAAACCTGCGACTTCGGCCCGAACTACGACGGCTCCGAGCAGGAGCCGCTGATCCTTCCGGCGAAGATCCCGAACCTCCTCATCAACGGCAGCGCAGGCATCGCGGTGGGCATGGCCACCAACATCCCGCCGCACAATCTCAACGAAGTCATCGACGCCTGCCTGGCCGTGCTGGACGACCCGGCCATCGACATCGAGGAACTCATCAAGATCGTGCCCGCGCCGGACTTTCCGACCGCCGGTCTCATCTACGGCGTCTCCGGCGTGCGGGAGGGGTACCTCACCGGCCGCGGCCGCGTCGTCATGCGCGCCCGCACCCACTTCGAGGATCTCGAAAAGGGCGGCCGACAGGCCATCGTCGTCGACGAGCTGCCTTATCAGGTCAACAAGAAGACCCTCCAGGAAAAGATCGCGGAGCTGGTCAACGAGAAGAAGATCGAGGGCATCGCCCACATCCAGGACGAGTCCGACAAGTCCGGCATGCGCCTGGTGATCGAGCTCAAGCGCGGCGAAGTGCCCGAGGTGGTGCTCAACAACCTGTTCAAGCAGACCCAGCTGCAAGACACCTTCGGCATGAACATGGTGGCCCTGGTCGACGGTCGCCCGCAGCTCCTGAACCTCAAGCAGCTGCTGGAGTGCTTCCTGTCCCACCGCCGCGAAGTGGTGACGCGGCGCACGGTGTTCGAATTGCGGAAGGCCCGCGAGCGCGGCCACATCCTCGAAGGCTTGGCGGTGGCGCTGTCCAACGTCGACGAGGTCATCGCGCTCATCAAGGCTGCGCCGACCCCGGCCGACGCCAAGCGCGAGCTCATGGCGCGGGCCTGGAAATCGACGCTGGTCGAAGAGATGCTGGTGCGCGCTTCCGCCGAGGCTTCGCGGCCCGAAGGATTGGCGCCGGAATTCGGCTTTTCGCGGCGCGGCTATTTCCTCTCGGATGCCCAGGCCCAGGCCATTCTCGAACTGCGCCTGCAACGCCTGACCGGACTCGAGCAGGACAAGATCGTCGCCGAGTACAAGGAGGTCATGGACCAGATCGCCGATCTGCTCGACATCCTGGCCCGGCCGGAACGCATCACTGAAATCATCGGCGCCGAGCTCGCGGCCATCCGGGCCCAGTTTGGAGATAAGCGCCGCTCCGAGATCGTGCTCCAGACCGCCGACATCAACCTCGAAGACCTGATCGCCCGCGAGGACATGGCGGTCACGCTGTCGCACGGCGGCTACATCAAGCGCCAGCGCCTCGACGACTACCGCACGCAGAAGCGCGGCGGGCGCGGCAAGCAGGCGGCGGCGATCAAGGAGGACGACTTCGTCGACCGGCTGTTCATCGCCAACACGCACGACTACATCCTGTGCTTCTCCAATCGCGGCCGCGTCTATTGGCTCAAGGTCTACGAGGTGCCGGAGGGCACGCGCGTCTCGCGCGGCAAGCCCATCGTCAATCTCTTCCCGCTGGAAGACGGCGAGAAGATCACCGCCGCGCTGCCGGTCAAGGAGTTCGACGAGCAGCACTATATCTTCATGGCCACGGCCATGGGCACGGTCAAGAAGACGCCGCTCTCGGACTTCTCCAATCCGCGCAAGGCTGGCATCATCGCCGTCGGCCTCGACGAGAACGATTTCCTGATCGGCGTGGCGATTACCGACGGCAGCTGCGATGTGATGCTCTTCTCGGATGCCGGCAAGGCCGTGCGCTTCGAGGAGGGCGACGTGCGGCCGATGGGCCGCACCGCGCGCGGCGTGCGCGGCATGATGCTGGAGGACGGCCAGAGCGTGATCTGCATGCTGGTGGCGAGCGACGAGAAGCTGAACGTGCTCACGGCGACCGAGAACGGCTACGGCAAGCGCACGCCGATCGCGGATTACACGAAGCACGGCCGCGGCACCAAGGGCATGATCGCGATCTCCACGTCCGATCGAAACGGCAAGGTGGTGGGCGCCGTGCTGGTCGAGCCCAGCGACGAAGTGATGCTGATTTCCACCGGCGGCGTGATGATCCGCACCAAGGTCAAGCAGGTGCGCGAGACGGGCCGATCGGCCCAGGGGGTCACGCTCATCAATCTCGATGACGGCACCAGGCTGGCCGGCATCGAAAAGGTCATCGAAACCGAAGAAGAGGAGTAGTCATGTCACGCGTGTTCAATTTCAGCGCCGGTCCCGCCGCGCTGCCCGAGGAAGTCCTGAAGCAGGCCGCCGACGAGATGCTCGACTGGCACGGTTCCGGCCAGTCGGTCATGGAGATGAGCCATCGGGGCAAGGAGTTCATGGGTATCGCCGCCCAGGCCGAAGCCGACCTGCGCGAGCTGATGGGCATTCCCGCCAACTACAAGGTGCTGTTCCTCCAGGGCGGCGCCTCGTTGCAGTTCGAGATGATCCCGATCAACCTGCTGCGCGGGAAGGCGGTCGCGGACTACGTTCACACCGGCGAGTGGGCGAAGAAAGCCATCAAGGCCGCCAAGACCTTCTGCAACGTGAACGTCGCCGCCAGCGCCGAGGACAGGGGCTTCACCTACGCGCCGGCCATGGCCGACTGGAAGCTCACGAAGGATGCCGCCTACGTCCATTACACCGCCAACGAGACCATCGGCGGCGTCGAGTTCAACTGGACGCCAGAGACTGGCGACGTGCCGCTGGTCTGCGACATGTCCTCCAACATCCTGTCGCGCCAGGTCGATGTCTCGAAATACGGCCTGATCTACGCCGGCGCGCAGAAGAACATCGGCCCGGCGGGGCTGACCATCGTCATCATCCGCGATGATCTCGTCGGATGCGCCCAGCCCACGCCGCCGGCCATGCTGAACTACAAGACCCACGTCGACGCCGAATCCATGTACAACACGCCGCCGACCTACGGCATCTACATCGCCGGCCTGGTGTTCCAGTGGCTCAAGAAGAACGGCGGCATCGCGGCGATGGAGCAGAGGAACATAGAGAAGTCGAAGGTGCTCTACGACTACCTGGAGACCACCGACTTCTACCGCAATCCGGTTGCTCCGTCCGACCGCTCGCGCATGAACGTGCCCTTCACCCTGAAGGACGCCGCGCTCGACGAGGAGTTCCTGAAGGGCGCCAAGGCCCGCGGCATGACGCAACTGAAGGGCCACCGCTCGGTCGGCGGCATGCGGGCCTCGATCTACAACGCCATGCCCATCGAGGGCGTGCAGGCGCTGGTCGAATACATGAAAGAATTTGCAGCTTCGAAAGGATGAGTCATGGCTGACCAATTCCAGGTTCTGATTCTCAACAATGTCTCGCAAAACGGCCTGAAGCGCCTGCCGGCCGAGCGGTTCGCCTGCGCCAAGGAAGCGGCGAAGCCCGACGCCATCCTGCTGCGCTCGGCGGACCTGCACAGCGTCGAGATTCCGAAATCCGTGTTGGCCATCGGCCGCGCCGGCTCGGGCACCAACAACATCCCCGTCAAAGCGATGAGCGCGCGCGGCGTGCCGGTGTTCAACGCCCCCGGCGCCAATGCCAACGCCGTCAAGGAACTCGTGCTGGCAGGCATGCTGCTGGCCGCGCGCAACATCGGCGGCGCCATGAAGTTCGTCTCGAATCTCGATCCAGCCGACGCCGAGATGGAGAAGAAGGTCGAGGGCGGCAAGAAGACCTACGCCGGCTATGAAATCGCCGGCCATACGCTGGGCGTCGTCGGCCTGGGCAAGATCGGTTGCCTCGTCGCGGATGCTGCGATCAAGCTCGGCATGAACGTCGTCGGCTACGACCCCGAGATCACGGTGGATGCCGCCTGGAGCCTGCCCTCGCAGGTGAAGAAGGCCAACAGCCTGGCCGAGGTGCTGAAGAACTGCAACTTCGTCACCGTGCATGTGCCGCTGGTCGAGGCCACGCGCAGGATGATCAACGCGACGAGCATCGAGGGCATGAAGACCGGCGCCGTGCTGCTCAACTTCGCCCGCGACGGCGTGGTGGACGAGGCCGCGGTGCTGGCGGCGCTGGAGGCGAAGAAGATCGCCACCTACGTCTGCGACTTTCCCAGCGCGCATGTCAACAACCATCCCCACGTCATCGCGCTGCCGCACCTGGGCGCCTCGACGCGCGAGGCCGAGGAGAACTGCGCGATCATGGTCGCCGACCAGGTGCGCGACTACCTGCTTGACGGCAACATCGTGAACTCGGTGAACTTCCCGGGCGTGGTGATGCCGCGCGAGTCTGGCTACCGCATCGCCGTCGCCAACGCCAACGTACCCAACATGGTCGGCCAGATCTCGACCGCCATGGCCGATGCGAAGCTCAACATCCACAACATGATGAACAAGTCCAAGGGCGACGTGGCCTACACGCTGGTCGACGTCGACAGCAAGGTGCCGAAGAAGGCGATCGACGCCATCGCGAAGATCGAGGGCGTGCTGGCCGTGCGCTACCTGCCGCTGGAAGGCTGATGTCGACCGAAGCGGAAGAGCTCGCCAGGCTTCGCGAGGCCATCGACCGCCTCGACGACGAGGTGCTGCGCCAGGTCAACGAGCGGGCGCGGCTGGCGCACCGCATCGGCGAGATCAAGCACGGCAACATCTACCGCCCCGAGCGCGAGGCGCAGGTGCTGCGGCGCCTGGCCTCCGCCAATCCGGGGCCATTGCCCGAGGGCGCCGTCCAGCGCATCTTCCGCGAGATCATGTCGGCCTGCCTCGCGCTCGAGCAGCCGCTGAGGATCGCCTACCTCGGCCCGGCCGGCACGTTCTCGGAGTCGGCGGCGCAGAAGCACTTCGGCTCGGCGCCCGCGCTGATGCCGCTCCCCGCGATCGACGACGTGTTCCGGGCCATCGAGTCGGGCAACGCCGACTACGGCGTGGTGCCGGTCGAGAACTCGACGGAAGGCGCGATCGGCAGAACGCTTGACCTGCTGCTCGCATCGAACCTGATGATCTGCGGCGAGGTGACCCTTCGCATCCACCAGAACCTGCTGGCCAAGGCCGATTCCACGGCCGGCATCAAGAAGCTCTACTCGCACGCCCAGTCGCTGGCCCAGTGCCACGAGTGGCTGAACCGCAACCTCGCCGGCCTGCCGCGCGTGCCGGTGGCGAGCAATGCCGAGGCCGCGCGCCTGGCGGCGGAGGACCCGGAGGCCTGCGCGATCGCCGGCGAGGCGGCGGCCAGCCTCTACGAACTGAACGTGCTGGCCGCCAGCATCGAGGACGATCCGAACAACAGCACGCGCTTCCTCGTGCTGGCGGCGCACGACGCCGGCCCCTCGGGTGGCGTGGGCGCCGACAAGACCTCCTTCGTCTGCTCGGCGCAGAACCGGCCCGGCGCGGTGCATGACCTGCTGACGCCGCTCAAGGATCGCGGCGTCTCCATGACGCGGTTCGAGTCGCGCCCGGCGCGCGGCCTCAAGGGCAGTCCGTGGGAGTACGTATTCTTCATCGACGTCGAGGGCCACCGGCAGGACGCCGCGGTCAAGGCCGCGCTGGAGGACCTGCGCGGCCGCGTCGGCTTCCTCAAGGAGCTCGGCTCCTATCCCAAAGCCGTGTCATGAGCATTGCCGCGCAGGCGCTGGCGAACATCCGCGCCATCTCGCCCTACCTGCCCGGCAAGCCGATCACGGAGCTCGCCCGCGAGATGGGCATCCCGGTCGAGCGCATCGTCAAGCTCGCCTCCAACGAGAACCCGATGGGCATGAGCCCGAAGGCCCGCGCCGCCGTCGAGAGGGAACTCGCCGGCATCCACCGCTATCCCGACCAGTTCGATCTGGTGAAGGCGCTCGCCGACAGGCTGGGCGTCGAATCCGGCCAGGTCGTGCTCGGCAACGGCTCCAATGACGTGCTCGACCTCGCGGCGCGCGTGTTCCTCGCGCCGGGCCGGTCCTCCGTGTTCTCGCAGCACGCATTCGCCGTCTACCCGATCGCCACGATGAGCGCGGGCGCCGAGTGCGTCGCCGCGCCCGCGAGGCACTACGGGCATGACCTCGCCGCGATGCGCGCCGCAATAAAGGTAAATGAGGGCCCGGAGACGCGCGTCGTCTGGATCGCCAACCCGAACAACCCGACGGGCACCTTCCTGCCCCATGGGGAGGTGCGCGCGTTCCTCGAATCCGTGCCGGGCGACGTGGCGGTCGTGCTCGACGAGGCCTACAACGAATACCTGCCGCCGGCGGAGCGCGCCGAAACGGTGGCCTGGATCCGGGACTTCCCCAACCTGATCGTCACGCGCACCTTCTCGAAGATTCACGGCCTCGCCGGCCTGCGGGTGGGCTACGCCGTCGCATCCCCGGAGGTGGCCGACCTCATGAACCGCGTGCGCCAGCCGTTCAACGTGAACAACCTCGCGCTCGCGGCGGCCTGTGCCGCGCTCGACGACCATGCATTCGTCGCCGAGAGCCACCGGCTGAACCGCGAGGGCATGGAGCAGGTCGTCGCCGGCCTCAAGCGCCTCGGGCTGGAACACATTCCGTCGCACGGCAACTTCGTCAGCGTGAAAGTCAGCGACGGCGGGACGGCGAACCGGAAGCTCCTGCGGCAAGGCGTCATCGTCCGGCCCCTCGGCGGCTACGGCATGCCCGACCACCTGCGCGTGACCATCGGCCTGCCGCAGGAGAACGCGCGCTTCCTCGAAGCCCTGGAGAATGCAATCTGATGGCGAGCAAGGTCGCAGGCAAAGTCGTTATTTGCGGCGTCGGGCTGATTGGCGGCTCGTTCGCGCTGGCGCTGAAGGCGGCGCTGGGCGAACGCTGCCCGCGCATCGCCGGCATGGGCCGCACCCGCGCGCCGCTCGAGCAGGCGCTCCGGATCGGGGTGATCGACGAGATCGCCACCGACTGGGCCTCGGCCCTCGACGGCGCCGACCTCGTGCTGCTCGGCATGCCGGTCGGCCAGATGGCGCCGGTGATGCGCGCCATGGCGCCGCACCTCGGACCGGGGGCGATCGTCACCGACGGCGGCAGCACCAAGTCCGACGTCGTGGCGGCGGCGCGCGCGGCCTTCGGCACGAAAATCGGCCAGTTCGTGCCCGGCCACCCCATCGCGGGCGCCGAGAAGAGCGGCGTGGCGGCGGCGACGGCCGACCTGTACCGCGGCCGGCGGGTTGTGCTGACGCCGCTGCCGGAGAATCCGGCGGCGGACGTGAATGCGGTGCGTGCCGTCTGGAAGATCTGCGGCGCGAAAGTTTCCGTGCTGGCCCCCGAGGAACACGACCGCGTCTTCGCCGCGGTGAGCCACCTGCCGCACCTGCTGGCCTTCGCGCTGGTGCACGAGTTCGCCGGCCGCGACAACGCCGACCAGCTCTTCGGCTTCGCCGCCGGCGGCTTCCGCGACTTCACGCGCATCGCCAGCAGCCATCCCGAGATGTGGCGCGACATCTGCATCGCCAACCGCCGCGCGCTGATCGCCGAACTCGACGCCTACATGGCCGAACTGATGCGGACGCGCGTGCTGCTCGCCGCGGCCGACGGCGCTGGGCTGGAAGCGATGTTCACTTCGGCCCGCGCCCGGCGCGACGCGTGGCTGGAGTCGCTGTTGCCGTCCGGGGAGTAGCGCTCATATTTCTGGCGTATGATTCTCTTCGTCCATGACGAGTTATATGCCAATAGGGTTTCTGTGCCCGAGATATGCCGCTTCTTTGGTGTCGTGATCTACGAGTGAAACGATGATTCTGCATACGACCGAAGTGACGCCGTTGTCCGATTACCGGTTGTTCGTGCGTTTCAACAACGGCGAAGCCGGCGTGGTCGATTTGTCTGGCGAGCTGGATGGCGAGATATTCGCGCCGTTGCGCGATCCGGAACGGTTTGCGACCGCGTATCAGCATCCCGTCATGCGGACGGTCGCCTGGGCGAACGGCGCCGATCTGGCGCCGGAATTCCTGCTCGATCTCCTGCGGGGCCAGCAACGGCATGCGGCTTGATGCCACTGTGATAATTGTGGTCTGTCCCCGTATATTCGGCTTTCTGAAGAGGGGGTGATTCGTGAGATCGATGAAATTCACATTCTGGCGAGAGGACGATTTTTTTATCGGCTTCCTCAATGAATATCCGGACTACCGGACCCAGGGCGTGTCGAAGGAGGAACTTGTCGAGAATCTGAGGGACTTGCTGGGCGACCTCGAATCCGGCGAGGTGCCGCATGTGCATAAGGTGGAAGAACTGCTGGTCGCATGAAGCGGCGCGACCTCATCAGGCTGCTTGAGCAGATGGGATGCGTGCTCGTCCGGAACGGCGGCCGCCACGACTGGTATACAAACCCTGACACCCGGCAGTCCCAACCCGTGCCGAGACACAACGAGATCAACGAACATCTGGCCAGGTCGATCATCAGAAAACTGGAAAAGGGCAATGCCTGAAAGACGATCAGCCCCTGGTTGCCCACGCTACATGGCGTACACATCACGTTATGCCTCGTAGCCTTGATCGCCATGAATGAGCCGACCATCGTAGTTCCGGTTTCTCTATTGCTTGATCTTTATCACCAGGCTAGTGCAGTTGGTAGAGAGCAAATCGAAATCCATATCCGTGACTACAAGAAAAGTGTCGATCCCAAAGGGCATGTCGCTGAGGGGTTCCGAAAGACTGCTGAAGGTAGCCTTGTATTTGATTACGCGCTTTACGATGAAGCCATCTACCGGGGGAAGGTTGATACCTACGCCAAAAATGCAAAGGAGCACATCGAGAAGCTCCGGGATTCTCTGGAGATGCTCCAAGAGATGAGCGGCGAACAACAGAAAGCACTATTGGCTATTCCCCTCGGGGAGTTGGGCCAGCGTATCGGTCTCGGAAAGCCAATCTCTGAAAATGACATAAAGTTACTCCAGCAAATTCAGCCGCTACTAAAAAATGACCCCGAGGCATAACCCTGCGTTCGAGGCGACCTGCGCGAAAAGCCGCGCAGGCGCCTCAACTCCACGATATACACCAACATCAAAATCTGCTCCCTTTCGTTGTTGACTCAGGTTTTCGACTTGATTCCCTCCTGCCGTCATCCAGCATGAACTACCTTGACCTTCCCGCGCTGTCCCGCGCCGCTGGCGCCGTCCGTCTGCCCGGCTCGAAGAGCATCTCAAACCGCACGCTGCTGCTGGCGGCGCTGGCGGAGGGTGCGACCGGAATCCGCGATCTGCTCGACTCCGACGATACGCGGGTGATGCTTGCCGCGCTGCGCCGGCTGGGCATCGAAATCGAATCCGTCGAAGCGGACGGTTATCGGGTGAAGGGGGCGGGGGGCGTTTTTCCGGTCAAGGAAGCCGACCTGTTCATGGGCAACGCCGGCACGGCGATCCGGCCGCTGACCGCGGCGCTGGCGCTTTCCGGCGGGCACTACCGGCTCTCCGGCGTGCCGCGCATGCACGAGCGGCCCATCGGCGACCTCGTCGATGGCCTGCGCCAGATCGGCGCGGACGTGCGTTACGCGGGCAACGAGGGTTTCCCGCCGCTGGAGATATTCCCGGCCAAAGTGAGGCTCGACGCGCAATTATTTTCACCTGTGCGCGTGCGCGGCGACGTATCCTCGCAGTTTCTCACCGCGTTGCTCATGGCGTTGCCGCTGACCGGCAGGACCGCCTTGATCGAGATGACGACGGAATTGATCTCGAAGCCCTACATCGGGATCACGCTGAACCTCATGGCGCGCTTCGGTGTGACAGTGGAGCGCGAAGACTGGGCGCGCTTCACGATTCCGGGCGGGCAGCGGTACATGAGTCCCGGCGTCGTGCATGTCGAGGGCGACGCCTCGGCGGCCTCGTATTTTCTCGCCGCGGGCGCCATCGGCCACGGTCCGGTGCGCGTCGAGGGCGTGGGGCGCAACAGCATCCAGGGCGACGTGCGATTCGCCGAGGCGCTGGCGCGCATGGGCGCGGAGATCAGCTTCGGCCCCAACTGGATCGAAAGCCGCCTTGGCTGCGCCGACCGGCTGGAGGGCATCTCGCTGGACTGCAACCACATCCCGGACGCGGCCATGACGCTCGCCGTGGTGGCCCTGTTCGCCCGTGGGCCGACCACGCTTTCAAACATCGCATCGTGGCGCGTCAAGGAGACCGACCGCATCGCCGCGATGGCGACCGAGTTGAGGAAGCTCGGCGCGACGGTGGAGGAGGGCGCCGATTTCATTCGCGTGACTCCGCCCGAAAAGCTCACGCCCAATGCCGCCATCGACACCTACGACGACCACCGCATGGCGATGTGCTTCTCGCTCGTTGCGCTGGGCGGCGTGCCCGTTCGCATCAACGATCCCGGCTGCGTGGCCAAGACCTTTCCGGACTATTTCGACGAATTCGCGAAGGTGTGCAAATGAACATTCCGGTGATCGCCATCGACGGTCCGTCGGCTTCTGGCAAGGGTACGGTGGCGCAGCGCGTCGCCGAACGGCTGGGCTTCCATTTCCTCGACAGCGGCGCGCTATACCGGCTCACCGCGCTGGCGGCGATGCGCGGGGGCGTCGCGCTCGACGACGAGGCGGCGGTCGCCAAGGTGGCCGCCGCGCTGCCGGCGGAGTTTTCCGGCGACCGCATCCTGCTTGCCGGCGACGATGTGGCGGATGCGATCCGCGCCGAGGAGGTCGGCTCTGGCGCCTCGAAAGTGGCCGCGCTGCCGGCCGTGCGCGCGGCGCTGCTCGACCGTCAGCGCGCCTATCGGCGCCTGCCCGGACTGGTCGCCGATGGCCGCGACATGGGCTCGGTGGTCTTCCCCGATGCGCCGGTCAAGGTGTTCCTGACCGCCTCCGCCGAGGCCCGTGCCGAGCGCCGCCATAAACAGTTGATCGAAAAGGGAATGCCTGCTAACATCCGCACCCTTTTGAAAGATCTGCAAGAGCGGGATGCCCGCGACGCCGCGAGAAGCGTCGCGCCCCTCAGGCAGGAAGCCGATGCCGACCTGGTGGATACCACGCCGATGGGCATCGGCGAAGCGGTGGCCGCGGTGCTGGACATTGTCCGCCGGCGGTTGCCGCATGCAGGTGTAACAAGGTGTCGCGCGGCCGCCCGGTCCGCGACGATGATTAACCAACCCGCCACCTCGCGTGGCAAATGAAAGTAAGTGCCTATGTCTGCTACCGCTGCCGTCGCCGTCCCCGCTGAAAAAAGCGCCATGGAAAGTTTCGCCGCCCTCTTCGAGGAAAGCCTCCAGCGCCAGGAAATGCGCGCCGGCGAAGTCATCACGGCCGAAGTCGTCCGCGTCGACCAGAACTTCGTGGTCGTCAACGCCGGACTCAAATCCGAATCCTTCATCGCGTCCGAGGAGTTCAAGAACGACCGCGGTGAAATCGAAGCCAAGCCTGGCGATTTTGTGCAGGTCGCCATCGAGATGCTCGAGGACGGCTACGGCGAGACCCGTTTGAGCCGCGACAAGGCCAAGCGCATCGCCGCATGGAACGATCTCGACAAGGCGTTGACCGACGGCATCCTCGTCAAGGGCATGATCACCGGCAAGGTGAAGGGCGGCCTGACGGTCATGGCCAACGGCATCCGCGCCTTCCTGCCCGGCTCCCTGGTGGACACCCGGCCGGTCAAGGACACCACGCCCTTCGAGGGCAAGGAATTCGAGTTCAGGGTCATCAAGCTCGACCGAAAGCGCAACAACGTCGTGCTCTCCCGCCGCGCCGTGCTCGAAGCCAATATGGGCGAGGAGCGCCAGAAGCTGCTGGAAAACCTCCAGGAAGGCACCGTCGTCAAAGGCATTGTCAAGAACATCACCGACTACGGCGCGTTCGTGGACCTCGGCGGCATCGACGGCCTGCTGCACATCACCGATCTGGCCTGGCGCCGCGTGCGCCATCCGTCGGAAGTGCTCAACGTCGGCGACGAGGTCACCGCGAAAGTGCTCAAGTTCGATCAGGAGAAGAACCGCGTCTCCCTGGGCATGAAGCAGCTCGGCGACGATCCGTGGATGGGCATCGCCCGCCGCTACCCGCAGGGCACGCGCCTGTTCGGCAAGGTGACCAACCTGACCGATTACGGCGCCTTCGTCGAGATCGAGCAGGGCATCGAGGGCCTGGTGCACGTTTCCGAGATGGACTGGACCAACAAGAACATCCACCCGACCAAGGTCGTCCAACTGGGCGACGAGGTCGAGGTGATGATCCTCGAGATCGACGAGGAGCGCCGCCGCATCTCCCTGGGCATGAAGCAGTGCCAGTCGAATCCGTGGGACGACTTCGCGGTGAATCACAAGAAGGGCGACAAGGTGTGCGGCGCCATCAAGTCGATCACCGACTTCGGCATCTTCATCGGCCTGCCCGGCGGCATCGACGGCCTGGTGCACCTGTCCGACCTGTCCTGGTCCTCCACCGGCGAGGAAGCCAAGCAGAACTACAAGAAGGGCGACGAAGTCGAAGCCGTGGTGCTGTCCATCGACGTCGAGAAGGAGCGCATCTCCCTGGGCATCAAGCAGCTCGAAGGCGACCCCTTCACCAACTACATCGCCACCCACGACAAGAACAGCGTCGTTCGCGGCACGGTGAAGAGCGTCGACGCCAAGGGCGCCGTGGTCGACCTGGGCGGCGACATGGAAGGCTACCTGCGTGTTTCCGAGGCTTCCCGCGAGCGCATCGAGGACCTTCGTTCGCTGCTGAAGGAAGGCGACGAGGTCGAGGCGATGATCATCAACGTGGACCGCAAGTCCCGCTCGATCAACCTCTCGATCAAGGCCAAGGATCAGGCCGAGCAGACCGAGGCGATGCAGAAGCTGGCCTCCGACAGCGGCGCTTCCAGCGGCACCACCAATCTGGGGGCTCTGCTCAAGGCCAAACTGAACCAGCAGTAATAAAGAGTCCGGCGGGATACGTCATGACCAAATCCGAACTGATCGCCCGGCTTGCGGGGCGTTTTCCGCAGCTGGTGAGTAAGGATGCTGACTTCGCGGTCAAGGTCATTCTCGATGCCATGACCGCCGCGCTCGCGCGCGGCGATCGCATCGAGATCCGCGGCTTCGGCAGTTTCGCGCTCAACTACCGGCCGCCGCGCATCGGACGAAATCCGAAGTCGGGCGAGAAGGTGCAGGTGCCCGCCAAGTACGTGCCGCACTTCAAGGCCGGCAAGGAATTGCGCGAACGAGTTGACCAGCCGTCGGCATAATGAAGTTATTGGTCTGGCTGCTGCGTGGCGCGGTCTTCGTCACCCTCTTCGGACTGGCGGTCAAGAATGGCGATTCGGTCGAGCTGCGTTTCTATCTCGACCAGTCCTGGCAGGCGCCGCTGTCGCTGGTATTGCTGGGCGCCTTTGCGGCGGGCGCCGTCGTTGGCCTGACCATCGCACTGACCTCGCGGATTCGCCGGCGGCATGACCGTTGAAATCGAGCTCTGGTGGCTCCTGGTCCTGCCCGTATTTTTCGGACTGGGCTGGGTCGCCGCCCGCGTCGATCTCACGTCCCTGCTGCGCGAGTCTCGGGCATTGCCCCGTTCCTACTTCAGGGGCCTCAACTTCCTGCTCAATGAACAGCCCGACAAGGCCATCGAGGCCTTCCTGGAAGCGGCGAAGGTCGATCCCGAAACCATCGAGCTGCACTTCGCCCTGGGCAGCCTGTTCCGCCGCCGCGGCGAAACCGACCGCGCCATCCGGGTTCACCAGAACCTGATCGAGCGTGACGGCACGCAGGAGCAGCTGAGGGACGACCAGCGCCTGCATGCGTTGTCCGAGCTGGGACAGGATTACCTGAAGGCCGGCCTGCTCGACCGCGCCGAGGACATCTTCCTCAAGCTGCGCGGAACCGTGCGCGACGAAGAGGCTCGGAAGTGCCTGCTTGAAATCTACCAGCAGGAGAAGGAATGGGCCAAGGCCATCGACGAGGCCTCCGCCATGCCCGACCATGCCGATCACCTCTGGCAGGCCGGGATTGCCGAGTTCCATTGCGAACTGGCGTCCAACGAAATCCTGCACGGACGCCCGGAGGAGGCGCGCCGCCAGCTCGACGAGGCCGTGGCGGTCAATCGGAAATGCGTGCGCGCCACCATCCTCCTGGGCGACCTGGCCGAGAGCGAAGGCCGGGTGGAGGAAGCCATCGAGGCCTGGAACCGCGTCGAGCAGCAGAACCCGGTCTATGTCGCGCTGGTGGCCGACAAGCTGATGGAAGCCCACCGAAAGCTGGGTCGGGAGCGGCAAGGCGCCCAGCTGCTGCGCGGTTACATGGAGCGCCATCCCTCGCTCGACCTGCTCGACGCCGTCTTCCTGTCGGAGCTTTCTTCCAATGGCGCCGAGGCCGCCTACAAGCTCGTACGCGACGAGCTTCGCCGCAATCCGACGCTGCTCGGCCTCGACAAGCTGCTGGAGGCCCAGGTCATGGTGGCGCCGCCTGAGCGGCGCGCCGACCTCGAACTCGTCAAGAATCTCATCCATAACCACACGCGCCGCGTCGCCCGCTACCGCTGCGACAACTGCGGCTTCAAGGCGCGCCAATTCCACTGGCGCTGCCCGGCTTGCGGCGGCTGGGAAACCTATCCCCCAAAACGGACCGAAGAGTTTGACCTGAACCCATGAAAATCACCGTGATCGGCACCGGTTACGTCGGCCTGGTTTCCGGCACCTGCCTGGCCGAAGTCGGTAACGACGTGCTCTGCCTCGACGTCGACGCCGACAAGATCCGAACCCTCAACGAGGGCGGCATTCCCATCCACGAGCCGGGTCTCGAGGAGATGGTGGCCAGAAATCGCGCCGCGGGCCGCCTGCGCTTCACGACGGACGTCAAGGAGGCGGTCGCCCACGGCGTGGTCCAGTTCATCGCCGTCGGCACGCCACCCGACGAGGACGGCTCCGCCGACCTGCAATACGTCGTCGCCGCCGCGCGCGCCATCGGCCGCCACATGGACGGCTACAAGGTGATCGTCGACAAATCCACCGTGCCCGTCGGCACCGCCGACACGGTGCGCGACGCGATTCGGCAGGAACTGGCCGCGCGCGGCGCCGCCATCGACGTCAGCGTCGCCTCCAACCCGGAATTCCTCAAGGAAGGCGCGGCGGTCGAGGACTTCATGAAGCCAGACCGCATCATCGTCGGCGCGGACGACGACCGCGCCGTCGACCTGATGCGCCAGATTTACGCTCCCTTCCAGCGCAATCACGAGCGCCTGATCGTCATGGACGTTCGCTCGGCCGAGCTGACCAAGTACGCCGCCAACGCCATGCTCGCCACGCGCATCAGCTTCATGAACGAGCTGGCCAACCTTGCCGAGAAACTCGGCGCCGACATCGAGCTGGTGCGCCAGGGCATCGGTTCCGATCCGCGCATCGGCTACCACTTCCTCTATCCCGGCTGCGGCTACGGTGGCTCCTGTTTTCCCAAGGACGTCCAGGCGCTGCGGCGCACCGCGCGCGTCGACGCGTGCATCGACCTCAAGGTGCTCGATGCCGTCGAGGCGGCCAACGACGCCCAGAAGCACGTCCTGGGTGCGAAGATCAGGGCAAGATTCGGCGACAACCTCGCGGGCAGGCGCTTCGCCGTCTGGGGGCTGGCCTTCAAGCCCAACACCGACGATATGCGCGAGGCTTCCAGCCGCGCCCTGATCGCCGACCTGCTGGCCGCGGGTGCCGAAGTGACGGCCTACGATCCGGTGGCCATGGACGAGGCGCGGCGCGTGCTGGGGACGGACGCGCGCGTCGCCTTCGCCGATTCGCCGATGGCCGCGCTGGAAGACGCCGACGCGCTGGCCATCGTCACCGAATGGAAGGAATTCCGCAGCCCCGATTTCACTGCCATCAGGGCGAAGCTGAAGCAGCCGGCGATCTTCGACGGCCGCAATCTCTACGATCCGGCGGTGCCACGCGCGGCCGGCATTGAGTACTTCTGCATCGGACGTCCATGACCATGAACCTGCCGGATACTTCCAAGGCCCGCATCCTCGTCGTCGGCGACGTGATGCTGGACCGCTACTGGTTCGGCGAAGTGTCGCGCATTTCGCCGGAGGCGCCGGTGCCCGTCATCAAGGTCGAGCGGGTCGAGGAGCGGCCCGGCGGCGCCGCCAACGTGGCGCGCAACTGCGCGGCGCTGGGCGCCCGCGTGGCGCTGCTGTCGGTGGTCGGCGCCGACGAGGCCGGCGCGGCGCTGGCGCGTCTGCTGGCCGCCTCGAACATCGACGCCAGCCTGCACGAGGACGCGGGGCTGGCCACCACCGTCAAGCTGCGGGCCGTGGCGCGCCAGCAGCAACTGCTGCGCATCGACTTCGAGAACTGCCCCGCCCACGAGGTGCTGCGCGCGAAGCTTGCCGAATACGAGCAGCGCCTCCCGGACTGCGACGTCGTGATCCTGTCCGACTACGGCAAGGGCGGGCTGGCCCACATCGCCGGGATGATCCGGCTGGCGCGGGCCGTCGGAAAGCCCGTGCTCGTCGACCCCAAGGGCGATGACTACGCCCGCTACGCCGGCGCCAGCCTCGTCACGCCCAACCGCGCGGAGCTGCGCGAGGTCGTGGGGCGCTGGACGGGCGAGGACGACCTTGCCGCGCGAGTCGGGAAACTGCGCGCCGGGCTCGATCTTTCCGCGCTGCTGCTCACGCGCTCCGAGGAGGGCATGACCCTGTTCGATGCCGCCGGCACGACCCACGAACCCGCCCAGGCGCGCGAGGTGTTCGACGTCTCCGGAGCCGGCGACACCGTCATCGCCGCCATGGCCGTCATGATGGCCAGCGGCCTCGATATCGCCACCGCCATGCGCGTCGCCAACAGGGCCGCCGGCGTCGTCGTCGGCAAGCTCGGCACCGCCACCTGCACGCTTGATGAATTGAGAGGCTGATCCATGTATACCATCGTCACCGGCGCCTGCGGGTTCATCGGCGCCAACATCGTCAAGGCCCTCAACGACCGCGGCGTTTCGAACATCGTCGCCGTCGACAACCTCAGGAAGGCCGACAAGTTCAGGAACCTCGTCGACTGCGAGATCGCCGACTACCTGGACAAGCAGGAGTTCATGCAACTGGTCGAGGAAGGCTACTTCGACGGCGCCGTCGAGGCCCTCTTCCACGAGGGCGCCTGCTCCGACACCATGGAAACCGACGGCCGCTACATGATGGAGAACAACTACCGCTACTCCCTCGCGCTGCTCGACTTCTGCCTCGATCAGGAAACGCCCTTCCTCTACGCCTCCAGCGCCTCCGTCTATGGCGCGGGCCGCGTGTTCCGGGAGGATCGGGCGCACGAGGCGCCGCTCAACGTCTACGGCTATTCGAAGTTCCTGTTCGACCAGGTCGTGCGCCGCCGCCTGTCGGAGGCGAACTCGCAGGTCGTCGGCTTCCGCTACTTCAACGTCTACGGCCCGCGCGAGCAGCACAAGGGCCGCATGGCCTCGGTCGCCTTCCACCACTTCAACCAGTACCGCGAGAACGGCAGGGTGAAGCTCTTCGAGGGCTGCGACGGCTATGCCAACGGCGGGCAGAGCCGCGACTTCGTCTTCGTCGGCGACGTGGTGAAGGTCAATCTGCACTTCCTCGACCATCCGGAGAAGTCGGGCATCTTCAACCTCGGCACCGGCCGCGCCCAGCCGTTCAACGACGTGGCAACGTCGACCGTCAACGCCTGCCGCGCCATCGAAGGCAAACCGGCGCTGTCGCTGGCCGACATGGTCGCCCAGGGCATCGTCGAATACATCGATTTTCCCGACGCGCTCAAGGGCAAGTACCAGAGCTTCACCCAGGCCGACATCGCCGCCCTTCGCGCCGCCGGCTACAAGGATGAATTCGCCACGGTGGCGCAGGGGGTGGCGGAATACGTGCGGCAGTTGGCAGGAGGGAAATGATTCGATTACGCAAGGCCGCCGGCGGTGCCGGCGCGCCCTTCCCCCGGGAGTTGATCATTCCGTTCGGCAGCGCGGGACCGTCGTCTTCATAGGTATATTCCGAGCCGCAGCCAGGTCGCTCATCGCTTTTTCAACCAAACAGCCAGGGCTGCGCGGCCTTGTGCTTCGCCTCGAAGGCCTTGATCTCGTCGGCGTGTTGCAGCGTCAGGCCGATTTCATCGAGGCCGTTGAGCAGGCAGTGTTTGCGGTGCGGCGTGATGTCGAAGCCGAACCACTCGCCGGCCGGGTTGCGCACGGTCTGGGTCTCCAGGTCGACGCGCAGCCTGTAACCCTTCTTCGCGGCGCATTCGCGGAACAGCTGGTCGACGATCTCCGCCGAGGCGACGATCGGCAGGATGCCGTTCTTGTAGCAGTTGGAAAAGAAGATGTCGGCGAAGGAGGGCGCGATGACGACGCGGAAGCCGTAGTCCTCGATGGCCCACGGCGCGTGCTCGCGGCTGGAGCCGCAGCCGAAGTTGTCGCGGGCGAGCAGCACCTGCGCGCCTTGATAACGTTTCTGGTTGAGGACGAAGTCCTTCTTCAGCGGCCGGTGGGCGCAGTCCATGCCGGGCTGGCCGACGTCGGCGTAGCGCCATTCGTCGAAGAGATACGGCCCGAAGCCGGAGCGCTTGATCGACTTCAGGAACTGCTTGGGGATGATGGCGTCGGTGTCGACGTTGGCGCGGTCGAGCGGGCAGACGAGGCCGTCGAGCTGGGTGAATGCTTTCATGGTCAGAAATTCCTGATGTCGACGAAGTGGCCGGCGATGGCGGCGGCGGCGGCCATCTCCGGGCTGACGAGGTGGGTGCGGCCGCCGGCGCCCTGTCGGCCCTCGAAGTTGCGGTTCGAGGTCGAGGCGCAGCGCTCGCCGGGCGAGAGGCGGTCGGCGTTCATGGCCAGGCACATCGAGCAACCCGGCTCGCGCCACTCGAAGCCGGCGTCGATGAACACCTTGTCGAGGCCTTCGGCTTCGGCCTGGCGCTTGACGATACCGGAGCCGGGCACCACGAGCACCTGGCGGACAGAGGCGGCCTTCTTCCTGTCCTTGGCGACCTTCGCGGCGGCGCGCAGGTCCTCGATGCGCGAGTTGGTGCACGAGCCGATGAACACCTTGTCGACCCGGATTTCGCTGATCGGCGTGCCGGCCTTGAGGCCCATGTATTGCAGGGCGCGCTCGATGCCGGCGCGCTTCTGCGCATCGGCTTCCTTCGCGGGATCGGGCACGCGCGAACCGATGGGCAGCACCTGCTCGGGCGAGGTGCCCCAGGTCACCTGCGGCTCGATCTTCGCGGCGTCGAGTTCGATGACGGCGTCGAACCTGGCGCCGGCGTCGGATTGCAGCGTCTTCCAGTAGGCGACGGCCTTGTTCCAGTCGGCCCCCTTGGGCGCGAACTGCCTGCCCTTGAGGTACTCGAAGGTTTTTTCGTCCGGCGCGACGAGGCCGGCGCGCGCGCCGGCTTCGATGGCCATATTGCAAAGGGTCATGCGGCCTTCCATGGAGAGGTCGCGGATCGTCGAGCCGCCGAACTCGATGGCGTAGCCCGTGCCGCCGGCCGTGCCGATTTTTCCAATAATGGCGAGCGCCACGTCCTTGGCGGTGACGCCGGTGCCGAGCCTGCCTTCCACCTTCACCAGCATGCGCTTCGAGCGCTTGGCCACCAGCGTCTGCGTGGCGAGCACGTGCTCGACCTCGGAGGTGCCGATGCCGTGCGCCAGCGCGCCGAAGGCGCCGTGCGTCGAGGTGTGCGAATCCCCGCATACCACCGTCATGCCCGGCAGCGTGGTGCCGTTCTCCGGGCCGATGACGTGGATGATGCCCTGGTTGGCGTGCCGGAACGGGAAATACGCCAGCGCGCCGAATTCCTTGATGTTGGCGTCGAGCGTTTCCACCTGCGCCCGCGAGATCGGGTCGGTCAGGCCGCCGTCCGGATCGTTCCAGTGGTCGGTGGGGGTGTTGTGGTCGGGGTTGGCGACGATCGAGTCGCTGCGCCACGCCTTGCGTCCCGCCAGCCTCAATCCTTCGAACGCCTGCGGGCTCGTCACCTCGTGCATCAGGTGCCGGTCGATATAGATGAGGCAGGTGCCGTCGTCCTCCTCGCGGACGACGTGCGAATCCCAGAGTTTGTCGTAAAGCGTCTTGCCGGTCATGGTTGTTCCCGTTCCCTTGCCAGTTTGTATTCAAGTGAATCCACCAGCGCCTGTTTCGATGCGTTGATGATGTCTGTGGACACGCCGATGGTGGTCCAGGTTTCGCGGTGGTCGGCCGATTCGATCAGGACGCGCACCTTGGCGGCGGTGGCCTTGTCGGAGTCGAGCACGCGCACCTTGTAGTCGGTCAGCCGCACCTCGCGGATCGCGGGGTAAAAGGACTCCAGCGCGGCGCGCAGCGCGCGGTCCATCGCGTTGACGGGGCCGTCGCCCTCGGCGGCGGTCAGTTCCTCGCGGTCGCCGACCCGGATCTTGATGATCGCCGACGAATTGACGCCGTTGGCGGACGGCTCGTTCACGATGACCTTGAACTCGACCAGATCGAAGAAGGGCTTGTGGCGGCCGAGCATCTTGCGCACCACCAGCTCGAAGGAGGACTCCGCCGCCTCGAACTGGTAGCCCTCGTGCTCCAGCGCCTTGAGGCGGTCGAGGATGCGGCGCGTCTCGGGCGAATCCTTCGACAGGGTCGGATCGACGGCGTTGATGCGCGCGAGCAGCGTGCTGCGGCCGGCGACTTCCGACATCAGCACGCGCCGGCTGTTGCCGACGAGCTCCGGGTCGATGTGTTCGTAGGACACCGGGTTCTTCACCACGGCGTCGATGTGCATGCCGCCCTTGTGGGCGAACGCGTGGCCGCCGACGTAGGGCGCTTTGTCGCTTGGGGGCATGTTGGCGATCTCGGCGACCGCGCGGGCCACCGAGGTCAGGTGGCGCATGGCGTCGCGAGGAATGCATTCGTGGCCGAGCTTGAGTTGCAGCGCGGGGATGATCGAGCACAGGTTGGCGTTTCCGCAGCGCTCGCCCAGCCCGTTGATGGTGCCCTGCACCTGGGTGGCGCCGGCCTGCACGGCGCGGATCGAGTTGGCCACCGCCATCTCGCCGTCGTTGTGGCAGTGGATGCCGATGGCGGCGCCCGGCAGGCGCTCGCGCACCGCGCGCGTGACGTCGAAGATCTCGTCCGGAAAGCTGCCGCCGTTGGTGTCGCACAGGCACAGGCAGTCGGCGCCGGCCTCGTCCGCGGCCTCGAGCGTGCAAAGCGCGTAGTCCGGGTTGGCCTTCCAGCCGTCGAAGAAGTGCTCGGCGTCGAACACCACCTCCTTGCCTTGCCGCTTCAGATGGCGCACGGTGTCGCCGATCATGGCGAGGTTCTCTTCCGGCGTGGTGCGCAGGATCTCGCGGACCTGGGCGTCCCAGCTCTTGCCGAAGATGGCGACGGCCGGCGTGCCGGCATTGAGCAGCGACTGCACGTTGGCGTCGTCCTCGACCCGGACGCCGACCTTGCGCGTCGCGCCGAAGGCGATCAGGCGGGCGTTGGCCAGCTTCAATGCGCCGGCGCGTGCGAAGAATTCGAGGTCCTTCGGGTTCGAGCCGGGGTTGCCGGCCTCGATCCAGGCCACGCCGAGCGCGTCGAGCCGCTCGACGATCTTCAGCTTGTCCTCGACCGAATAGGAGATGCCCTGCGCCTGGGCGCCGTCGCGCAACGTGGAGTCGTAAATCGATATCCGGGCCATCGGAGGTTCAGGAGAAGAAGCGGACGCGTGCGTCGGCCGGAATCTCCATGCCGGTGGAAGCCGCGCGTTGCAGGAGTTCCCAGTAGTAGCGGAACGATGCGCGGTCATGCAGCTTGCCTTCGTGGCGGATCGGGCCCCAGGCCGCGTCCTGCGCGGCGGTCAGGAGGGCGGCGGCCTCGGCGACCTCACTGAAGTCCGGCCGCATGGCCTCGACGATGGGCTGTATCTGGGCCGGATGGATGCTCCACATGCGCAGGAAGCCGAACTCCATGCGCGCCCGGCGGGCGTCCGCCCGGACGACTTCCGTGTCCTGGATTTCAGTGGTGACGTTGTGGCTGGGCACGACGCCGTTGCCGAGCGCGGCGGCGGCGATCTCGCACTTGGCGCGCGCGACGAGCGGATGCTCGAACTGTCCCGGCGAGCGCATGGCCGAGGCGGGGATGGCGCCGTGGTGGGCGCTGACGAAATCCATGAGGCCGAAGTCGAGGCATTCGACATGGGGCAGGGCGGCGATCTGCCAGGCCTCGCGCAGCGCGCCGGGGGTCTCGATCAGCACATGGACGGGAATCTCGCGTTCGACGCCATATTGCATGCGCAGGGCGTCCAGCGCGGAAATCTGGACCAGCGCGTCGTCGGCGCATTCCGGCTTGGGCAGGACGACGTAGGCGACCCGCTTTCCTGCCCGGCCGACCACGATCTCCAGTTCCTCGCGCCAGGCGGGGTGCCGGACGTCGTGGATGCGCAGACCGATGCGGCCGTGGCGGTTGGCGTCGCCGCCGATCGCCGCCGCGATCATTTCCGCGTGCTCGCGCTCGCGGCCGGCGGGCGCGCCGTCCTCGCAGTCGGCCGTGATGTCGAAGACCGGCCCGAGCCGGTCCTGCGCCTCAATGGATTTCCCGATCAGTTTCTCGCTGCCGGCGAAGTGTTCGCAGGCGGCGAGCCGGGGGAAGGGCTTCCCGCCGGCGTACAGCACATCGGAAGGATGGATCGGGGCGGGCATCAAAGCAGGTGCCGGACGCCGTCGCGTTCTTCCGTCAGTTCCCTGAGCGTGGCGTCCATTTTTTCGCGGGAGAATGCGTCGATTTCAAGGCCGGCGACCCGCGTCCATCTGCCGTCGGCGCAGGTGCAGGGAACGCCGTAGATCATGCCCTCCGGGATGCCGTAGGAGCCGTCCGAGACCACGCCCATCGTGACCCAGCGGCCGCCGCTGCCGTGCCACCAGTCGCGGACGTGGTCCATGGCGGCGTTGGCGGCGGAAGCGGCCGAGGACAGCCCGCGCGCCTCGATGATGGCGGCGCCGCGCTTGCCGACGGTCGGGATGTAGGTGTTGCGGTACCAGTCCTGGTCGCCCACCAGCTCCACGGCGCCCTTGCCGGCGACGGTGGCGAAGCGGATGTCCGGATACATCGTTGGCGAGTGGTTGCCCCAGACCGCCATTTTCTCGATCTCGGTGACGGCATGGCCGGTGCGGATCGCCAGTTGCGAGACGGCGCGGTTGTGGTCCAGGCGCATCATCGAGGTGAACTGCTCGCGCGGCAGGCTCTTCGCTGTGTTCATGGCGATCAGGGCGTTGGTGTTGGCGGGGTTGCCGACGACCAGCACCTTGACGTCGCGGGCGGCGACCTCGTCGATGGCGCGTCCCTGGGCCGTGAATATCTGGGCGTTGGCTTCGAGCAGATCCTTGCGCTCCATGCCCTTGCCGCGCGGCCGGGCACCGACCAGCATGGCCACCTGGACATCCCTGAAGGCGACCTTCGGGTCGTCGGTCGCGACGATGCCCGCAAGCAGCGGGAAGGCGCAGTCGTCCAGCTCCATGACGACGCCGTTGAGGGCGGGCAGCGCGGGCGTGATTTCAAGCAGTTGCAGAATGACGGGCTGATCCTTGCCCAGCATCTCGCCGCTGGCGATGCGGAAGAGCAGGCTGTAGGCGATCTGCCCGGCGGCGCCGGTCACGGCGACTCGAACGGGGGCTTTGGACATCTGGAAACTCCCTGCGTGAAAGATTGTTGTAAGAGGTGGGCGGAAATGTATCATGATCCGATGAAGCGGCCGAAGTACCTGAACCTGTTCGAAATCCGCCAACCGCTGCCGGCGGTGCTGTCGATATTGCATCGGATCAGCGGTGCGGGCCTGTTCCTGACGCTGCCCCTTCTGATCTGGGCGCTGCAACTGTCGCTGGGCTCCCCGGAGGGCTATGAGGACGTCCGGTCGGCTGCCGGCAACCCTCTCGCCCGGCTGCCCCTGCTCGTGCTGCTCTGGGCTTCCATCCATCATTTCTGCGCGGGCCTCCGGGCGCTGCTGCTGGATATCCATGTGGGCGTCGAAAAGGCGCAGGCCCTTGTCTCGGCCTGGGTTGTCCTGGCCGTGAGCCTGCTGCTGACCGCGGTCCTGGGAGCGAGGCTGTGGTGAACCGCACGGTGGTCGGCGCCCATTACGGCCTCATGGACTGGCTCGTGCAGCGCGTCACCGCCGTGGCGATGGCGGCCTACGCGGCGCTCATGGCTGCGGCACTGCCCGGCGCCGCCCCCGGCTTCGAGGGCTGGCGCGCCCTGATGGGCGGCGGCTTCGTCCGGTTCGCCACTTTCCTGTTCGTCGTCAGCCTGTGCTGGCATGCATGGATCGGCGTGCGCAACATCTGGATGGACTACGTGAAGCCGGCGGGCCTTCGCCTCGCCCTGCACGTCATGACCGCGCTGGTCCTTCTCGGCAACGCCGGCTGGGCGATCCGCGTCCTCTGGAGCCTGCCTTGAGCCCCGTGATCCGAAGTTTCGACGCCGTCATCGTTGGCTCCGGCGGCGCCGGCCTGCGCGCGGCCATCCAGCTCTCCGAGGCCGGCCTCAAGACCGCCGTGCTCTCCAAGGTCTTCCCGACCCGCTCGCACACCGTGGCGGCGCAGGGCGGCGTGGCGGCGTCGCTGGGCAACGCCGGCGAGGACCACTGGCACTGGCACATGTACGACACCGTCAAGGGCTCCGACTGGCTCGGCGACCAGGACGCCATCGAGTTCATGTGCCGCAAGGCCAACGAGGTGGTGATCGAGCTGGAGCACTACGGCATGCCCTTCGACCGCACCGACGCCGGCAAGATCTACCAGCGATCCTTCGGCGGCCACATGTCGAACTTCGGCGAGAAGCCCGTGCGCCGCGCCTGCGCCGCCGCCGACCGCACCGGCCACGCGATGCTGCACGCGATGTACCAGCGCAATCTCCGGGCCAACACGCAGTTCTTCGTCGAGTGGATGGCGCTGGACCTGATCCGCGCCCCGGACGGGCAGGTGCTGGGCGTCACCGCGCTCGAGATGGAGACCGGCGAGTTCTCCGTCTTCCAGGCCAAGGCCACGATGTTCGCCACGGGCGGCGCGGGGCGCATCTTCCACAACTCGACCAACGCATTCATCAACACCGGCGACGGCCTGGGCATGGCCGCGCGCGCCGGAATTCCGCTGGAGGACATGGAGTTCTGGCAGTTCCACCCGACGGGGGTGGCCGGCGCCGGGGTGCTGATCAGCGAGGGCGTGCGCGGCGAGGGCGGCGTTCTCCTCAACTCGGAAGGCGAGCGGTTCATGGAACGCTATGCGCCCAACGCGAAGGACCTCGCCTCGCGCGACGTCGTTTCGCGCGCCATCGTCACCGAGATCAACGCGGGCCGGGGCTGCGGGCCGAACAAGGACTTCATGCTGCTCGACATCACGGCCCTTCCGCCGGAAACCGTCATGAAACGGCTGCCGGGCATCCGCGAGATCGCGCTCCAGTTCGCCGGCGTCGACCCGCTGCGCGACCCCATCCCCGTCGTGCCCACCGCGCATTACCAGATGGGCGGCATCCCCACCAACTTCCGCGGCGAGGCGATCGCGCCCAGGGAAGGGCTGCCGGCCGTGGTCATCCGGGGCTTCTACGCCGCCGGTGAGTGCGCCTGCGCCTCGGTGCACGGCGCCAACCGCCTCGGCACCAACTCGCTGCTGGATCTCCTGGTGTTCGGCAAGTCGGCCGGCGAGTCCATGGCCGAGTTCATCCGCTACGTGCCCAAGGCCTTCAAGCCGCTGCCGAAGGCGGAGATCGAGAAGAGCCGCGCCCGCGTCGCGCGCATCGACGCGCAAAGGGACGGCGCCCGCGTCGGCGAGACGCTGACAGCCCTCCAGCGCGCCATGCAGCACCATTGCGGCGTCTTCCGCTTCGGCGGCCTGCTCCGGCAGGGGGTCGAGAGGATCGCGGAAATCGAGGCGCAGGTGCGCCAGACCGCGATCGCTGACAGGTCGAAGGTATTCAACACGGCCCGCATCGAGGCCCTGGAGCTGGAGAATCTGATCGAGGTGGCCAAGGCGACGATGGTCTCCGCCGAGGCCCGGCGCGAATCGCGCGGCGCCCACGTGCGCGACGACGCGCCCGACACGCCGGAACACCCGAACGGCCGCGACGACGCAAACTGGCTCAAGCACACGCTGTGGTACCGCGAAGGCAACCGCATCGACTACAAGCCGGTCAACCTCAACCCGCTGACCATCCCCAGCATCGCCCTCAAGAAGCGCACCTACTGACTGACATGGCCCCCCGAACGCTGCGCTTCAACATCTACCGCTTTGACCCCGACCGGGACCGGAAGCCCTGGATGCAGGACATCTCGGTGGAGGTCGACGCCGCCGACCGCAAGCTGCTCGACGCGCTGCTCAGGCTCAAGGAGAAGGACGATTCCATCGCCTTCCGCCGGTCCTGCCGCGAGGGGGTCTGCGGTTCGGATGCGATGAACATCAACGGCAGGAACGGCCTGGCCTGCATGACCGACCTGTCGTCCTTCCCGGAGGGCGATCCCGTCGTGCTTCGACCGCTGCCCGGCCTGCCGGTGATCCGCGACCTGATCGTCGACATGACGCAGTTCTTCAAGCAGTACCATTCGGTCAAGCCCTGGCTCATCAACGACGATCCGCTGCCGGAGCGCGAGCGACTGCAATCGCCCCGGGAGCGCGAGGCGCTGGACGGCCTCTGGGAGTGCATCCTGTGCGCCTGCTGCTCGACCGCCTGCCCGTCGTTCTGGTGGAATCCGGACAAGTTCGTCGGGCCGGCCGGGTTGCTGGCCGCCTGGCGATTCATCGCCGACACGCGCGACCAGGCCACCAGCGAGCGCCTCGACAACCTCGAGGACCCCTACCGCCTGTTCCGGTGCCATACCATCATGAACTGCGTCGACGCCTGCCCGAAGGGCCTCAATCCCACCCGGGCGATCGGGATGATCAAGGAGATGATGGTGAAGCGGGCGATATGAGCGAGGCGCGCCGCGTTCGGCTGGAGAAGCTGCGCTGGCGCAGCCGGCGCGCCCTGCTGGAACTGGACATCGTGTTTCAGCGGTTCTGGCGCGAGACGGGCGACAGCCTCGACGACGAGACGATGGCGGCGCTGGAGCGACTGCTGGAACTGGAAGACCACGAACTGTGGGAACGGATCAACGGCTGCGACATGGAGGCATCGACATGGCTGCGCAACGCACGGCAACCCTGACCATCGACGGCCGGAGCATCGAGCTGCCGATCCTTTCCGGCAGCGTCGGCCCGGACGTCGTCGACATCCGCGCCCTGTATGCCCGCGCCGGCGTATTCACCTACGATCCGGGCTTCATGTCCACGGCGTCCTGCCAGTCCGCGATCACCTATATCGACGGCGAGAAGGGCGAGCTGCTCTACCGCGGCTATCCGATTGAGCAACTGGCCGTGCATTGCGACTTCGTCGAGGTCTGCTACCTGCTCAAGAACGGCGAGCTGCCCGACGCTCCGCAGAAGGACGAATGGGAAAGGAACATCAAGAAGCACACGATGGTGCACGAGCAGATGCCGCGCTTCATGCAGGGCTTCCGGCGCGACTCTCACCCGATGGCGGTGATGGTGGGCATGGTCGGCGCGTTGTCGGCCTTTTATCACGACTCGCTGGACATCGACGATCCCTGGCACCGGCATGTGGCGACCGTCCGCATGATCGCCAAGATGCCGACCATCGTCGCCATGGCCTACAAGTATTCGATCGGCATGCCGATGAACTACCCGAGGAACGCGCTTTCCTACTCGGCCAACTTCATGCATATGATGTTCGCCACGCCGTGCGAGGACTACGAGCCCAACCCGGTGCTCGTGCGCGCGCTCGACCGTATCCTGATCCTGCACGCCGACCACGAGCAGAACGCCTCCACCTCGACGGTGCGGTTGTCGGGCTCCTCCCGCGCCAACCCGTTCGCCTGCGTCGCCGCCGGCATCGCCTGCCTCTGGGGTCCGGCCCACGGCGGCGCCAACGAGGCGTGCCTGAAGATGCTGGAGGAGATCGGCGACGTCTCGCGCGTGCCCGAGTTCATTCGGCGCGCCAAGGACAAGGACGATTCCTTCCGGCTCATGGGCTTCGGCCACCGCGTCTACAAGAACTTCGATCCGCGCGCGACCCTGATGCGCGAAACTTGCCACGAGGTGTTGAACGAGCTCGGCCTGCACGACGACCCGCTGTTCAGGCTGGCGCTCGAACTGGAGCGGATCGCGCTGGAGGACGACTACTTCATCTCGAAGAAGCTCTACCCGAACGTGGATTTCTACTCGGGCATCGTCCAGAAGGCGCTCGGCATCCCGACGCAGCTATTCACGGGCATCTTCGCCATGGCGCGCACCATCGGCTGGATCGCGCAATGGCAGGAGATGATCGCCGATCCGGAGCAGAAGATCGGCCGGCCGCGCCAGCTCTACGCCGGCCCGGCGCGGCGCGACGTGCCGCCGATGGCGTCGCGCCGACTGTCCGGAAAAGGGTGACGCCATGATGGAACGGCTGCCGGACAATTCCCACCTGTTCGGCGCGAACGCGCGCTTCGTCGAGGATATCTACGAGAAATACCTCGACAATCCCGGCGCCGTCGATCCGGACTGGCGCGCCTGCTTCGACGGGCTCTCTGGCGCGTCCGCGACGGGCGTCGCCGACAACGGCGAGAAACAGTCCGGCGTCTTCCAGCTCGTTAAGGCCTACCGGTTTCTCGGCAACCGCTGGGCGCGACTCGATCCCCTGAAGCGCCACGAACGGCCGCGGATCGTGGAACTGGAACCTTCCCACTATGGCTTCACCGAAGCCGATCTCGATCACGCGTTCCACTGCGGCTCGTTCTTCATGGCATCCGATTCCCCGACGCTGCGCGAAATCCTCGAGGCGCTGCGGCAAACCTATTGCGGCACGATCGGTTCGGAGTTCATGTACCTCTCCGACGTCGCGCAGAAGCGCTGGCTCCAGGCCCGGATCGAGCCCATACGCGCCACGCCGGAATACCTCCCGGGGGAACGCCGGCGATTCCTGGAACGGCTCACCGCCGCCGAAACGCTGGAACGCTACCTGCACACGCGCTACGTCGGCCAGAAGCGGTTTTCCCTGGAGGGCGGCGAATCCGTCATCGTGGCCATGGACTGCCTGGTGCAGGCGGCGGGCCGCATGGGCGTGCGGGAAATCGTGATCGGCATGGCACACCGCGGCCGGCTCAACATGCTGGTGAACATCCTGGGCAAGCGGCCGAAAATCCTGTTCGAGGAGTTCGAAGGCAGGAAGGGCGACTTCAAGGCGCGCCCCGGACACCTCTCGGACGGCGACGTGAAGTACCACATGGGCCATTCGTCCGACGTCGGCACGCCCGGCGGGCCGGTGCACCTGACGCTGGCGTTCAATCCATCGCACCTGGAAATCGTCAACCCCGTGGTCGAGGGTTCGGTCTATGCCCGCCAGCGGCATCGCGGGGACAGAACGGGCGGGGAGGTTCTGCCGGTGCTGCTGCACGGCGACGCGGCCGTGGCCGGCCAGGGCGTCAACCAGGAGATGCTCAACTTTTCCCGGACGCGCGGCTACGGCACCGGCGGCACCGTGCATCTCGTCATCAACAACCAGATCGGCTTCACCACCTCCGACCCGCGTGACGTCCGCTCCTCGCTCTACTGCACCGACGTCTTCAAGATGATCGAGGCGCCGATTTTCCACGTCAATGGCGACGATCCGGAGGCGGTCGCCTTCGTCACGCGGCTGGCTGTCGAGTACCGGCAGGAATTCCGTCGCGACGTGGTCGTGGACATCGTCTGCTTCCGCAAGCTCGGCCACAACGAGCAGGACGAGCCGATGGTCACACAGCCGCTGATGTACCGGAAGATCGCCGCGCATCCGGGCACCCGCAGGCTCTACGCGGACCGACTCGTCGCACGGGGCGTCTGCGCCGAAGGCGAGCCCGACCGCATGGTCGCCGACTACCGCACCGCGCTCGACGAGGGCCACCACCTCGTCGATCCGGTGATCTCAAGCCACCGGAGCCGGTTTGCGGTCGACTGGCGGCCCCATGTCGGCGTCCGCTACACGGAGCTGTGCGACACCCGCGTGGCGCCCGACGAACTGCGGCGCCTGGCGGCGCGACTCGCTGACATCCCGGACGGCTTCAGCCTGCATCCCCGCGTGCGCAAGATCGTCGACGACCGCCTCGCCATGGGCGAGGGCCGGCTGCCGATCGACTGGGGCATGGCCGAGAACCTCGCCTACGCCACGCTGCTGTCGGCCGGCATCGGCGTTCGCCTGTCCGGCGAGGACAGCGGACGCGGCACCTTCTTCCACCGCCACGCCGTGCTGCACGACCAGAACCGCGAGAAGTGGGATGAAGGCGCCTGGGTGCCGCTCCAACACGTCGCGGAGGGCCAGGCGCCCTTCATCGCCATCGACTCGGTGCTGTCCGAGGAGGCCGTGCTGGCTTTCGAATACGGCTACGCCACGGCCTCTCCCGACGAGCTGGTGCTCTGGGAGGCGCAGTTCGGCGACTTCGCCAACGGCGCCCAGGTGGTGATCGACCAGTTCCTCGCCGCCGGTGAGGCCAAGTGGGGGCGCGGCTGCGGCCTCACGCTGCTGCTGCCGCACGGCCACGAGGGGCAGGGCGCGGAGCATTCCTCGGCGCGGATCGAACGCTTCATGCAGCTTTCCGCCGGCTTCAACTGGGAGGTCTGCGTGCCCTCGAACGCCGCCCAGGTCTTCCACCTGCTGCGCCGGCAGATGCTCAGGCCGCAGCGCAAGCCCCTGGTCGTGATGACGCCCAAGTCGCTCCTGCGCCACAAGAACGCCGCCTCGTCCTTCGAGGAGCTTTCCAGCGGCACCTTCCAGACGGTGATCGGCGAAATCGACGAACTGCCGGTGAAGGAGGTGACCCGCCTCGTGGCCTGCGCCGGCAAGGTGTTCTACGATCTCCTGGCGGCGCGCCGCGAGCGGGGCATCGGGCATGTCGCGCTGGCGCGGGTCGAACAGCTCTACCCCTTCGACGACCGCCGGCTGGCCGAGGAGATGCGGAAATATCCGCGGCTTTCTGAACTGGTCTGGTGCCAGGAGGAGCCTCTCAACCAGGGCGCCTGGTACGCCAAGCATCACCGGCTGGCGCCGCTCCTGGGTAAGGGCCAGTCGCTGCACGTGGTGTCGAGGCCGGCCTCGGCATCGTCCGCCGTCGGTTATCCCGCCCTGCATGCCGCGCAACAGAAGGATGTGGTCGATCGCGCCTTCGCCCCCCTGGAGAAATAGGAAGGAGACTTTCATGCTGATCGAAGTCAAGGTGCCGCAGCTTTCGGAATCCGTCGCCGAGGCGACCCTGGTCCGATGGAACCGGCATGTGGGCGAGGCCGTCGCCCGCGATGAGAACCTCATCGACGTCGAAACCGACAAGGTGGTGCTGGAACTGCCCGCGCCCGCGGCCGGCGTCCTGGCCGAAGTGCTCAGGGGCAACGGCGACACCGTCGTCGCCGGCGAGGTGATCGCCCGGATCGATACCGAAGCGGCCGCCGCCGCGCCATCCCCCGCCGTCGTCGAGCCGCCTCCCGCCGTCGAGCCGGCCGCCGCAACGCCCCTGGCGGAGCCGTCCGCCGTCCCCGCCGAGGCCATCGCCGACGGGCGTCCCGAGCAGCGCGTGCCCATGAGCCGGCTGCGCGCCCGCATCGCCGAGCGCCTGGTCCGGTCGAAGAACGAGAACGCCATCCTGACCACCTTCAACGAGGTCAACATGGCCGCGGTGATCGAGCTGCGGAAGAAATACGCCGAGAAGTTCGAGAAGGAGCATGGCGTCAAGCTTGGCTTCATGAGCTTCTTCGTCCGGGCCGTGACCCATGCGCTGAAGCGGTTTCCCGTCCTCAACGCCTCCGTCGACGGCGGCGACATCGTCTATCACGGCTACTTCGACATCGGCGTCGCCGTGGGCTCGCCGCGCGGCCTCGTGGTGCCGATCATCCGCGACGCCGACCGGATGTCCCTCGCGCAGGTCGAGAAGAAGATCGCCGAATTCGGCCAGAAGGCGAAGGACGGCAAGCTGTCGCTGGAAGAGCTGACCGGCGGCACCTTTTCAATCTCCAACGGCGGCATCTTCGGCTCGATGCTCAGCACGCCGATCATCAACCCGCCCCAGTCGGCTATCCTTGGCATCCACGCCACCAAGGACCGGCCGGTGGCCGAGAACGGCCAGGTCGTGATCCGGCCGATGAACTATTTGGCGCTGTCCTACGACCACCGGATCATCGACGGGCGCGAGGCGGTGCTGGGCTTGGTGGCCATCAAGGAGGCGCTGGAGGATCCGGCTCGCCTGCTGCTCGATCTCTGAGGAACGGAACATGGCAAAACAATTCGACGTCGTCGTCATCGGCGGCGGCCCCGGCGGCTACGTCGCCGCGATCCGCGCGGCGCAGCTCGGTTTCTCGACCGCCTGCGTCGAATCGGAAACCTACGCCGACCCGAAGGGCGAGGTGCGCCTGGGCGGCACCTGCCTCAACGTCGGCTGCATCCCGTCGAAGGCGCTGCTGCGATCCTCCGAGCTTTTCGATCAGGCGAACCACGCCTTCGTCATGCACGGCATCGGCGTCGAGAACGTGCGCCTCGATGTCGGCGCCATGGTCCGGCGCAAGGACAACATCGTCACCCAGCTCACCGGCGGCATCCGGAGCTTGTTCAAGAAGAACAAGGTGGCGCTGCTGCCGGGCCGTGGCCGGTTCCTTAACCGCGACGGCGAGGGCGGGCGCTGGCGCGTCGGTGTTGGCGGCGAGGGCGGCGAGCCCGTCGAGGCCCGGCACGTCATCGTCGCCACCGGTTCCCGGCCGCGCACGCTGCCCGGCGTCGATGTGGACAACCGGTTGGTTTGCGACAACGCCGGCGCGCTCGCCTTCGACGCCGTCCCGAAGCGTCTGGGCGTCATCGGCGCGGGCGTCATCGGCCTGGAACTGGGCTCGGTATGGAAGCGGCTTGGCAGCGAGGTCACCCTGCTCGAAGCCCTGCCGGACTTTCTCGCCATCGCCGATCCGGCCGTGGCCAAGGAGGCCTGGAAGGTGTTCACCCGCAAGCAGGGGCTCAATATCCGGTTGGGCGTGAAGATCACGAAAGTCAGCACTGGCGAGACGGCGGTGACGGTCGAGTTCAATGACGGCGACGAGTCCAACGATGGGGCGCGGACGCTCGAATTCGACCGCCTGATCGTCTCCGTCGGTCGCGTGCCGAACACCGAGGGGCTGGGTGCGGGCGACGTCGGCCTCCGGCTCGACGCGTGCGGCCGCATCGAGGTGGACGAGCATTGCCGCACGAACCTGGAGAACGTATGGGCCGTGGGCGACGTCGTGCGCGGCCCCATGCTCGCCCACAAGGGCATGGAGGAGGGCGTCATGGTCGCCGAACTGATCGCGGGCCAGGCCGGCCATGTCGATTACGACACCATCCCCTACGTCGTCTACACCCATCCGGAGATCGCCTGGGTCGGCAAGACCGAGACCCGGCTCAGGGACGAGGGCGTCGAATTCCGTGTCGGCCAGATTCCGTTCATGGCCAATGGCCGCGCGCTGGGGCAGGGCGACACCGCCGGCTTCGTCAAGATGCTGGCGGACGCGCGGACCGACGAGATACTGGGCGTCCACGTGATCGGCAACAACGCCTCCGAGCTGATCGGCGAGGCCGTGACGGCCATGGCCTTCCGCGGCAGTTCCGAAGACCTGGCGCGCATCTGCCATGCCCACCCGACGCTCTCCGAGGCGATGCACGAGGCGGCGCTCGCGGTGGATGGGCGGGCGCTGCATTTCTGACTTAGAATCGCGCCACATCTTTCGGAGAGAACATGTTGCAGATTGGCCAGATCGCACCCGATTTCACATTGCCCGATGCGGACATGGAGACCTTTGATCTTTCTTCCCTGCGCGGCAGGCAGAGCGCCATCCTGTTCTTCTATCCAAAAGACGGCACGCCGTACTGCACCCTGGAGGCGATCGACTTTTCCGACCACGAGGAGGAGTTCAATCGCCTGGGTTGCGCGATCCTCGGCGTTTCCAGGGACGACTGCCTCAGCCATGCCGATTTCCGCGACAAGAACGGCCTGTCGGTGAGGCTGCTCTCCGACGTCGAAGGCGAGGTCTGCCGCAAGTACGGCGTCAGCCATTTCCGCGAGAAGGATGGCCACCGCAAGCTCACCGTCGTGCGATCCACCTTCATCATCGACCGGCAGGGTATCATTCGTCATGCCCTCTACGACGTGAGCCCCAAGGGACATGCCGCCGAGGTTTTTCAACTCGTCAAGCAACTGAACGGAACCCTGTCCCGGAGCGGCTCATGCAAATCACCAAAGACACCGTAGTCACCCTCAATTACCGCGTCACCGACAGCGACGGCAACCTGGTGGACGACGGCGAGACGCCGCTCGTCTACCTGCATGGCGGCTACGACGCGATCTTCCCGCGCCTCGAAGAGGAACTGCATGGCCTGGAAGTCGGCACCGACCTCGAAGTCAAGCTGCAACCGGAAGACGCCTTCGGCGACTATGACGCCGAACTGGTCGTGATCGAGCCGCGCGCCATGTTTCCGGACAACATCGAAGTGGGCATGCAGTTCGAGCGCGCCACCGAGGACGGCTCGGACGACGGCGAACTGTATACCATCACCGACATCGCGGAAGACAAGGTCGTGGTCGACGGCAACCACCCGCTTGCCGGCGTTTCCCTGATTTTCTCCTGCATCGTGGCGGACGTGCGCGCGGCCACCGCTGAGGAGCTCGCCCACGGCCACGTGCATGGACCGGAGGCGCATCGCCATCATTGACGGCTTATGATATTCGCAATGCAATTTCCTGATTGAGACGATCCCATGTTCTGTTCAAGACACATTCGCAAAGCCCGCGAGCTGCGCCAGGCGCTCGAGCAGGCGCAGCAGCGGTTGCAGTCGCAGGAAGACCATATCCGTGGCCTGTCCGCCGACAAGGATGCCCTGGCGGCGGAGCGCGACCAGCTCCAGGCGCAGGCGGACGTGTACGCCGCGCTGTTCGACCGCCTCAAGCATTTCGGGGAATCCGCCACCCAGGTCCAGGGCACCCTGGCCTCGCTGGCGGTGATGATGAGGGAGGAGCGCGAAGGCTCCATCCTCGCCAGCAGCGAGCTTTCCACCAACCTTGTCGCCATCCAGCGGATCACCGGCAACATGCAGCAGATGGCGGACCGCACGCGGGAAACCTCCGTCAAGGTGGAGCAGCTCAACGAGCGCACCAGCCAGATCGGCGGCATCGTCCAGCTGATCAAGGAAATCGCCGATCAGACCAACCTCCTGGCCCTCAACGCCGCCATCGAGGCCGCCCGCGCCGGGGAGCAGGGCCGGGGCTTTGCCGTCGTCGCGGACGAGGTCAGGAAACTCGCCGAGCGCACCACGGCGGCCACGGGCGAGATTTCATCGCTGGTCGGCTCAATTCAGGGTGATACGCTGCAAGTCAAGGCGATGATGGAACTCTCTCCCCAGCAGGCCAGCGAGTTCGCCCGTGACGGCCTGGCGGCGACGGGCAGCATGCAGGGCCTGCTGGACCTGACGAAGAAAATGACCAACACCATCGCCGCCAGCGCCCTGCGCAGCTTCATCGAGACGGCGAAGCTCGATCACCTGGTATTCAAGTTCGAGATCTACAAGGTTTTCCTCGGTATCACGCAGAAACAGCCGGAGGACTTCGCCAGCCATACCACATGCCGCCTGGGCAAGTGGTACTACCAGGGCGAGGGGCGGGGCTGCTTCTCCAGGCTGCCCGGCTACCGGGAGGTCGAGCCGGCCCACGTCAGCTTCCACGATCATGGCGTCGAAGCCGTGCGGAATTTCCACGACGGCAATTTCGCGGCCGGCCTGGACCAGGCGATGGAAATGGAGCACGCGAGCCTCGTCGTGCTCCAGGAACTCGAACGCATGGCGGCCGCTGGCCACGCGGACCCGTCGGTTCTCTGCGTATCCTGACGGTTCGGCGCGGATTCGGCGCCGGCTTCAGCGGTTCAGCAGGAGGTTCCCGAACTCGTTGAGAGGCAGAGGGCGGCTGAACAGGTAACCCTGGAACAGCGAGCAACCGTTCCGTTCGAGGAAATCCCGCTGCTCGCCGGTTTCCACGCCTTCGGCGACCACGTCGAGACCGAGGCTTCTGGCCATGACGATGATGGTGCGCACGATCACGGCGTCGCTGGGGTCGGTGGCGATGTCGCGGACAAAGGAGCGGTCGATCTTCAGCTGGTCGAGCGGCAGTTGCTTCAGGTAGGACAGCGACGAATGGCCGGTGCCGAAATCGTCCATCGAGAAGCCCACGCCGACCGACTTCAGCGCGTTCATCTTGTCGATGGTGTCGGCGACATTGTCAAGCACCACGCTCTCGGTCAGTTCGAGCTCCAGGCGGGCCGGATCGGCGCAGGCGCGCGCCAGCGCGGCCCGCGCCTGGGCGACGAAATCCGGCTGCCGGAATTGGCGCGCGCTGACATTGACGGCGAGTCGCAGATCGCGGGTGGCCGCGTTTTCCCTCCACGACTTGAGCAGGCCGCAGGCGGTTTCCAGCACCCACTGCCCGATGGGCACGATGAGCCCGGTTTCCTCGGCCAGCGGAATGAAATCCGCCGGCGGCACCAGTCCGCGTTGCGGATGGTTCCAGCGCAGCAGCGCCTCGGCGCCGATGATGCGGCCGTCGCCGTCGGTCTGCGCCTGGTAGAACAGCTCGAACTGTTTCAGCGAGAGCGCCCGGCGCAGGTCGGCCTCGATGGCGGCGCGGGATTCCAGCGTCGCCTGCATGGCCGGATCGAAGAAGCGGACGGCGTTGCGTCCGGCGTCCTTCGCCTGATACATGGCGACGTCGGCATGCTTGAGCAGGTCGTCGATCGTGTCCTTGCCGTCGAGGAAAAGGCCGGCGCCGATGCTGGCGGTGCATTGGTAGTCGATGCTGCCCGCCATGCCGTGGCGGGTGCTGCCGAGCGTGAAGGGCCGGTTGAGGGCGTTGCGGATCTTCTCGCCGATCATCTCGGTCTCCTTCGCGGCGGCGTGCCGGTCTTTGTTCAGATCCTCCAGCATGACAACGAATTCGTCGCCGCCCAGCCGGGCCACGGTATCGACCTGGCGCACGCAGGAAAGGAGGCGCTGCGCCACTTCGACCAGCAGCAGGTCGCCGATTTCATGTCCCTGGGTGTCGTTGAGCGTCTTGAAATGGTCGAGGTCGATAAACAGAATGGCGCCGTGGCGCCGCCGCCGGGCGCTGCTGGCCAGCGCGTGGTTGAGCCGGTCGATCAGCAGGCGCCGGTTGGGCAGCTTGGTGAGGTGGTCGTAATGGGCGAGCCGCTGTATCTCGGCCTCGGCCTGCTTGCGCTGGGTGATGTCCGAGAAGGCGCTGACGTAATGGGTGACGCGCCCTTCCTCGTCGGTGACGGCGGAGATGACTTGCCACTCCGGATAGACCTCGCCGTTCTTGCGCCGGTTCCAGACTTCGCCCTGCCAGTACCTGTCGCGCACCAGCGCTTGCCACAGCTTCTTGTAGAACGCCTCGTCGTGGTGGCCGGACTTGAGCAGGGCCGGCGTCTTGCCGATCGCCTCCTCGGCGCTGTAGCCGGTCAGTTCGGTGAAGGCGTGGTTGATGCGCAGGATGACGCCGTTGGGATCCGTGACGAACATGCCCTCCTGCGACTCGAAGGCGATGGCGGCGATGCGCAGTTCCGCCGCGACGCGCTCCTGCTCGTCGGCCCACGCGATCAACGCCTGCATGTGCTGGAACTGGATGCGGGCCTGTTCCTGTGCTTCCGCGAGGAGCCGCTCGCGGGAGGCCGCCAGCACGCGCTGCGTGCGGTTCAGGATCAGGTAAAAGAGCATGAACGTCAGCGCGCAGACCATGGCGGACACGGCGACGACCATCGCCAGCAGCCGCTTCGTCTCGGCTTTGGCGGTGGTAATGTCGCGCAGGATGGCGAGGTCGCCGACCTCGCGGCCGGCGACGTCGATCAGGGGGATGAAGCCGGCCTGGTAGATTCGGCCGCCGTGGTCGATCTCGCCCGTGACCGACAGGCGTGCATGCTCGCTTTCCGAAAACATGCGGCCCAGCGCCGCCGGCACCTCCGGCAGGGTCTGCACGACCATGATCGAATCCGGGAAGCGCTCCCAGTCGGCCTGCCGGCCGAGCATGCGCATGCCCGTTTCCCAGTCGGGGCGGGAGAGCATGTCCTTGTGGATGAGGGCGAAGCCCTCGCTGCGAAAAGTGCGGACGAGGTCCTGCACGACGTCCAGCACCTCCTCGGCCAGCTCGACGTAGCCGACGATGCGCCCGCCGTCGGAGAGCGGCATCGCGGCGCGCAGGGAGAGGGTTCCCAGCGGTCCCAGTTCCATGCCGGTGACGATGCGGCCGGTGCGCCCGGCCTCGATGGCCGTGAAGCGGTCGATGCGGTCGCCGAAGCGGTTTGGCTGGTGCAGGCGCATCAGCGCCATCCGGTCGGCGTCGAGAAAATAGAAGTGGGTGATGTTGAAGTCGCGCCTGAGTTTTTCGAACAGCGGCCCGTATTTCGCCCGCATCAGGCCGCGGTCGCGCGACGCCAGTGTGGGGCGCAATGCCGGATCGCGCTCCAGCATCTCCAGCGCCGTGCGCAGCTTGCCCGCGCGCAGCGCGACCGTTTCCCGCAGGGAGGCCTGCATCGTCGCCAGTTCGTGGTTGGCGGCTTCGGCGAGATGGTTGCGTTCGATGCGATGGAGCGAGACGGCGAAGGCCGAAACCAGCAGCGCGAACGCGAAACCCAGCGGCAGCAGAATGCGACGCTTGAGGTTCCAGCCCGCCTTGGCGAGGACCGCGTCTGCGGACGGATCGGGTCCGATTTCCATGTCGTGTCGCGGCCTTCCCAAAGATGCGCTATTGCCCCGATTCTACCTGCCGAAAAAGGGCTTGCGCGAGCGTCATACGGCCAGCCGCTTCAACTCGTAGAGCTTTTCCAGCGCCTCGCGCGGGGAGAGCGCATCGGGGTCGAGATCGCGCAGCGCCTCGACGGCGGCATGAGGCGTCGCCTCCGGAAGCTCGGGCAGCGGCGCGAACAGATCGGGCTGTGATCCGGCCGATTCAAGGATTGCCTCGCGGTTTTCCAGGCGCGCAAGCCTGCGTCTGGCGTCGCGCACCACGGCCCCCGGAATGCCGGCCAGCGCCGCCACCTGGATACCGTAGCTCTGCGAGGCCGGCCCTTCTTCCACCGCGTGCAGGAAAACGATCTTGTGGCCGTGTTCGACGGCGTCCAGGTGGATGTTGGCGCACTCCGGGTACTCCTGTGCGAGTCGCGTGAGTTCGAAGTAGTGCGTCGAGAACAGCGTGAAGGCGCGATTCTTCTCGATCAGGTGGCGCGCAATGGCGAAGGCCAGCGCCAGCCCGTCGAAGGTGGAGGTGCCGCGGCCGACTTCGTCCATCAGCACCAGCGAGCGTTCCGTGGCGCCATGGAGGATGGCCGCCGCCTCGGTCATTTCCACCATGAAGGTCGAGCGGCCGGAGGCGAGGTCGTCGGCGGCGCCGATGCGCGTGTAGATCGCGTCGATCGGCCCCAGCCGGCAGTGTGCCGCGGGCACGAAGCTGCCGCAGTGCGCGAGCAGCGCGATCAGCGCGGCCTGGCGCATGTAGGTGGATTTGCCGCCCATGTTGGGGCCGGTGACGAGCAGCATGCGCCGCGCGGGATCGAGCCGGGCGTCATTGGCGATGAACGCATCGACCTGGCCTTCCACCACCGGATGTCGGCCGGCCTCGATCGCGATGCCCGGCGCGTCGGCGAACTCGGGCCGGCGCCAGTCGAGCCGCAGCGCGGCGTCGGCGAAGGCCGAGAGTCCGTCCAGCAGCGCCAGCGCGCGGGCGACGCGCTGGAGGTCGGGAATCCAATGCGCCAGCGTCTCCAGCAGTTCGTCGTAGAGCCGCTTCTCCAGCGCCAGGGCGCGTTCGTTGGCCGAGAGCGCCTTGTCCTCGAAGGCCTTGAGTTCCGGCGTGATGTAGCGCTCGGCGTTCTTCAGCGTCTGTCGACGGCGATAGTCGTCGGGGATCTTCTCGACGTGGGCGTGAGTGATCTCGATGTAGAAGCCATGCACCTTGTTGAACTCGACCTTGAGGCTCGCGATGCCGGTGCGCGCCCGCTCGCGGGCCTCCAGTTCAAGCAGGAAGGCGCCGCAGTTGGACTGGATCGCGCGCAGTTCGTCGAGCTCCGCCGACCACCCTTCGCGGATGACGCCGCCCTCGCGCAGGATGCTGGCCGGCTCATGCGCGACGGCGCGCGAAAGGAGATCGAGGCAGCCGGGCGGCGCGGCCATCTCGGCGGCAATCTGGGCCAGCAGCGTGGTCGGCGGCGATTGCGCCGTCTCCAGCAGGCTGACTATTGCCGGCAGGCACCCGAGGGTGTCGCGCAGGCCGGAAAGGTCGCGCGGCCGAGCGTTCTTCAGCGCAATGCGGGCGGTGATGCGCTCGACGTCGGCGACGGACTTCAGCGCCTGGCGCACGCGGGGCATGGGGCCGGCGCCATCGTCCCCGATGAGCCCGTCCACCGCCGCGTGGCGCGCCGCCGCCTCGCTCCGGTCGGCCAGCGGATGGTGCAGGCAATGGCGCAGCCAGCGCGAGCCCATGCCCGTGGCGCAGGTGTCGAGCAGCGAGAGCAGGGTGGGCGCCCCCCGATCGCTCCGACCGCGCAGCGTCTCAGAGATTTCCAGGTTGCGCCGCGTCGCGGCGTCCAGCCGCAGCCACTGGCCGTCCGACTCGGCGACGATCGACGTGACGTGAGCGAGCGACTGCATCTGCGTCGCTCGCGCGTAGCCGAACAGCGCGCCGGCGGCCCGGATGCCGAGCGGCAGGTCGTCGATGCCGAAGCCCGACAGGTCGCGCGTGCCGAAGTGCTCACAGAGCTGGCGCGCTCCGGCCTCGGCGTCGAAATGCCAGTCGGGCAGTCGCTTTGCGATGCCCGTGGCCGGCAGGTCGCGGGTAAGGCCGTCCGGCCGCAGGAGCTCGGCCGGCCGCAGGCGTTCGAGCTGGGCCGCAAGCTGCGCGAGCGGCGCCTCGGTCAGTCGGAAGTCGCCGCTGGCGAGGTTGAGCCAGGCCAAACCGACGCGGTCGCGTTCCATGCAGAGCGCGGCCAGCAGGCTGTCGCTGCGGTCGTCCAGCAGCGAGGCGTCGGTGAGAGTGCCCGGCGTGACGATGCGCGTCACCGCGCGCTCCACCGGCCCCTTCGAGGTTGCCGGATCGCCGATCTGCTCGCAGATCGCCACCGACTCGCCGAGCCTCACCAGCTTGGCGAGATAGGGCTCCATGGCGTGATAGGGCACGCCGGCCATCGGGATCGGCTTCCCCGCCGACTGGCCGCGCGCCGTGAGCGTGATATCGAGCAGCCGCGCCGCACGCTCGGCGTCGTCGAAGAACAGCTCGTAGAAGTCGCCCATTCGATAGAACAACAGCATGTCCGGATGCGCCGCCTTGAGGCGCAGGTACTGGCGCATGACGGGGGTATGCCCCGCCAGTTCCTGGGAGACTTCGGGTATTCGGCTCACGCGGCCAGGGAGGGCGTCCTGTGCGCCTGGACGATCTGGAGCAGCTGGGTGAAGACTTTCGGGCTGCCGGCGACGAGATTACCGGTGGCGAGATAACCGCCTTCGCCGGCCAGGTCGCTCACAAGGCCGCCGGCTTCCGAGATCAGCAGGGCGCCGGCGGCGATGTCCCAGGGCGAGAGGCCGAATTCCCAGAAGCCGTCGAGCCGGCCGCTGGCGACGTAGGCGAGGTCGAGCGAGGCGGCGCCGGGCCGGCGCAGGCCGGCGGTCTTGCGGGCCAGCTCCTTGAAGATGGCCATATAGGCGTCCACATGGTCGAACATGCGGTAGGGGAAGCCCGTGCCGATGAGGCTCTCGGCCAGCTTGACGCGCTTGCCGACGCGGATGCGCTTGTCGTTGAGGAAAGCGCCGGAGCCCTTGCTGGCGGTGAATAGCTCGTTGCGGCCCGGATCGTAGACGACGGCGTGGGTCAGCACGCCCTTGTGGGCCATGGCGATGGAGACGGCGTACTGCGGAAAACCGTGGATGAAGTTGGTCGTGCCGTCGAGCGGATCGATGATCCACTGGTATTCCGAGTCGCCGGAGGCGCCGCTCTCCTCCGCCAGGATGGCGTGCTTCGGGTAGGTTTCGCGGATGGTCTCGATGATCGCGGCCTCGGCGGCCCGATCCACCTCGGTGACGTAGTCGCTCTGCTGCTTGAGACTGACGGTGAGATGGCCGAGATCGATGCTGGCGCGGTTGATGAGCTGGCCGGCGCGTCGCGCGGCCTTGACCGCGATGTTGAGAGTGGGATGCATGGCAGAATTCTAATATGAACGCTCCCTCGCCGCTTGCCCGCATTCGTATCGTGCTCTCCCAACCCAGCCATCCGGGCAATATCGGCGGTGCGGCGCGGGCGATGAAGACGATGGGTCTTTCCCGCCTGGTACTGGTCAATCCCCGGTTCTTTCCCGACCGCCAAGCCGATGCGATGGCGGCCAACGCGACCGACGTGCTGCAAAACGCCCGCGTGTGTTCCACGCTGGCCGAGGCGCTGGCCGGCACGGTATCGGCCACCGCGCTGACGGCCCGCCGGCGCGAGCTGGCGGTGGCGCCGCTATGGGCGAGGGAGGCCGCGGCCGAACTGGCGGGGCAGGCGCGGACGGGCGAGGTGGCGCTCGTATTCGGCAACGAGACGGCCGGGCTTTCCAACGACGAGGTCGCGCTCTGCAAGCGCTGGGCGTCCATCCCGACCGATCCCGGATCGAGTTCGCTCAACCTCGCCGCCGCCGTGCAGCTGCTGTGCTACGAGCTGCGCATGGCGGCCGTCGATCCCGGCCCGCCGCCGCCGATACTCGGTGCCGGCGAACCGGCGCCCCATGAGGAGGTCGAGGGGCTCGTCAAACATCTGGAGCGCGCCGCGATCGCCAGCGGTTTTCTCGACCCCGCGGCGCCCAAGCGCCTGATGCCGCGCATGCGGCGGCTGTTTTCGCGCGCCGGCCTGGAGCGCGAGGAGGTGAATATCCTCCGGGGCATGCTGGCTTCTTTTGAAAAGAAAGTTGACTGAAACATCAGGTCTTTCTAATATTCCAGGAGTTTCCGGAGATTCCAGTTCATGATCGCCCGACTGCGTGAAGATATCGCCTGCGTGTTCCAGCGGGACCCGGCTGCCCGGACGACCTGGGAGGTGCTGACCTGCTATCCGGGTTTCCACGCGGTGACGCTGCACCGCCTGTCCCACTGGCTGTGGGGCCTGCGCCTGCGCTGGCTGGCGCGCGCCACTTCCCACTTCGCGCGCTGGGTCACCGGCATTGAGATCCATCCGGGCGCCACCCTCGGCCGGCGGGTGTTCATCGACCACGGCATGGGCGTGGTCATCGGCGAGACGGCCGAGATCGGCGACGGCTGCACGCTCTACCACGGCGTTACGCTGGGCGGCACTTCATGGAACAAGGGCAAGCGGCATCCGACCCTGCTGCCCGGCGTGGTCATCGGCGCCGGCGCCAAGGTGCTGGGGCCGATCACGGTGGGCGAGGGCGCCAAGATCGGCTCCAACGCCGTCGTGGTGCGCGACGTGCCGGCCGGCGCGACGGCGGTCGGCATCCCCGCCCATATCGTCGAGGCGGGGCGCGACGCCGCTCGCCAGGAGAAGGCGGCGGAGATGGGCTTCTCGGCCTACGCGGTGACGAAGGACGCCGACGATCCGGTGGCCAAGGCCATCCACGGACTGCTCGACCACGCCGTCGAGACGGACCGGCGCATCGAGGTGCTGCTCAAGTACATCGAGCGCTGCGGCGTTCCTGTCGAGGACGACATCGCGACCGCCGACAAGTTCGATCCGAATTATTTGTCAAAAATAGTTGACTGATCACGTAGGTAAAAATATAGTTGATAATAGCGGTCAGGTATTCTGCACCGTACCACCCAACGAGGAGTTCCCATGAGACTCACGACCAAAGGGCGTTTCGCCGTGACGGCCATGATCGACCTTGCACTGCGCCAGCATGCCGGGCCGGTGACCCTGGCCGGCATCGCCGAGCGCCAGAAGATTTCCCTCTCTTATCTGGAGCAGCTCTTCGGCAAGCTGCGTCGGCATCAGCTGGTGAGCAGCGTGCGCGGCCCCGGCGGCGGCTATTGCCTGGCCAAGCCGCTGGAAACGGTGTCGGTGGCCGACATCATCCACGCGGTGGACGAGACCCTGGACGCCACGCAGTGCGGCGGCAGGGGGGATTGCGACGACCACCACCCCTGCATGACCCACAATCTCTGGATGAGCCTGAACCAGCGCATGTTCGATTACCTCTCATCGGTCTGCCTGGCCGAGTTGGTCGAGCAGCAGCGCAACACGCGCTGCGCCGAGGGTGTCGAGGGCACGGGGGCGCCGCGCCCCGAGCGCCGTCCCGCCCGCCGGATTCCCGTGGTGGCCGCTATCGCCTGACCTTCCCCTGCTTCCGTGTTTGCCCCCGTTTATCTCGACCACAACGCCACCACGCCGGTGCATCCCGCCGTGCTGGAGGCCATGCTGCCGTTCTTCTCGCAGCGGTTCGGCAATCCGTCGAGCCGCCACGAATACGGCCGCGCGGCCCGGAAGGCCATCGACGAGGCGCGCGAGCGGGTGGCCCACGCGCTGGGCGCGCACCCGACGGAGGTGGTCTTCACCGGCGGCGGTTCGGAAGCCGACAACCTGTTCATCAAGGGCGCGGCGGCCTGCCTGCCGCCGGGCACGATCGCCCTCCCGGCCATCGAACATCCCGGCGTGCGCGAGCCGGCGCGGCAGCTGGCCCGGCAGGGCTGGCGGCGGCGCGAAATCGCCGTGGACGCCGAGGGCCGTGTCGACGCGGCTGACTTTGCCGCGGCCATGGCCGAGCGCCCGTCGCTGGTGTCGGTGATGCTGGCCAACAACGAGACCGGCGTGATCCAGGATGTCGCCGGCCTGGCCGAGGCGGCGAGATCTTCCCGCGCCTGGTTCCATACCGACGCCGTCCAGGCGTTGGGCAAGCTGCCCGTCGATTTCCGCGGCCTCAACGAGCGGGGCGTCCATGCCTTGAGCGTTTCCGCCCACAAGCTCGGCGGCCCCAAGGGCGTCGGCGCGCTGGTGGTCGACAAGCGCGTCGAACTGGCGCCGCTGATCGCCGGCGGCGGCCACGAGCGCGGACTGCGCGCCGGCACGGAAAACGTGCCCGCCATCGTCGGCTTCGGCGTCGCCTGCGAGCTGGCCGTGTCGGGGCTCGACGGGACGGCCGCGCGGCTTTCCCGCCTGCGCGACGCGCTGGAGCGCGGCCTGGCCGACGCGGGCGCCGCCGCCGTCATCTTCGGCGCGGGCGCCCCGCGCCTGCCCAACACCACCTGCTTCGCGCTACCCGGCATCGACGGCGAGACGCTCGTCGGCAAGCTCGACCGCGCCGGCTTCGCCATCGCCAGCGGCGCCGCCTGTTCGAGCGCCAATCCCGAACCCTCCCACGTGCTCACGGCCATGGGCGTCGAGCCCGGCCTGGCGCGGGGCGCCGTGCGCGTGAGCCTGGGTGCGGACAATACCCCGGCGCAGGTGGAAGACTTCTTGCTTACCCTGCATGCAACCCTTTCGCAACTGACAAGCCTGACGGCATTGGAGACATCGTGAAGTTACCGATCTACCTCGACTATTCCGCCACCACGCCGGTCGATCCGCGCGTGGCCGAGAAGATGATCCCCTACCTCGTCGAAAAATTCGGCAACCCGGCCTCGCGTTCGCATCCCTTCGGATGGGAGGCCGAGAAGGCCGTGGAAGAGGCCCGCGAGCAAGTGGCGGCCCTGGTCAATGCCGACCCGAAGGAAATCATCTGGACTTCCGGCGCGACCGAGTCCAACAACCTCGCCCTCAAGGGCGCGGCGCATTTCTACGCCGGCACCAAGGGCAGGCACATCATCACGGTGGTCACCGAGCACAAGGCGGTGCTGGACACCTGCAAGGAACTCGAACGGCAGGGGTTCGAGGTCACCTACCTCACCCCCAATGAAAACGGGCTGGTCACCTTAGACCAGTTCAAGGCCGCCCTGCGCAAGGACACGGTGGTGGCTTCGGTGATGGCCGTCAACAACGAGATCGGCGTCATCCAGCCCATCGCCGAACTGGGCGAGCTGTGCCGCGCCAACGGCACGATCTTCCACGTCGACGCGGCGCAGGCCACGGGCAAGATGCCCATCGACTTGGCAAAGCTCAAGGTCGACCTGATGTCGTTTTCCGCACACAAGACCTACGGTCCCAAGGGCATCGGCGCGCTCTACGTGCGGCGCAAGCCGCGCATCCGCCTGGAGGCGCAGATGCACGGCGGCGGCCACGAGCGGGGCTTCCGTTCCGGCACGCTGGCCACCCACCAGATCGCCGGCATGGGCGAGGCCTTCCGCATCGCCCGCGAGGAAATGGTCGCAGAGAACGAGCGCATCCGGAGCCTTCGAGACCGGCTGCTGAAGGGGATCTCCGACATCGAGGCGGTCTACGTGAACGGCGACCTCGACCGGCGCGTGCCGCACAACCTCAACATCAGCTTTGCCTATGTGGAGGGCGAGTCCCTGATGATGGCGATCAAGGACATCGCCGTCTCCTCCGGCTCCGCCTGCACCTCGGCGAGCCTGGAACCCTCCTACGTGCTGCGCGCCCTGGGTCGCCCCGACGAGCTTGCGCACAGCTCCATCCGCTTCACGCTCGGCCGCTTCACGACGGAAGAGGAAATCGACTTCACCGTGAAGCTGCTGCACGACAAGATCGCCAGGCTGCGCGAGCTGTCGCCGCTGTGGGACATGTACAAAGAGGGCATCGATCTGAACACCGTGCAGTGGGCCGCCCACTGATTTCGCAGGAGAAACAACCATGTCGTACAGCACCAAGGTCATCGAACACTACGAAAACCCCCGCAACGTCGGCTCCTTCGACAAGGAGGATAAGGGCGTCGGCACCGGGATGGTGGGGGCGCCGGCCTGCGGCGACGTCATGAAGCTCCAGATCAAGGTCAACAAGGAGGGCGTCATCGAGGACGCGAAGTTCAAGACCTACGGCTGCGGCTCGGCCATCGCGTCTTCCTCGCTCGTCACCGAATGGGTCAAGGGCAAGACGGTGGATCAGGCCCTCGAGATCAAGAACACGCAGATCGCCGAGGAGCTGGCGCTGCCGCCGGTGAAGATCCATTGTTCCATCCTGGCCGAGGACGCCATCAAGGCGGCCGTGGCCGATTTCAAGAAGAAACAGGGAGCCTGACATGGCCATCACATTGACGGAAGGCGCCGCGAAGCATGTGTCCAACTTCCTTGCGAAGCGCGGCAAGGGCATCGGCATCCGGCTGGGGGTGAAGACTTCCGGCTGCTCCGGCATGGCCTACAAGCTGGAGTTCGCCGACGCGGCCGAGGCCGAGGACGTGGTGTTCGAGAGCCGCGGCCTCAAGGTGGTGGTCGATCCGCGCAGCTTGCCCTACATCGACGGCACCGAGCTTGACTACACGAAGGAGGGGTTGAGCGAGGGCTTCAAGTTCAACAACCCGAACGTCAAGGACCAGTGTGGCTGCGGCGAGAGCTTCAACGTCTGATGGACTTCACGCAGGACCATTTCTCGCTCTTCGGCCTGCCGCGCCGGCAGGAAATCGACGCGCCGGATCTCGAACGCCGCTACCAGGACGTGCAGGCGCAGGTGCATCCGGACAAGCACGCGCATTTGACCGAGACGGACCGCCGGCGGGCGATGCAGTGGGCGAGCCGGGTGAACGAGGCCTATCTCACCCTCAAGAATCCGGGGAAGCGCGCCGAGTACCTGTTGCGGCTTCGGGGCCACGATCCCGAAATCGAGTGCAACACCGCCATGCCGGCCGATTTCCTGATGGCGCAGATGGAACTGCGCGAGGCCGTGGCCGAGGCGCGCGCCGGCGGCGACGCCGACGAACTCGGCCGCCTTCGTCGCCGCATGAAGAAGGAAATCGCCGGCCAGCACGCCGAACTGGCCGCCGCCATCGACGAGCGCCGCGATGACGCGCGTGCCGCCGGAATCGTGCGCGCGCTCATGTTCCAGGAAAAACTTCTCCACGAAATAGACGAGGCCCTCGACGCGGTCGGGGCATAGGACACTTTCATTCATGGCATTGCTGCAAATCTCAGAGCCCGGCGAGTCCGCGGCGCCTCACGAGCACCGCCTGGCCGTCGGCATCGACCTGGGCACCACCAATTCCCTCGTGGCCACGGTCAGGAGCGGCCTGTCGGTGGTGCTCAGCGACGAGCTGGGCCGGCCGCTGCTCCCCTCGGTCGTCCATTACGGGCCATTGAGCGAGGGCGGCGCCGTCGATGTCGGCTTCGATGCCCAGGCCAGGCAATCGATCGATCCCCGCAACACGATCGTTTCGGTCAAGCGGTTCATGGGGCGCGGCCTCGGCGACATCGCCCACATCGAGGCCATGCCCTATGACTTCGTCGAGGGCGAGGGCATGGTCAGGCTGCGCACCGCACAGGGCGTCAAGTCGCCCGTCGAGGTGTCGGCCGACATCCTCAGGGCCTTGCGGATGCGCGCGGAAGCCGCGCTGGGCGGGCAGCTCACCGGCGCGGTGATCACGGTGCCCGCCTATTTCGACGACGCCCAGCGCCAAGCCACCAAGGACGCCGCGCGCCTGGCGGGCATCAACGTGCTGCGCCTGCTGAACGAGCCGACGGCGGCGGCCATCGCCTACGGCCTCGACAATGGCGCCGAGGGCATCTACGCGGTGTATGACCTGGGCGGCGGCACCTTCGACATTTCCATCCTCAAGCTGGCCAAGGGCGTCTTCCAGGTGCTGTCCACGGGCGGCGATTCGGCCCTGGGCGGCGACGATTTCGACCACCGGGTGTTCTGCTGGGTCATCGAGCAGGCGAAGCTTTCGCCCCTGTCGCACGGCGATGCCCGGCTGCTGCTGACCCGGGCGCGGGAGGCCAAGGAGTACCTGACGCTGCACGGCGAGGCGCCGATCACGGCGCGGCTGTCCACCGGCGAGTTCGTCGACCTGCGCCTCACCACCGAGGTTTTCACGGAGATCACCCGGACCCTGGTGCAGAAGACGCTCGGTCCGACGAGGAAGGCGCTGCGCGACGCCGGCCTGTCGCCGGAAGAGGTGAAGGGCGTGGTGATGGTCGGCGGCGCCACCCGCATGCCCCAGATACAGAAGGCCGTCGGCGGATTCTTCGGCCAGGAGCCGCTCAACAACCTCGACCCGGACAGGGTGGTGGCGCTGGGCGCCGCGACGCAGGCCAACCTGCTGGCCGGCAACCGGGCCACCGGCGACGACTGGCTGCTGCTGGACGTGATTCCCCTGTCCCTGGGCATCGAGACCATGGGCGGCCTGACCGAGAAGATCATCCCGCGCAATTCGACGATCCCGGTGGCGCGCGCCCAGGACTTCACCACCTTCAAGGACGGCCAGACGGCCATGGCTGTCCATGTCGTCCAGGGCGAGCGCGAGCTGGTGTCCGACTGCCGCAGCCTCGCGCGTTTCGAGCTGCACGGAATCCCGCCCATGGTGGCGGGCGCTGCGCGCATCCGGGTCACCTTCCAGGTCGACGCCGACGGGCTTCTCTCCGTCACCGCGCGCGAGCAGGCCACCGGCCACGAGGCCCGCATCGAGGTGAAGCCCTCCTACGGTCTGACGGACGACGAAATCGCCGCCATGCTCAAGGACGGCTTCAGCCACGCCGCCGACGACGCATTCCGCCGCGCCCTGCGCGAGGCGCAGGTCGAGGCCCAGCGGCTCATCGAGGCCGTGCAGTCGGCGCTGCGCGAGGACGGGGAGCTCCTGTCCGGAACGGAGCACGCCCATGTCGATGCGCTGGTCGCGCGACTCCAGGCCGTGATGATGGGCGACGACCGCCGTGCCATCGACGCCGCCATGGACGCCCTCAACAAGGGCACGGGCGAGTTCGCCGCCCGGCGCATGAACGAGAGCGTCAAGCGGGCGCTCTCGGGCAAGAAGCTGGAGGATATCGACTCATGACCCGGATCATCGTCCTGCCCCATGCGGAACTGTGCCCGGAGGGTGCCGTGATCGAGGCGCCCGCGGGCCAGTCGATCTGCGACGCCCTGCTGGAGAGCGACATCGAGATCGAGCACGCCTGCGAGAAGTCCTGCGCCTGCACCACCTGCCATGTCGTCATCCGCGAGGGCTTCGATTCGCTGGAACCGGCCGGGGAGGTGGAGGAAGACCTGCTCGACAAGGCGTGGGGCCTCACGCCCGTCTCGCGCCTCTCGTGCCAGGCCCTCGTCGGCGAGACGCCGCTAGTGGTCGAGATTCCGAGATACACCATCAACATGGCGAAGGAAGGCGGGGGTAAGCGCAAATGAAATGGACGGACGTCAACGACATCGCCATCGAACTCGCCGAGGCCCATCCGGGAATGGACCCGGCCCGGATCAACTTCGTCGACCTGATGACCTGGGTGCAGGCCCTGCCGGGCTTCGACGACGATCCGAAGCGTTGCGGCGAGAAGATCCTCGAAGCCATCCAGCAAGCCTGGATTGATGAGGTGGATTGACACCCACTGCCACCTCGACGCCGCGGAGTTTGACGATGACCGCGACGCGGTGGTGGCGCGGGCGGTCGCCGCGGGGGTGGAGGTCATGGTGGTTCCCGCGGTCGAACGCGCGAACTTCGGGGCGGTGGCCAGCGTCTGCCGCGAGTTTCCGCAATGCCGACCGGCCTACGGCATTCACCCGATGTTCGTCGATCGCGCCCGAGAAGGGGACATCGACACGCTGCGTGAAACATTGCTTTGCTCCCCGGCCGTGGCCGTCGGCGAGATCGGACTCGATTTCTTCGTCGAGCCCCGTGACGAGGCCAGCCAGCGGTTCTGGTTTTCGGAGCAACTGAAGATCGCGTGCGACCTGGACCTGCCCGTGCTGCTCCATGTGCGCCGCGCCGTCGATGCCATCCTGCGGGAACTGCGCCGCATCCGCGTGCCCGGCGGCATCGCCCACGCATTCAACGGCAGCCGCCAGCAGGCGGAGGAATTCATCAGGCTCGGCTTCAGGCTGGGCTTCGGTGGCGCCATGACCCATCCGCGCGCCACGCGGCTGCGGGAACTCGCCGCCACGCTGCCGCTTTCCAGCATCGTCATGGAGACCGACGCGCCCGATATCCCGCCCGAGTGGCTGGATCGTGGGCGCAACGAGCCGGCCGAGTTGCCGCGCATCGCCGCCGTGCTGGCGCAGTTGCGGGGAATGTCGGCGGAGGCGGTTGCCGCCGCCACTTCCGCCAATGCCCGCGCGGTATTACCGGGACTGCCCTGATAGAATCGGGGCATGAAACCCCTGAATGCCGATTTGCATTGCCATTCGACGGCCTCCGATGGATTGCTTGCGCCCGCGGAACTGGTGCGGCGCGCCCACGCCAACGGCGTCGAGCTGCTGGCGCTGACCGATCACGACGAACTGGCCGGCCTTCCGGAGGCGCGCGCGGAGTCTGAACGTCTGGGGTTGCGCTTCGTCGATGGCGTCGAAATCTCGGTTTCATGGGGTGATGACCAGACGGTGCATGTCGTCGGGCTGGGGTTCGATCCGCGGCATGAGGGTCTGGTGGCCGGCCTTGCCCGGGTGCGCGGTGGGCGCGATTCCCGCGCCATGCGCATGGCGGCGGAGCTGGACAAGGTGGGCGTCCACGGCGCCTACGAGGGCGCCCTCAAATACGCCGGCAATCCGGCCCTGATCAGCCGTTCCCACTTCGCCCGCTACATCGTCGAGCTTGGGCATGCGAAAGATGCGGGCACGGTATTCGATTCGTGGCTGGCCAAGGGCAAGCCCGGCTATGTCGCCCATCCCTGGGCGACGCTGGAGGACGTACTGGGCTGGATTCGCGGCGCCGGCGGCCTGGCGGTGATCGCCCATCCCGGCCGCTATCGGCTCTCGAAGGCGGAACTGCACAAGGTGTTCAGGGCGTTCAAGGAACTCGGCGGCGAGGGCATCGAAGTGTTGAGCGGTTCCAGCAGCGAAGACGAGATGCGCGAATATGCCCGTGTAGCCAGAAAGTACGGATTCCTGGCCTCGCGCGGCTCCGATTTCCACGGCCCCGGCGAAAGCTGGATCGATCTGGGTAGGCTGCCGGATCTGCCGGAGGATATCGAACCCATCTGGAACCGGCTGGCCTGAAATGGCACAAATTTTTTTCGTCCATCCGGAACATCCCCAGCCACGGCTGATCGGCCAGGCGGCGGAGCTCATCCGCGAGGGCGGGCTGGCGGCCTTTCCCACCGATTCGGCCTGCGCCCTGGGCGGGCGCCTGGGCGACGCCGACCTGCTGGACCGCATCCGCCGCATCCGGGGCGTGGACGAGCGCCACCACTTTACGCTGATGTGCCGCGACCTTTCCGAGATCGCCATCTATGCGCGCGTGGATAACGCCCAGTACCGCCTGCTGAAGGCCACGACGCCGGGCAGCTATACCTTCATCCTGGAGGGCACCAAGGAACTGCCGCGCCGGGTGCTGCACCCGAAGCGCAAGACCATCGGCCTGCGCGTTCCCGACCATCCGCTGGTGCTGGCGCTGCTGGAGGCCCTCGACGGGCCGCTCCTGACCTCGACCCTGATCCTGCCGGGCGAGGAGGCGCCCCTGTGCGACGCCCAGGAAATCCGCGACCGTCTTGAGAAGCAGGTCGACCTCATCATCGACGCCGGCCCCTGCGGCGCGGAAATGACGACGGTCATCAACCTGGCCGGAGGCACGCCGGAACTGGTGCGCGCGGGGCGCGGGCCCTTGCAGCCCTTCGGCCTGGAGTAGAATCCCCGCCTCCCATGGACAGCATCATCCAGACGCTGGCGATCGCCGCACTGCCGGTGATTTTCGCGATCACCCTCCACGAAGCCGCGCACGGCTATGCGGCGCGCCACTTCGGCGACCTGACGGCCTGGCAGGCGGGGCGCATCAGCCTGAACCCCATTCGCCATGTCGACCCGGTGGGGACGGTTATCGTGCCGGCGATGATCCTGCTGCTCTCCGCAGGAAATTTTCTGTTCGGCTGGGCCAAGCCGGTCCCCGTCGATTTCGGCCGGCTGCGCAATCCGAAGCAGGACATGTTCTGGGTGGCGGCGGCCGGGCCGGGCGTCAACCTGGCCATGGCGCTGGGCTGGGCCGCGCTGCTGAAGCTTGCCGGGACCCTGCCGGACAACGCCTACAGCCTGCCCCTGGCGAGGATGGCGGACATCGGCGTCGACGTGAACCTCGTTCTGATGTGCCTGAACCTCCTGCCCATCCCCCCCCTGGATGGCGGGCGCATCGCGGTCAGCCTGCTGCCGCATCGCCTGGCGTGGAAGTTCGCCCGCATCGAGCCGTGGGGGTTCCCGATACTGCTGGTCCTGCTGTTTACCGGGATACTGGGCGCCATGCTCGGACCCGTCATCGGCATGGTACGGTTCCTGATCGCTGCCATCTTTCGTTTTCACTACTAGACGATGTTCGCTGAAAAAGTCCTCTCCGGCATGCGCCCCACGGGGCGCCTCCACCTCGGCCACTACCATGGCGTGCTCGCCAACTGGATCAGGCTCCAGCACGAATATCCGTGCCTGTTCTTCGTCGCCGACTGGCACGCGCTGACGACAGCCTACGACGAGCCCGGCACGATCACCCAGAGCGCGATGGACATGGTCATCGACTGGCTGGCGGCCGGCGTCGACCCTTCACAGGCCACGATCTTCATACAGTCCAGGGTGCCGGAGCACGCCGAGCTGCACCTCCTGCTGTCGATGATGACGCCGCTGGGCTGGCTGGAGCGCGTGCCGACCTACAAGGACCAGCAGGAAAAGCTGACCCACAAGGACCTCGCCACCTACGGCTTCCTCGGCTACCCGCTGCTCCAGGCCGCGGACATCCTGATCTACCGCGCCGACAAGGTGCCGGTGGGCGAGGACCAGGTGCCGCACATCGAGTTCACGCGCGAGATCGCGCGCCGCTTCAACCATCTCTACGGCCGCGAGCCCGGCTTCGAGGAGAAGGCGAAGGAATCGGTGAAGAAGCTCGGCAGCAAGCGCGCCAAGCTCTATGGCGAGCTGCGCACCCGCTTCCAGGAGCGAGGGGAGGAGGATGCGCTGGAGCAGGCCCACGCCCTGCTCGACGAGGTGCAGAACCTGTCGCACGGCGACCGCGAGCGGCTCTTCGGCTACCTGGAGGGAAGCGGCAAGATGATCCTCGCCGAGCCGGAGGCCCTGCTCACCCACGCCTCGCGCATGCCCGGCCTCGACGGCCAGAAGATGTCCAAGTCCTACGGCAACACCATCGCCCTGCGCGAGGATGCCGAGTCGGTCACGAAGAAGATCCGCACCATGCAGACCGATCCCGCGCGCGTGCGGCGCACCGATCCGGGCGACCCGGACAAGTGCCCGGTCTGGCAGTTCCACCTCATCTACTCGGACGACGCGGTGAGGCAGTGGGTGCAGGCCGGCTGCCGGTCGGCCGGCATCGGCTGCATCGAGTGCAAGCAGCCGGTCATCGAGGGCGTGCTGAAGGAGCAGGAGCCCATGCGCGAGCGTGCGCGCATGTACGAGGAAGACCCTCAGCTGGTCAGGAACATCATCGCCGACGGCTGCGAGAGCGCCCGCAAGCTGGCCCAGGAAACCATGCGCGACGTGCGCGAGGCCATCGGACTGGACTACAAGTGATCGAAGCCGCGGTCGCGCACCAGCCCAGGGTATACGGCGAACCGATGCCGGAGATGCCGCGGGATCTATACATCCCGCCGGACGCGCTGGAAGTCTATCTCGACGCCTTCGAGGGGCCGCTCGACCTGCTCCTCTACCTGATCCGCAAGGCCAACATCAGCATCCTCGACATCCCGATGGCGCCGCTGACCGCGCAGTACCTGGAATACGTCGAGGCCATGCGCCGGAGCAACCTGGAACTGGCGGCGGAATACCTCCTGATGGCGGCCATGCTGCTGGAGATCAAGTCGCGCATGCTGCTGCCGCGCCCGCCCAGGGCCGAAACAGGCGAGCCGGAGGATCCGCGAGCCGAGCTGGTGCGCCGCCTGATCGAATACGAGCGCATGAAACTCGCCGCCGCCAAACTGGACGAGTTGCCGCAGGCGAATCGCGACTACGAATGGCTGACGGTCTGGATCGACGACCAGGTGACCGAGCGCCTGCCGGAAGTCAGCCTGCACGACCTGCAAGTGGCGTGGCTGTCCCTCATGAAGCAGGCGCGGGTCAAGCAGCACCACAAGGTCCGGCGCGAGGAACTGTCGGTGCGCGAGCACATGGGCATCATCCTGCGTCGTCTCCAGGGACGCGGCTACGTGGTGTTCGAAGACCTGTTCGACGTGGCGGCCGGCGTGGCCAGCCTGGTGGTGAGCTTTCTCGCCATCCTGGAACTGGCCCGCGAAAGCCTGATCGAGATCACCCAGAACGAGGCCCTGGCTCCCATTTATGTAAAGACCGGCGATGATCCAGCTCTACAAGCCTGAAGATTTCAAGATCGTCCTCGAGGCGGCCCTGCTGGCGGCGGGTGAGCCCATGCCGCTTTCGGAGCTGAAGAAGCTCTTCGACGACCCATTCGACGACGACACCTGGCGCGCGCTGCTCGACGATCTGCGCCGCGACTGGGCCGGCCGCGGCGTCGAGCTGGTGCAACTTGCATCCGGCTGGCGTTTCCGCACGCGGCCGGAATACCAGGGTTTCCTCGACCGGCTCAGGAACGAGCGCCCGCCCCGCTATTCGCGCGCCGCCATGGAAACCCTGGCCATCATCGCCTACCGCCAGCCGGTGACGCGCGGCGACATCGAGGACGTCCGCGGCGTCGCGGTATCCCCCAACGTGCTGAAAACCCTGGAGGCGCGCGGCTGGATCGACGTCGTCGGCCACCGGGATGCGCCCGGACGGCCGGCGCTGCATGCCACGACCCGGAAGTTCCTCGACGATCTCGGTCTGAGGAGCATCTCCGAACTTCCCCCGCTGACCGAAATCGAAAAGGTGATGGATCTTGCCGAACCCCCGACAGAAACCGACGCCGCGCCCGCGCCGCAAGAACAGCCCGCTGCGTCCGCCGAGCAAGCCTGACCGGGGAACCGCAGGGCGGCCGGCAGCCCCGGCTCCCTCTCGCCCGGCCGAGCCGGTGGAAACGGTCAAGCTCCAGAAGGCCCTGGCGGACGCCGGCCAAGGCGCGCGCCGCGAAATCGAGACGTGGATCGCCGAAGGCCGCGTCAGCGTGAACGGCGAGCCGGCCCATGTCGGCCAGCGCATCGGCCCCGGCGACAAGGTCAAGGTCAATGGCCGTCTGGTGCAGATGAAGACCGGGGACGCCCGCTTGCCGCGGGTGCTGCTCTACCACAAGCCCGAAGGCGAAATCGTCTCCCGTGACGATCCGAGCGGGCGTCCGAGCGTCTTCGACCGGCTGCCGCGCATCCACGGCGGCCGCTGGATCGCCATCGGCCGCCTCGACTTCAACTCCTGCGGCCTGCTGCTCTTCACCAGCGGCGGCGAACTCGCCAACCGTCTGATGCATCCCCGCTACGAGCTGGAGCGCGAGTACGCCGTGCGCGTGCTCGGCGAACCGGACGAGGCGGCGCTCGCGCGACTGACCGCCGGCATCGAGCTGGAAGACGGCCTGGCCCGCTTCGAGCGCATCGTGGCGGCGGGCGGGGAGGGCGCCAACCGCTGGTACAACGTGACGCTGACCGAGGGCCGCAACCGGGAAGTGCGCCGCATGTTCGAGGCCGTCGGCCTCACCGTCAGCCGCCTGATGCGGGTGCGCTACGGCCCGGTCACGCTGCCGTCGAGCCTGAAGCGGGGCCAGTGGCGGGAGTTGCCGCCGCAGGAGATCGAGGCATTGCTGAAGTCTCTTTGAAGCCCTGTTCCCGATTGCATAGGGGGTCCTGATCCTGCTATAATCCGCGCGCTTTTGGTGGGTACCGGCCCCGGTGGGGTTCGGAGCGGTTTGAACTGAAATGGGCGGTCTGCCCATTTTTTATTTGTGGCGCGGCAATCAACGCAAATGGCGCAACCGGCAGCACTGATCGAACAGGCCGTCACCGGCCTCGGCTACGAGCTCGTCGATTTCGAGACGAGTCCGCGCGCCCGTCTGCTGCGCGTCTTCATCGACAGCGCCGACCATGCCGGGCGTGTGACGATCGACGACTGCGCGGCGGTGAGCCATCACCTGACGCGCCTGTTCGCCGTCGAGAACGTCGATTACGACCGCCTGGAGGTGTCGTCGCCCGGCCTCGACCGTCCGCTCACGAAGCTGGCCGACTTCGAACGCTTCGCCGGGCAGGAAGCCCAGGTCAAATTGCGGTTGCCGATCGGCAATCAGCGCAATTTCAAGGGCGTGATCGGCGTGCGCGACGGCCAGGTGGTGCTGCGGGTCGGCGAGGCCGAATATCTGATTGCCGCGGACGCGATCGACAAGGCGCGTCTGGTGCCCAAATATTGAGATTCTGGAGGAGTTGAAATGAGCCGCGAATTGCTGTTGCTGGTGGATGCCCTGGCCCGCGAGAAGAACGTGGACAAGGATATCGTGTTCGCCGCCCTGGAACTGGCGCTGGCGTCCGCCACCAAGAAGCGCATCAACGACGAGGCCGACGTGCGCGTCGAGATCGACCGCAACACCGGGTCTTTCGAATCCTTCCGCCGCTGGCTGGTGGTGCCCGACGACATGGTCGAGAACCCGGAGCAGCAGATCGGCCTGGCCGATGCCCAGCAGCAGGTGGCCGATGTGGCCCTCGAGGACTATATCGAGGAGAGCCTGGAGCCCATCGACTTCGGCCGCATCGGCGCCCAGGCGGCCAAGCAGGTGATCCTTCAGAAGATCCGCGACGCCGAGCGCGAGCAGGTGCTGAACGACTTCCTGGAACGCAAGGAACACTTGGTCACCGGACAGATCAAGCGCATGGAGAAGGGCAACGCCATCGTCGAGGCCGGCCGCATCGAGGCGCTGCTGCCGCGCGACCAGATGATCCCGAAGGAGAACCTGCGCCCCGGCGACCGCGTGCGCGCCTGGCTGAAGAAGATCGACCGCGCCGCGCGCGGCCCGCAACTGATCCTCTCGCGCACGGCGCCCGAATTCATCATGAAGCTCTTTGAACTGGAGGTGCCGGAGATTGAGAACGGCCTGCTGGAGATCAAGTCCGCCGCCCGCGACCCCGGCGTGCGCGCCAAGATCGCCGTCAAGTCCAACGATCCGCGCGTCGACCCGATCGGCACCTGCGTGGGCATGCGCGGTTCGCGCGTGACCGCGGTGACCAACGAGCTGGCCGGCGAGCGCGTCGACATCGTGCTGTGGTCCGCAGATCCGGCGCAGTTCGTCATCGGTGCCCTGGCGCCGGCCGAGGTGTCGTCCATCGTGGTGGACGAGGAAAAGCACAGCATGGACGTGGTGGTGGACGAGGCCAACCTGGCCATCGCCATCGGCCGCAGTGGCCAGAACGTGCGCTTGGCCTCGGAACTGACCGGCTGGACCATCAACCTGATGACCGTCGAGGAATCGCAGCAGAAGCAGGAAACCGAGACGTTCGCCATCCGTGGCCTGTTTATGGAAAAGCTGGACGTGGACGAGGAGGTGGCCGACATCCTGATCCAGGAAGGCTTCTCGACGCTGGAGGAGATCGCCTACGTGCCTCTCACTGAAATGCTGGAGATCGACGCCTTCGACGAGACGACGGTCAACGAGCTTCGTGATCGCGCGCGCAACGTCCTGCTGACCGAAGCGATCGTCGACGAGGAGGCTCTGCAAAAGGTCGCCGACGATTTACTCGCCCTTCCGGGCATGGACAAGGGACTGGCCGCCAACCTGTCCCGCCACAAGGTTTTCACCCGCGACGACCTGGCCGACCTGTCGGTGGATGAACTGGTCGAAATGACCGGCATCGACGAGGCTGCCGCCCGTGTCCTGATCACCACCGCCCGCGCCCACTGGTTTGCGGAAGAGCAACCGGAGGCTTGATTATGGCCCAGATGAGCGTTACCCAATTTGCGACCGAGCTTAAGATGCCGGCCATGGCCCTGCTGGAGCAGCTGGCCAAGGCCGGCGTGGCCAAGCAGGCAGCCAACGACACCCTGACCGAGCAGGACAAGACCCGCCTGCTCGACTACCTGCGCAAGGCGCACGGCGAAACGGCGCCCAAGGCCAAGATCACGCTGACGCGCAAGCAGACATCGGAGATCAAGTCGGCGGATTCGACGGGCAAGTCCCGCACCATCCAGGTGGAAGTGCGCAAAAAGCGCGTCTTCGTCAAGCGCGACCCGGCCGAGCTGGCGGCGGAGGCGGCTGCTGCCGCCGCTCCGCCCGCCCCAACATCGGCGCCGGCGCCGGCCGCGGAGCCCGTCATCAACGAGGAACAGAGCGCGTTGCGCCAGGCCGAGGCCCGGCGGCAGGCCGAGCTGGCGGCGATCCAGGCGGCCGAACTCAAGGAAAAGCAGGAGCGCGAGGCCAGGGCCAAGGCAGAGGCGGAGGCGCGCATGGCGCAGCAGCAGGCGGAGGTGGCGCAGAAGGCCGCCGCCGGGCAGGCGAAGGCGGAGCCGGCCGCGGCTGGCGTCAGCGGCACGCTGCACAAGCCTGCGGCAAAGCCTGGCGAGGAAGCGAAGAAAGGTGCCAAGAAGGCCAAGCCCGCGACCGCCTGGAAGGACGATGCGGCCAAGAAGCGGGGCATCAAGACCCGTGGCGATGCCGGCGGCGGCGCCGGCGGCTGGCGCGGCGGTCCCCGCGGACGGCACGGACGGCACGGCAATCACGGCGAGGATGCCCATGCCGCGCCGGCGGCGGTCGAGGCCGTCGTGCGCGAGGTGCATGTGCCCGAGACCATCACGGTGGCCGAGCTGGCGCACAAGATGTCGGTCAAGGCCGCCGAGGTCATCAAGATTCTGATGAAGATGGGCATGATGGTGACCATCAACCAGCCGCTCGATCAGGAAACGGCGATGATCATCGTCGAGGAGATGGGCCACAAGGCGCATGCCGCCAAGCTCGACGATCCCGACGCCTTCCTCGAGGAGGAGGCCGCCGAACACAAGGACGTGGCGCTTGAGCCGCGCGCCCCGGTGGTGACGGTCATGGGCCACGTCGACCACGGCAAGACCTCGCTGCTCGACTATATCCGCCGCGCCAAGGTGGCGGCGGGCGAGGCGGGCGGCATCACCCAGCACATCGGCGCGTACCACGTCGAGACGCCGCGCGGCATGGTCACCTTCCTTGACACGCCGGGCCATGAGGCATTCACGGCGATGCGCGCCCGCGGCGCGAAAGCCACCGACCTCGTCATCCTGGTGGTGGCGGCCGACGACGGCGTCATGCCGCAGACCCGCGAGGCGATCCACCACGCCAAGGCGGCCGGTGTGCCGCTGGTGGTCGCGGTGAACAAGATCGACAAGCCGGACGCCAACCCGGACCGCGTCCGCCAGGAACTGGTGGCCGAGGGCGTGGTGCCCGAGGAATACGGCGGCGATTCGCCCTTCATCCAGGTTTCAGCCAAGAAGGGCACGGGCATCGACGACCTGCTGGAGAACGTGCTGTTGCAGGCCGAGGTGCTGGAACTCAAGGCGGCGAAGAACGTGCCTGCCAAGGGCCTCATCATCGAGGCGCGCCTCGACAAGGGCAAGGGCCCGGTGGCGACCATGCTGGTCCAATCCGGTACCCTGAAGCGCGGCGACGTGCTGCTGGCCGGCCAGGTGTTTGGCCGCGTGCGCGCCATGCTCGACGAAAACGGGAAATCCATCGACGAGGCCGGCCCCTCGATTCCGGTCGAGATCCAGGGCCTGTCCGACGTGCCGGCGGCCGGCGATGAGGCGATGGCGCTGATCGACGAGAAAAAGGCGCGCGAGATCGCGCTGTTCCGCCAGGGCAAGTTCCGCGACGTCCGTCTGGCCAAGCAGCAGGCGGCCAAGCTGGAAAACATGTTCGAGCAGATGGCCGAGGGCGAGGTCAAATCCTTGCCGTTGATCATCAAGGCCGACGTGCAGGGTTCGCAGGAAGCGCTGGCGCAATCGCTGGCCAAGCTGTCGACCGACGAGGTCAAGGTGCAGGTGGTGCATGCGGCGGTCGGCGGCATCACGGAATCCGACGTGAACCTCGCGCAGGCGTCGAAGGCCGTCATCATCGGCTTCAATACCCGCGCCGACGCGGGCGCGCGCAAGGCCGCCGAGAACTTCGGCGTCGACATCCGCTACTACAATATCATCTATGAGGCCGTGGATGAGGTGAAGGCGGCGATGTCCGGCATGCTGGCGCCCGAGAAGAAGGAAATCGTCATCGGACAGGTGGAAATCCGGCAGGTATTCCGCATCTCCAAGGTGGGCGCCGTGGCGGGTTGCATGGTGACCTCCGGGATGGTCAGACGCAATTCCTCGGTGCGCCTGCTGCGCAACAACGTGGTGCTCCATACCGGCGAACTCGAGTCGCTCAAACGCTTCAAGGACGACGCGCGCGAAGTCAGGGAAGGCTTCGAGTGCGGCCTCAACCTGAAGAACTTCAACGACATCCAGGAAGGCGATCAGCTGGAAGTGTTCGAGATCCAGGAAGTCGCCCGCAGCCTGTAACGATGCCAAAGGAGTTTTCCCGCGCCAGCCGGGTCGTCGAGCAGATCCACCGCGACCTTTCCGCACTGCTGCGCGAGGTGAAGGACCCGCGCGTCGCGCACTTGCTGCCGCTGGTGACGATCACCGGCGTCGAGATCAGCCCGGACTACACGCATGCCAAGGTGTTCTACACTTCACTCGCCGGGCACGAGAAAGACGATGAGGTGGCGCGCGGCCTGGCCCATGCTGCTGGCTTCCTGCGCCGCGAACTTGGCCGGCGCGTGCGCATCCACCATACCCCGGAGCTCCATTTCGTCTATGACGCCTCGATCGAGCGCGGCACCTACCTGTCCAACCTGATCGACGAGGCCGTCAGGTCCGACCGTCACGAGTGAACAAGCCCCGAAGCGCTCCGAAACGCCGAATCGACGGCGTGCTGTTGCTCGACAAGCCCGCGGGCGCTTCATCCAACGCGGCCCTGCAACGGACGAAGTGGCTGTTCAACGCCGCCAAGGCCGGACATACCGGCACGCTCGATCCCATGGCCACAGGGCTTCTGCTGCTGTGCTTCGGAAGAGCGACGAAATTCGCCGGCATGCTGCTCGACGCCGACAAGACCTACCGGGCCGCGGTGCGGCTCGGCGTGACCACCGATACCGCGGATGCCGAAGGGGGCGTGCTGGAAACCCGGCCCGTCGAGGTCTCCCAGGCACGGGTACGGGAGGCGCTTGTTCAATTCACCGGCGAGATAGAGCAGGTGCCGCCCATGTACTCGGCCCTGAAGCGCGACGGCAAGCCCCTTTACGAATACGCCCGGCAGGGCATCGAGCTGGAACGGCCGCCGCGCCGAGTGACCATCCATGAACTGCGGCTGCTTTCCTTTGGAGGAGACCAATTCGAAATCGAAGTGGCGTGCAGCAAGGGCACCTACATCCGCACGCTTGCGGCGGACATCGGCGAGGCGCTGGGATGCGGGGCGCACCTGTCGGCGCTGCGGCGCACGCGCATCGGCGATTTCGACGTGACCGACGCCTGTTCCCTCGATCAACTGGCGCAGATGGACGAATCGGCGCGGGATGGGCGTCTGCTTTCGGTCGGAGTGCTTGCCGGTCGGGTATAATCGCACGCTCTTCATGGAGGCACGCTCTATCAAACCGGGGCCGCCTTCCATTTCATCCCAGCGTTTGAAAGGAAAACCATGTCTCTTGCCACCGCCGACAAGGCGAAAATCGTCGCCGATTTCCAGCGCGCCCAGGGGGATACCGGATCCCCCGAAGTCCAGGTTGCGCTCCTCACCGCCCGCATCAACGACCTCACCGGTCACTTCAAGGAACATGTGAAGGACCACCATTCGCGCCGCGGCCTGCTGCGCATGGTCAGCCAGCGCCGCAAGCTGCTGGACTACCTGAAGAGCAAGAACGCCGACAGCTATCGCGCGTTGATCGAACGCCTCGGCCTGCGCAAATAAGACACTGAAGGAATTCCCGTGCTGACACCCATCAAGAAAAGCTTTGCCTACGGCGCCCATACGGTGACGCTGGAAACCGGCGAGATCGCCCGCCAGTCCACCGGCGCCGTCGTGGTCAATGTGGACGACACCGTCATTCTCGCCACCGTCGTCGCCAAGGATACCGCCAAGGCCGGACAGGACTTTTTCCCGCTGACTGTCGACTACGTCGAGAAAGTCTATGCCGCCGGCCGCATTCCCGGCGGCTTCTTCAAGCGCGAAGGCCGTCCTTCCGAGAAGGAGACCCTGACTTCTCGCCTGATCGACCGCCCGATCCGCCCGCTGTTCCCGGATGGTTTTTACAACGAGGTCCAGGTCATCATCCACGTGCTCTCCAGCAATCCGGAGGTCGACCCCGACATCCCGGCCATGATCGGCGCCTCCGCCGCGCTGGCCATTTCAGGCATCCCCTTCAACGGCCCGATCGGCGCGGCGCGCGTGGGCTACATCAATGACCAGTACGTGCTCAACCCCACCAAAACGCAGCTCGAGGACACGAAGCTGAACCTGGTCGTGGCCGGCACGGCATCCGCGGTGCTGATGGTCGAATCCGAAGCGCAGCAGCTCTCCGAGGAGGTGATGCTGGGCGCCGTGGTCTTTGGCCACGAACAGATGCAGGCCGCCATCAACGCCATCAACGAACTGGTCGAGGTGGCTGGCAAGCCCGAGTGGGACTGGCAGCCGCCCGCCAGGGACGAGGCCCTGATCGCGAAGGTGTCCGAGCTGGCCGAGGCCGAGCTGCGCGACGCCTACCGCATCACCGCCAAGCAGGCCCGTACGCAGAAGTGCCGCGAAGTCACCAAGAAGGTCATCGACGCCCTATGCGCGGGTGACGATGCCGCCGACGCCACCCACGTCGGCAACCTGCTGTTCGAGCTGGAAGCGAAGATCGTCCGCAGCCAGATTCTCGACGGCAATCCGCGCATCGACGGGCGCGACACACGCACCGTGCGTCCGATCGCCATCCGCAACAGCGTGCTGCCGCGCACTCACGGTTCGGCCCTGTTCACCCGCGGCGAGACCCAGGCGCTGGTGATCGCCACGCTGGGCACCGGTCGCGACGAGCAGATCATCGACGCCCTGCAGGGCGAGTACCGCGACCGCTTCATGCTCCACTACAACATGCCGCCCTTCGCCACCGGCGAAACCGGCCGCGTGGGCAGCCCGAAGCGCCGCGAGATCGGCCACGGCCGCCTGGCCAAGCGCGCGCTGCTGGCGGTATTGCCGAGCGCCGAGGAATTCGGCTATTCGATGCGTATCGTCTCCGAGATCACAGAATCCAATGGCTCATCCTCGATGGCTTCCGTCTGCGGCGGCTCGCTCGCGCTGATGGATGCGGGCGTGCCCCTCAAGGCTCATGTGGCCGGTATCGCCATGGGCCTCATCAAGGAAGGCAACCGCTTCGCCGTGCTGACCGACATCCTCGGCGACGAGGATCACCTCGGTGACATGGACTTCAAGGTGGCCGGTACCGAGAGCGGCATCACGGCGCTCCAGATGGACATCAAGATCCAGGGCATCACCAAGGAGATCATGCAGGTCGCGCTGGCACAGGCCAGGGAAGGCCGCATGCACATCCTCGGCCTGATGACGGGCTCGATGTCGTCCCATCGCGGCGACGTTTCCGCCTATGCGCCGCGCATGATCACCATGAAGATCAACCCGGAAAAGATTCGCGATGTCATCGGCAAGGGTGGCGCCGTGATCCGCGGCCTGACGGAGGAAACCGGCTGCGTCATCGACATCGGGGACGATGGCACCATCACCATCTCCTCGGTCAATTCCGATGCCGCTCAAGTCGCCAAGAAGCGCATCGAGGACATCACCGCGGAAGTCGAGGTCGGCAAGGTCTACGAGGGCGCCGTGCTGCGTCTGCTCGATTTCGGCGCCATTGTCCAGGTCCTGCCGGGCAAGGACGGCTTGCTGCACATCTCCCAGATCGCCAATGAGCGGGTTAACGCGGTGGCGGATTATCTGAAGGAGGGGCAGGTGGTGAAGGTCAAGGTCATCGAGACCGACGACAAGGGCCGCATCCGGCTGTCCATGAAGGCGCTGCTGACCGAGGCGCCGCCGGCCGCCGAGTGAGGTCTGTTGTTGACAGGCAACAAAAAAGGACGCGGAAGCGTCCTTTTTTCTTTGTCCGGAGAAATTACTTCGCCATTTGCCTCTCCCGTCTCTCCTCCAGTTCCTTGCAGTCGATGCACAGCGTCGCTGTCGGGCGGGCTTCCAGGCGTTTCAGGCCGATTTCGACGCCGCAACTGTTGCAGTAGCCGTATTCGCCGCTGTCGATCCGGGTAATGGACTCGTCGATCTTCTTGATCAGCTTGCGTTCCCGGTCGCGGTTGCGCAGCTCCAGGGCGATATCGGATTCCTGGCTGGCTCGGTCGTTGGGGTCGGCGAACACCGTGGCCTCGTCTTGCATCGTGTGGACGGTGCGCTCGATGTCACCGAGCAGCTCGGACTTGAGCGATTCCAGTATTTTCCGGAAGTGCGCCAACTGCTTGCTGTTCATGAATTCCTCGCCTTTCTTGGGCACATAGGGCGGGAACTGTTTGTGCAGAAAATCTTCGGCCATGCTGAAAAGTCCATAGTCAGGCAAAGGCGCTTTATAAACGAAACCACCGTGAGCTGCAAGTTGATTGTCTTGTCCCGATGCGGCGATTGACCGTTCCGCCCGCCGCCGGTAGAATGCGCGGCACTCGGGGTGTAGCGCAGCCCGGTAGCGCGCTTGCTTTGGGAGCAAGATGTCGGGGGTTCGAATCCCTCCACCCCGACCAAGGCGCCTTCCCGAGACCTGTTCGGCGAACCGCCCGTAGCTCAACCGGATAGAGCACCGGCCTTCTAAGCCGGGGGTTGTGAGTTCGAGTCTCGCCGGGCGGACCAGTAGCAGACGATTTTACGGTGGTGGCTGTAGCTCAGTTGGTAGAGTCCTGGATTGTGATTCCAGTCGTCGTGGGTTCGAGTCCCATCAGCCACCCCAATCCCCTTGCAGTTGTTCCCTCGCCACGAGGAATATCTTGCCCTCCCCGCCGGGGGCGTCGATCCATGTGAATGGGATGTCGGGAAAGGCGGCCTCGACCAGATCGGCGTTGTGGCCGACCTCGACCAGCAGCAGGCCGTTTTCGGTGAGATGCCGTCCGGCATCCTTGATCAGGCGACGCACCGCATCGAGGCCGTCTGTGCCCGACGCCAGCGCGAGTGCAGGCTCGTGGCGGTATTCGGCGGGCAGGGCGTCCATCGCCGCGGCGGTGACGTAGGGGGGGTTGCAGACGATCAGGTCATAGCGGCAGCCTTCAAGCGCGTTCAGGAGGTCTGACCGCACCAGCCGGATGCGGTCCTGCAATTCGTAGTCGGCCACGTTGCGGCGGGCCACGTCGAGGGCATCGGCGGAAATGTCGACAGCATCGATGCGGACGGCGGGAAATGCGTGGGCCATCAGGATCGCCAGGCAGCCGGAGCCTGTGCACAGGTCGAGGGCGTATTCGATGGCATCCGGATCGGCGACCCAGGGCGCCAGTCCCTCGGCCAGCAGGCCGGCGAAATAGGATCGCGGCACGATCACCCGCTCATCCACGTAAAAACGGAAATTTCCCAGCCAGGCTTCCTGCGCGAGATAGGCGGCCGGCAGGCGGCGGCTGATCCGCTGCTGTAGGATATTGAACACCGCCAGCCGCTCGACGGCCGTCAGCCGCGCGTCCAGGAAGGGTTCCAGACAGTCCGGGGGCAGGTGCAGCGCGTGCAGGATCAGCCAGGCCGCTTCGTCGTGGGCGTTGTCGGTGCCGTGGCCGAAGAACAGCCCCGCCTCGTTGAACCGGCTGATGGCCCAGCGCAGCCAGTCGCGGACGGTCATCAGTTCGTCGGAAACGGTTGTCATTTCAGCAGGCGCTCCAGCGCGCCCTGGTAGATGTGGGCGAGGGGTTCCAGGTCGGCGATGTCGATGCATTCGTTCGCCTGGTGGATGGTGGCGTTGACCGGGCCGAATTCGACGACTTCGGGGCAGATGTCCGCGATGAAGCGGCCGTCCGAGGTGCCGCCGGAGGTGGATAGCGCGGGTTCGATGCCCGTGACGGAGCGGATCGATTCCCCGATGACATCGACCAGCCGGCCGCGCGGCGTGAGGAACGGCCGTCCGCCGAGCGTCCAGTCGATCGCGTATTCGAGGCCGTGGCGGTCCAGCACGGCCAGGACACGGGACTTGAGCCCCTCGGCGGTGCTGGCGGTGGAGAATCGGAAGTTGAAGAGGATATCCACCGCGTCCGGCACGACGTTGGTGGCGCCGGTGCCGCCGTGGATGTTGGAGACCTGGAAGCTCGTCGGCGGGAAGAAGTCGTTGCCCTCGTCCCATCGCGTGGCGGCGAGTTCGGCCAGCGCGGGCGCGGCCTGGTGGATGGGATTCCTGACCCTTTCCGGGTAGGCGACATGGCCCTGGACGCCGCGGACGACCAGCCGGCCCGAGAGAGAGCCGCGGCGGCCGTTCTTGATCGTGTCGCCGAGGCGCTCGACCGACGTCGGCTCGCCGACGATGCAATGGTCGAGGGTCTCTCCGCGCGCGCGCAAAATCTCGACGACGCGCACGGTGCCGTCCGTCGCATCGCCTTCCTCGTCGGAGGTCAGCAGCAGGGCGATGGAGCCGGAATGGCCGGGCCGGGCGGCGATGAACCGTTCGACGGCGACGACGAAGGCGGCCAGGGAGGATTTCATGTCGGCGGCGCCGCGGCCGGCCAGCATGCCGTCGCGCACGGCCGGCGCGAACGGATCGAAGGCCCATTGCGCCGCGCTCCCCGGCGGCACCACGTCCGTGTGGCCCGCGAGGCAGACCAGCGGCGCGGCCTTCCCACGCCTCGCCCAGAGGTTTGAAACGCCTCCCGCATCGATGCGTTCGCAGCTGAAGCCGAGGGGCGCGAGGCGGTCCTCGATCAAATCGAGGCAACCGGCATCGTCGGGCGTGACGCTGCGCCGGGCGATCAGCTCGCAGGCCAGGTCGAGGATCGGATTTCCCGCCATCACGAATCCATGTTGAGCGTGAATTCGGTGAAGGATGCGCCGCCCGCATTGGCCGCGCCCCCTTCCGTGGAGGGCGCGGGCGGCGAGGCGGCGTCGCCCTGGGCCTCGATGATCTGCGAGTTGTTGATCAGCCAGGACAGGTTGGTCGGCGAATCGGCGTTGGCCAGCGCCTCCTCCAGGGTGACGGTGCCCTCCCTGTAGAGCCGGAACAGATCCTGTTCGAAGGTCTGCGATCCCGGCGCCATGCTCTGCTCCATGGCTTCCTTGATGCCGTTGATTTCGCCCTTTTCGATCAGCTCGGCGATGTGGCGGGTGTTGAGCAGGATTTCGACCGAGGGCGCGCGCTGGCCGTTCGGTTTTTTGACCAGGCGCTGGGAGATGATCGCCTTCAGGGTCGCCGAAAGGTCCAGGTACAGGGAGGTGCGGTTCTCCAGCGGGAAGAAGTTGATGATGCGGTTCATCGCATGGTAGGCGTTGTTGGCATGCAACGTCGCCAGGCAGAGATGGCCGGTCTGGGCGTAGGCGATGGCCGCGCTCATGGTTTCCTTGTCGCGGATCTCACCGATCAGGATGCAGTCGGGCGCCTGGCGCATGGCGTTTTTCAGGGCCTCGTCCCAGGACAGGGTATCGATGCCGACCTCGCGCTGATTGACGATCGACTTCTTGTGCTTGAAGAGGAACTCGATCGGATCCTCCACCGTCAGAATATGGCCGGTCCTGCTGCTGTTGCGGTGGTCCAGCATGGCGGCGATGGTTGTTGACTTGCCCGAGCCGGTGGCGCCCACCACCAGCACCAGACCGCGCTTCTCCATGATGATGTCGGAGAGCACAGCGGGCAGCGACAGTTCCTCGATCCTGGGGATCACGTTGGTGATGAATCGCACCACGACGGCGATGGAATTGCGCTGCCAGAACATGTTGACGCGGAAGTTGCCGACGTCGTTCACGCCGATGGAGAAGTTGATCTCCTTGATTTCCTCGAAATGGCGGATCTGTTCCGACGTCAGCATTTCATAGGCCATCTTCCGGATGGTGGCCGGGTCCATGACCTGCTGGTTGATCGGGACTGCCGTGCCCTGGATCTTGATGTGGATCGGCGTGCCGGCGGACACGAAAATGTCCGAGGCGTTCTTCTCGGCCATCAGCTGGAACAGCTTGTCGAAGATCATGCCGGCCTCCGTCGGTGAGGGTCGGTCGCGCAACCTCAGTCGCGCAACAATTCGTTGATCGATGTCTTGGCGCGGGTCTGGGCATCGACCTTCTTGACGATGACGGCGCAGTACAGGCTGTAGCGGCCGTCGGAGGAGGGCAGGCTGCCGCTGACGACCACCGAGCCGGCCGGCACGCGGCCGTGGCTGACCTCGCCGGTGACGCGGTCGTAGATCTTGGTGCTCTGGCCGATGAATACGCCCATGGAGATGACGCAGTTGTCCTCGACGACGACGCCCTCGACGATCTCCGAGCGGGCGCCGATGAAGCAGTTGTCGCCGATGACGGTCGGGTTGGCCTGGAGCGGTTCCAGGACGCCGCCGATGCCGACGCCGCCGGACAGATGCACATGCTTGCCGATCTGGGCGCAGGAGCCCACGCTGGCCCAGGTGTCGACCATGGAGCCTTCGTCGACGTAGGCGCCGATGTTCACGAAGCTGGGCATCAGCACGACGTTCCTGCCGATGAAGGCGCCGTGCCGGGCCACGGCGCCGGGCACCGCCCGGAAACCGCCCTTCTGGAAGGTGTGCGTGTCGTAATGGGCGAATTTGGTCGGCACCTTGTCGAACCAGCGCAGTGCGCCGCCGTCCAGCAGGGCATTATCCTCCAGGCGGAAGGAAAGCAGCACGGCCTTCTTGATCCACTGGTGCGTGACCCATTCTCCGTCGATCTTCTCGGCAACGCGCAGCCGCCCCTCATCCAGCTCGTTCAGGATGTGCGCGACGGCCTCGCCGATGCGGGCTGGCGCGGCGCCGGGCTGGAGGCTGGCGCGGTCTTCCCACGCCTGGTCGATGGTCTGTTGCAGCTCGTGCATGATGTGTTCCTCTGTTCAGGGATTGCGGCAGAAATCGGCGATGCGGCCGGCGGCTTCGAGGCATTCATCCAGGCCGGCGACCAGGGCGATGCGGATGAAGTTCGCGCCCGGGTTGACGCCTCCCGACTCGCGGGCCAGGAAACTGCCTGGAAGCACGGTGACATTATATTGATGGTATAGCTCGCGGGCGAACTCTGTGTCGGGCATGCGTGTTCGGGCCCAGAGATAGAAGCCGGCGTCGGGCATGCGTGTTTCCAGATGGCGGGCGATCAGGGGCGTCACGTGCTCGAATTTTTCGCGGTAGAGCCGGCGGTTCTCGATCACATGGGCCTCGTCGCGCCAGGCGGCGGTTGATGCCGCCTGGACGGCCGGGTTCATGGCGCAGCCGTGGTAGGTGCGGTATAGCTGGAATTTCCCGATGAGGGTTTCGTCGCCGGCGACGAAACCGGATCGCATGCCCGGCACGTTCGAGCGCTTGGACAGGCTGGAGAACACGACGAGGTCGCGGTAGTCGTCGCGACCGAGCCTGCGGGCCGCTTCCAGGCCGCCGAGCGGCGGGGCGGCCTCGTCGGAATAGATCTCCGAATAGCACTCGTCGGAGGCGATGACGAAGCCGTGGCGGTCGGAAAGCGCGAACAGTTCGCGCCACTCCTCCAGCGACATGACTCTGCCGGTCGGGTTGCCCGGCGAGCAGACATAGATGAGCTGGACGCGGCGCCAGACGTCTTCCGGAACGCCGGAAAAACCGGTGGCGAAACCGTTCTCGGGAAGCTGGTTGCAGAAGGCCGGCGCGAGCCCCGCCAGATAGGCCGCGCCCTCGTAGATCTGGTAGAAGGGGTTGGGGCAGAGCACCAGGCCGCCGGGCTTCGACGAATCGGCGACACACTGGGCGAAGGCGAACAGGGCCTCGCGCGAACCGTTGACGGGAAGCACCTGGGTGGCCGGGGCGGGCGCCGGAATGCCGTAGCGGCGGGCGATCCAGTCGCCGATGGCGACGCGCAGGTCGTCGCCGCCCTGGGTCGTGGGATAATTCGCCAGCCCATCCAGGCCCGATGCCAGGGCCGACTTGATGAAGTCCGGCGTGCCGTGTTGCGGTTCCCCGATCGACAGCCTGATTTCCTTCAGCCCGACCGGCGGCACGACCCCGGCGAACAGTTGGCGCAGCTTTTCGAAGGGATAGGGGTGAAGCTTGGCGAGGTTGGGGTTCACTAAAAAGCGGAGCGATGGGCGTGGAAAGCACGGATTATAGGTCAGGGCGGCGATCGGGACGGGCCGCGGCCATTGCTTCCCTGCTGGCGGGCGCCACCGTCTGGGGACTGATCTGGTATCCCTATCGGGTGGTCGAGGCGGGCGGGCTTTCCGGCGCACTGGCCACGACATTGACCTACGCCGTCGCGCTGGCGCTGGGCCTGCCGTTTCTGTGGCCGCGGCTGCGCGGCGCACGGCCGAACGGTTGGCTCGTCGCGATCGCCCTGGCCTCCGCCGGCTGCAACCTCGGCTATGTGCTGGCCATGCTTCACGGCGAGGTGATGCGCGTGCTGCTGCTGTTCTACCTGGCGCCCCTGTGGACGCTGTTTTTGGCGCGCCTGTTGCTGAACGAGCGGGTGAATGCCGTCGGCGCCGGCGTGATGGCCCTGTCGCTGGCGGGCGCCGCCACCATGCTCTGGCATCCCGGCCTGGGCCTGCCCTGGCCGGGGAACGGCGCCGAGTGGATGGGCCTCGGGGCCGGTTTCCTGTTCGCGCTCTCGAATGTCCTGATCCGCCGGACGCCGCAATTATCCATCGAGATCAAGTCGGTGGCCGTGTTCTTCGGCATGGTCGTGGTGGGCATGGCCGCGGTACTCCTGGAGCCGTCGGGCGGCGGAAAGGGCGTGGAAGATCCTTCCATCTGGGCCATGGTCGTCCTCATCGGCGTCACCCTGCTGGTGATCAACCTCGTCGTGCAATACGGCCTGACCCGTGTGGCGGCCAATCAGGCGATCGTCATTTTCCTTTTCGAACTGGTGGTGGCCGCCCTGTCGTCATGGTTCCTGGCCGGAGAAGCCATGGGGCCGCGGGAATGGATCGGCGGAGCGCTGATCGTCGCGGCGGGCTTCTTCTCCGGTAGGCTGAGGCAGGACTGATATCTGCGATAAAATGCCGGCTTACGCAATTTTTCTAACCCCAAGCTGGAGATTCAGATGGCTGTTGAACGCACCCTGTCGATCATCAAACCCGATGCCGTGGCCAAGAACGTGATCGGCAAGATCTATTCCCGCTTCGAGACCAACGGTCTCAAGATCGTCGCCTCGCGCATGGCCTGGCTGTCCGAGCGCGAAGCCGGCGGCTTCTACGCCGTGCACAAGGAGCGCCCCTTCTACAAGGATCTGGTCAAGTTCATGACCTCAGGCCCGGTGATGATCCAGGTGCTCGAAGGCGAGAACGCCATCGCGAAAAACCGTGACCTGATGGGCGCCACCGACCCGAAGAAGGCCGAAGCCGGCACCATCCGCGCCGATTTCGCGGACAGCATCGACGCCAACGCCGTCCATGGCTCCGACGGCCCGGATACGGCCAGGGTGGAAGTGGCCTATTTCTTCCCGGAGCTGAACGTCTTCTCCGGCCGCTGATCCAATTCGCGCATGACGCCAACCAATCTGCTCGATTTCGATGCCGAAAACCTGACGGCCTGGTTCGCGCAGCAGGGCGAGAAGCCCTTCCGTGCGCGCCAGGTGCTGCGCTGGATGCACCGTCAGGGCGCGTCCGATTTCGGGCAGATGACCGATGTGGCGAAGAGCCTGCGCGCGAAGCTCGCCGAGACGGCCGAAATCCGCGGGCCGCTGCTGGCACGGGATTCCCTGGCCGCCGACGGCACGCGCAAGTGGCTTCTCGATGTGGGCCGGGGCAATGCCGTCGAAACCGTGTTCATCCCGGAGGAGGGGCGGGGCACCCTCTGCGTTTCCACCCAGGCCGGCTGCGCGCTGGAGTGCGCCTTCTGTTCCACCGGCAGCCAGGGTTTCAACCGCAACCTGACCACCGCCGAAATCATCGGCCAGCTATGGGTGGCCAACCGGGCGATGGGCGCCGTTCATGGCGACGAACGGGCGATTTCAAACGTCGTGCTGATGGGCATGGGCGAGCCGCTGGCCAATTTCGACAACGTCGTGGCGGCGCTCCGGCTGATGCTCGACGATCACGCCTACGGCCTGTCGCGCCGGCGCGTGACGGTGTCCACTGCCGGTGTCGTGCCGGCCATCGACCGCCTGCGCGACACGCTTCCCGTCGCGCTCGCGGTGTCGCTGCACGCGCCGGACGACGCCCTGCGCGACCGCCTGGTGCCGCTCAACCGGAAGTATCCGCTACGCGAACTGATGGCGGCCTGCCGCCGCTACCTGGAGAAATCGCCGCGCGACTTCATCACCTTCGAGTACGTGATGCTCGACGGCGTCAACGACGCCGATGCCCATGCGCGGGCATTGCTGGCGCTCACGCGGGACGTGCCGGCCAAGTTCAACCTGATCCCCTTCAACCCGTTCGCCGGCTCCGGGTTTGGGCGCCCGCGCCCCGAGCGCATCCGCCGATTCCAGGAAATACTGATCGAGGCCGGCATGGTCGCCACGGTGCGCAAGACGCGCGGCGACGACATCGACGCCGCCTGCGGCCAGCTGGCCGGCCGGGTGCGGAACAAGTCGCGCCGGCAGGGCGGCTGCCGGATCGCCGTGAGACCGGAATCCTTGGTTGAGGAGGTCTTGCCATGAAGCGTCTGTGGGGCGTGCTCTTGCTGGCGGCGGCGGGTTGCGCGAACAACCCCGCCGGAGATACTTCAACGCAGCAGCCGGTATCCCAGCAGGAGGCCGTGGGCGATGCCCGCCAGCGCGCCAAGGCGCATACCGAGCTGGGCATGCTCTACCTGCGCGACGGCCGGCCCGATGTCGCCCTCGACGAGGCGCGCATCGCCCTCGAAGCGGATTCCGGCTACCCGCCTGCGCACAACTTGCTGGGCCTGGTGCGGATGGTCCTCAAGGAAGACCGGGCGGCGGAGGAGAGTTTCGAGCGGGCGCACCGCATGGCTCCCGGCGATCCTGAAATCAACATCAACTACGGCTGGTTCCTCTGCCAGACGGGGCGCGAGCAGCGCTCGATCGCTTATTTCGTGGCGGCCAGCAAGAGCTCGCTATTCGCCCAGCCGACCAAGCCTCTGACCAACGCCGGCATCTGCTCCATCCGGATGAAGGACGACAAGGGGGCGGAGGAATTCTTTCTGCGTGCCCTCCGCGCCGATCCCGACAACGCCGACGCCCGTTATTTCCTGGCGGACATTGGGCATCGGGCCGGGCGGCACGGCGAGGCCCGCCTGCATCTCAACGAACTGCACAGGTTGATGGAACCCACCGCCGATTCGGCCTGGCTCGGTCTGCGCATCGAACGCAAGCTGGGGGATCGCGAGGCGGAAGCACGCTTCGCCTCCCTGTTGCGCCGTCGTTTCGCCGGAACGCCGCCCTACCAGAAATATATGCAGGGGCAGTACGAATGAGCACCCCTCCGGAAGTCGAAGCATCTGCCGCCGAAGAGACCGCGATTGCCCCTGAACCGCCGGAACTGCCGGGACGGCGGCTGCGCGAGGCGCGCGAGGCTCGGGGCCTCTCCGTTGCCGATGTCGCGCAGGCGCTGAAATTCGGCCCGCGCCAGATCGAGGCGCTGGAGGCCGACGAACTGGCTGCGCTGGCCGGCGGTACGACCTTCATCCGGGGTTTCATCCGCAGCTATGCCAAGTTCCTGAAGCTGGATGCCGTGCCCCTGCTCGCGATGATCGAGGCCAGGGTGCCGATGGCGCCTCCGGACGTTCGCCCGCCCCAGAACATGGGGGCCGCCATGCCGGCATCGACAATACGGCAGATTCCGCTTCTCGTGGCTGCTTCGATCGTCCTTCTGGTGGCAACCATGATTGTCGGCGTCTGGCATTTCCTGGGCGTTTCAGAATCCACGCGGGTCGTGGCGGGCAATGGCCGGACGGCGGAGCCTGCCATCGCTTCCGAACCGGTATCCCAGCCTCAGGCACGAATCGAGCAACCCGACGGCGCGGACGCCGGTACGAAGACCGTTTCGGTGGCGCCTTCGCCCGATGACCGGCAACTGGTGTTCGCATTGCAGGAAAAGGCATGGATCGAAGTCAGGGATGCCGGCCAGCAGATACTGTTCACCGGCGAATATCCTGCCGGCAGCCGCCAGGTGTTTACGGGCAAACCGCCGTTTCACCTGGTGATCGGCAATGCCTCCAGCGTCGGTTTGCTCTTCGGGGGGCGGCCGGTGGATCTTGCGCCCCACATCCGCGCCGAAGTGGCAAGGCTGACGCTCGAGTGAACACGTTGCGGCACAGAACCCGATGCGCCAAGGTCGGCGGAATCGCCATCGGCGGCAGCGCGCCGGTCGTCGTCCAATCCATGACCAACACCGACACGGCCGACGTTTCCGCCACCGCCCTCCAGGTGGCCGAGCTGGCCCGCGCCGGCTCCGAGCTGGTTCGCGTCACCGTCAACACCCGCGAGGCCGCCGCCGCCGTGCCGGAAATCCGCGAGCGGCTGCTCGCGATGAACCTCGACGTTCCGCTGGTCGGCGATTTCCATTTCAACGGTCACAAGCTGCTCGCCGAGGTGCCGGAATGCGCGCAGGCCCTGGATAAGCTGCGCATCAACCCCGGCAACGTCGGCAAGGGCGCGAAGAGGGACGAGCAGTTCGCGCGGATGATCGAGATCGCGTGCAAATACCAAAAGCCGGTGCGCATCGGCGTCAACTGGGGCAGCCTCGACCAGGACCTGCTCGCGCGCGTCATGGACGGGAACGCGCGGCGCGCGCAACCCCTGGACGCCACCGGGATCATGCGCGAGGCGATGGCGGCTTCGGCGCTCGAATCCGCCGCGAGGGCCGAGGAGCTCGGCCTGCCCGGCAATGCCATCGTCATTTCCTGCAAGGTTTCCGGCGTGCAGGACCTGATTGCGATCTACCGCGACCTGGCCGCGCGCTGCGACTATCCGCTGCACCTGGGCCTCACGGAGGCCGGCATGGGCAGCAAGGGCATCGTCGCCTCGACGGCGGCGCTGGCCGTGCTCTTGCAGGAAGGCATCGGCGACACGATCCGCGTGTCCCTGACGCCCGAGCCCGGCGGCGGCCGCACGCAGGAAGTCACGGTGGCCCAGAATATCCTGCAAACCATGGGCCTGCGCGCCTTTTCGCCCATGGTGGTGGCCTGTCCCGGCTGCGGCCGCACCAGCAGCGCCATCTTCCAGGAGCTGACTCTGGACATCCAGGCCTACGTGCGCGAGCGCATGGCCGAATGGCGGCCCGCGCATCCGGGCGTCGAGACCCTGACGCTCGCGGTCATGGGCTGCGTGGTCAACGGCCCCGGCGAGAGCCGGCATGCCAATATCGGCATCTCGCTGCCGGGCGCGGGCGAGGAGCCCGTCGCGCCGGTCTATGCCGACGGCGAGCGCATCACGACGCTGCGCGGCGAAAATGTTGCCGCCGAATTCAGGAAAATCATCGACGATTACGTCGAGCGCAAGTATCCAAAACGCCCATGAGCAAACCCCTGCAAGCCATCCGCGGGATGAACGACATCCTGCCCGACGAAGCCGAGTTGTGGGAACAGTTCGAGGAATTGGTGCGCGACTGGCTCTCCGCCTACGGCTACCGGCCGATCCGCATGCCGCTGGTGGAGCCGACGCCGCTGTTCGCCCGCGCCATCGGCGAGGTCACCGACATCGTCGAGAAGGAGATGTATTCCTTCACCGACGGCCTCAACGGCGAGGAGCTGACGCTGCGTCCCGAGGGAACGGCATCCTGCGTGCGCGCCGTCTTGCAGCACAACCTGCTCTACGACGCGCCGCGCCGCCTCTGGTACATGGGGCCGATGTTCCGCCATGAGCGGCCGCAGAAGGGCCGCTACCGCCAGTTCCACCAGGTGGGCGTCGAGGCGATGGGCTTCGCCGGCCCCGACGTCGATGCCGAGCAGATCCTCATGTGCGCGCGCCTGTGGGACGACCTCGGCCTCAATGGTGGCAACGGCGGCGACGGCGGCATCCGGCTGGAGATCAACTCCCTGGGCCAGCCGGAGGAGCGCGCCCTGCACCGGGCCGATCTGGTCGCCTATCTCTCGGGCCATGCCGATGTTCTCGACGAGGACGCGAAGCGCCGGCTGCATGCGAATCCCCTGCGCATCCTCGACAGCAAGAACCCGGCGATGCAGTCGCTGGTCGAAGGCGCACCGAAGCTGATCGACTACCTGGGCGAGGCTTCGCTCGGGCACTTCGAGGGCGTGCAGCGGATACTGAAAGACGCGGGCCTTCCCTACCGCATCAACCCGCGCCTCGTGCGCGGGCTGGACTACTACAACCTGACCGTGTTCGAGTGGGTGACCGACCGGCTCGGCGCCCAGGGCACGGTCTGCGCCGGCGGCCGCTACGATGGCCTGGTCGCGCAGCTCGGCGGCAAGCCGGCGCCCGCCTGCGGCTTCGCCATGGGCGTCGAACGGCTGCTGGCCCTGTGGCGCGACCAGGGGCTGGAGCACGAGCGGCCAGCGCCCGATGTCTACGTGGTGCATCAGGGCGAGGCCGCGGGCCGCTTCGCCTTCCGCGTGGCGGAAGGTCTGCGCGACACGGGCTTTGCCGTGCACCTGCATTGCGGCGGCGGCAGCTTCAAGTCGCAGATGAAGCGGGCCGATGCCTCCGGCGCACCGCTGGCGGCGATCATCGGCGACGACGAGGCCGCCGCGAACCAGGTGACCTTGAAACCCCTGCGAGAGGCGCTGGAACAGCGCCGCGTCGCATTTGATGAACTGGCCGACGCCGTCGGCGAATGGATTTACGGAGCGGAAGAAGAACATGGCGACCTATGATCTGGAAGAGCAGGAACAGCTCGACGAGCTGAAGACCTGGTGGAAGATGCACGGCAACCGGGTGACGGCGGTGGTCGTCGCCTTGTCCGTGGCGATGGTGGGCTGGCAGGGCTGGACCTGGTGGCAGAAGAGCCAGGCGGCCGAGGCCTCCGCCCTGTACGTGGCGCTCCAGCAGACCGCCTCGCAAAGGGATGCCAAGCATTCGCGCGAACTGGCCGGCGAGCTGATCGAGAAATTTCCCCGGACGGCCTATGCCGGCATGGCGGCATTGCTCTCCGCGAAGATCCAGGTGGAGGGCGGCGACGTCAAGACGGGGTGCGCCCATCTGGCTTGGGCGGTCGAAAACGCCAATGACGCCGCCGTGCGCGACCTGGCGCGCCTGCGGCTGGCGACGGTGCTGCTCGACGAGAAGGCCTACGACGAAGCCATGAAGGCGCTGTCGCCCGAGTCGTCCGCGCCCTTCGCGCCCCGTTACGGCGAGCTGAAAGGCGACATCCTGGCCGCCCAGGGTAAGATGGCCGAGGCCAGGGGTGCTTACGAGGTGGCGCTCGCCAAGCTGGCGGCTGCCGAAAAGGCCGACGGCGGCCGCCACGGCGCCTACCGCGAGGTGCTGCAAACGAAGCTCGACGGGCTCGGGTCCGTCGGAGGGGGCAAGTGATGCGCCCGTTCGCGGCATGGGTCGCCGCCATTCTGACGCTCGGCGGATGCTCGACGATCAGCGAGACGGCCGGCAAGCTCAACCCCTTTTCGCCCTCCGCCCCCAAGGTCAAGCCGGCGGAACTGGCAACCCTCCAACCGACGGCGGAGATGCGCTTCCTGTGGCAAGCGGGCGTCGGCGGCGCCGGCGAATTCGTGTTTACCCCCGCAGTGGTCGGCGACAGCGTCTATGCGGCGGCGCGCGACGGAACCGTCGCGCGCTTCGACGGCGGCCGCCAAGTCTGGCGCGTTTCCGCCGGGCAGATCCTTTCCGGCGGCGTCGGTTCGGACGGCAAGCGGGTGGCGGTCGGCACACTGAAGGGCGAGGTGCTGGTCTTCAGCGCCGAAACCGGCGCGCTTGCCTGGAAGGCGCGCGTCACGTCCGAAATCCTGGCGGCGCCGGCGATGGGGGATGGCCTGGTCGTCGTGCGCTCGGGCGATTCCCGCATCTTCGGTTTCGAGGCCGCCGACGGCAAGCGCCGCTGGGTCTACCAGCGCAGCACGCCGGCCCTGAGCCTGCGCTCCCAGGTGGGGATGACGCTGTCCGCCGACGGACAGGCCATCCTGGCCGGTTTCCCCGGCGGCAAGCTGGTGGCGATCAGCCCCAAGAACGGCGCCGCCCTATGGGAAGGCACCGTGGCCCTGCCCAGGGGTGCGACGGAACTGGAGCGCGTGGCCGACATCACCAGCCCGCCGGTGATGGCCGGACGCGAAATTTGCGCCGTGGCCTTCCAGGGGCGCGTCGCCTGCTTCGACCTGGCTTCCGGCAACGCCCTCTGGGCGCGCGACCTTTCCAGCAGCGCCGGCCTCGACCTGGATGGCCGCCATGTCTTCGTGTCCGACGACAAGGGCGCCATCCATGCCTTCGACCGCGGCAACGGCGCAAGCCTCTGGAAGCAGGACAAGCTGTTCATGCGGGGCCTCTCGCGGCCCATCGTCCTGGGCAGCCATATGGCCGTCGCCGATTATCAGGGCGTCGTCCACCTGCTTCGCGGCGAGGACGGCGCCTTCGCCGCCCGGCTGAACACGGACGGCAGCGCCGTCCTGGCCGATCCGCAGCGGATTCCCGGGGGCATCCTCGTGCAGACGGTGAAGGGCGGCCTGTTCGCGCTCGCCGTGAACTGATCCGTTCGTGCCTCCGTCTTGATTCCAACCCTCGTCATCGTCGGCCGTCCCAACGTCGGCAAGAGCACGTTGTTCAACCGCCTGACGCGGTCGCGCGACGCGCTGGTGGCCGATATGCCCGGACTGACGCGGGACCGCCACTACGGCCACGGCCGGCTCGGCGACAGGCCTTTCCTGGTCGTGGACACCGGCGGCTTCGAGCCGCGGGCCAAGGAGGGCATCGTCCACGAAATGGCGCGCCAGGCCGAGGCCGCCATCGCCGAGGCCGATGCGCTGCTGTTCGTCGTGGACGGCCGCGCGGGGCTGGCGCCGCAGGACCGGGACATCGCCGACCTGCTGCGAAGGAGCGGCCGGCCGCTGCACCTGGTCGTGAACAAGGCCGAGGGCATGAACCGGGCCCTGGTCGCGGCCGAATTCCACGAGCTCGGCGTGGGGGAGCCCTGCGTCATCTCCGCCGCCCACGGCGACGGCGTGCGCGAGTTGCTCGATCTCGCGCTGGACCCTTTTGTGGTGAAAGTCAGCGACGGCGAGACGGCGGCGGGAAGCGCCGAGGTGAAAAATGTCCCGAAGGTCGCCATCGCCGGCCGGCCCAACGTCGGCAAGAGCACCCTCATCAACGCCCTGCTGGGCGAGGAGCGCGTCATCGCCTTCGATATGCCCGGCACCACGCGCGACGCCATCGAGGTGCCCTTCGAGAAGAACGGCCGCCATTACACGCTGATCGACACGGCCGGCCTGCGCCGCAAGGGCAAGGTGTTTGAGGCCATCGAGAAGTTCTCGGTCATCAAGACGCTCCAGGCGATCGAACAGTCCAACGTCGTCGTGCTGATGGTCGACGCCAGCCAGGACATCTCCGACCAGGACGCTCACATCGCCGGCTTCGCCATCGAGGCGGGCCGGGCGCTGGTGCTGGCCGTCAATAAATGGGACGCCGTGGACGACTACCGGCGGGAGCGCGTAAAGCAGGAGGTCGCGCGCAAGCTCAACTTCCTCGGTTTCGCCCGCGTCCATTACATTTCGGCGCGGGCGGGACAGGGCATTGCCAGCGTGCTGGCCTCGGTGGACAAGGCCTACGCCGCGGCCATGGCCAAGCTGCCGACGCCCAAGCTCACGCGCGTGCTGCTGGCGGCGGTGCAGAAGCAGCAACCGCCACGCCACGGCAACTTCCGGCCGAAGTTGCGCTACGCCCACCAAGGCGGCAGCAATCCCCCCATCATCGTCATCCACGGCAACGCCCTGGAACACGTGCCGAACTCATACTCCCGCTATCTGGAGCACACCTTCATGGAAGCCTTCCGGCTCCAGGGCACGCCGCTGCGCATCCAGTACAAGACGACAAAGAATCCATTTGCTTCGATCGAGTGATACATTAACCATCCCATAACCAGAGCCGAGGGGCCACCCATGAGCAACAAAGGCCAGATGCTGCAAGACCCTTTCCTGAACGCCCTGCGCCGCGAGCATGTGTCCGTGTCGATCTATCTCGTCAACGGCATCAAGCTGCAAGGCCAGATCGAATCCTTCGACCAGTACGTCGTGCTGCTCAAGAACACGGTGACCCAGATGGTGTACAAGCACGCCATTTCCACCGTCGTGCCGGCCCGTCCGGTGAGCATTTCCCACGACGATTCCAGCGAGTAACGCCGTTCCCGGCGCCATCCTTGTCCAGCTCGATTTCGGCGAGGGCGACGCCGCCGAGCGCCTGGCCGAATTCCGCCTGCTGGTCGCCAGCGCCGGCGCCGATCCCCTTGCCGTCGTTTCCGGCCGGCGCGCCAGTCCCGATTCCGCGACCTTCGCCGGCAAGGGCAAGGTGACCGAGATCGGCGACGCGGTGCGCCTGCACGGCGCCGACCTCGTCGTCTTCAATCACAATCTGTCGCCCGGTCAGCAGCGCAACCTGGAGAAAGCGATCGAATGCCGGGTGATCGACCGCAGCAGCCTGATCCTCGACATCTTCGCCCTGCGGGCGCGCAGCCACGAGGGCAAGCTTCAGGTGGAACTGGCCCAGTTGCAGCACCTGTCCACGCGCCTGGTGCGGGGCTGGAGCCACCTGGAGCGGCAGAAGGGCGGCATCGGCTTGCGCGGACCGGGCGAGAAGCAGCTGGAAACCGACCGCCGGCTGCTCGGCAAGCGCGTCGCGCTGCTCAAGGACCGCCTGAAGCAGATGGAGCGCCAGCGCAAGGTGCAGCGCCGCGCCCGCCTGCGCAGCGAGGTGCTGGCCGTCTCCCTCGTCGGCTATACCAACGCGGGCAAGAGCACGCTGTTCAACGCGCTGACCCGGGCCGGCGCCTACGCGGCCGACCAGCTCTTCGCCACCCTGGACACCACGTCGCGGCGCCTGTACATCGATGGCGCGGGGCAGATCGTCATATCCGACACCGTTGGCTTCATCCGCGACCTGCCGCACTCGCTGGTCGCCGCCTTCCACGCCACGCTGGAGGAAACGGCGCAGGCTGACCTGCTGCTGCACGTGGTGGACTCCGCCAGCCCCGACCGGGATCAGCAGATGGCCGCGGTGGCCGGTGTCCTGGATGAAATCGGCGCCGGCGAAGTGCCCAATATCGTGGTCTGGAACAAGATCGACGCCACAGCCGCCGCGCCGGGCGTCGAACGGGACGAATATGGTAATATCGTCCGCATTCGAGTCAGTGCGAAGAGCGGCGAAGGCCTTGACCTCCTGAGGGCGGTACTGGCAGAGGTCGCCCGCGACCATGTGCGCAGGACCGCAGACCCCCCGGAATCCCCGATACACACCCCAAACCCATGATTGCTGGAATACTGATGTCCCTCAACGACCACGGCTGGGGAAACAACCCTGGCGGCGGACGCGGCAACCAAGGCCCCCCCGACCTCGATGAGCTGTGGCGCGACTTCAACCGCCGGCTGTCGGGCATGCTCGGCAAGAAGGGGGGCGGGCGCAACGATGGCGGCGGCGACGATGGCGGCGGCCCGCGCCTGCCCGTTCTGAGCCCGCGACAGTTCGGCGGCGGCGTCGGCATGATCGTCGCGCTGGTGGCGGCGGTCTGGCTGGCCAGCGGCTTCTACATCGTCGACGCCTCCCAGCGCGGCATCGTCCTCCAGTTCGGCAAGTATCAGCAGACCACGGAACCGGGCCTGCGCTGGCGGCTGCCCTGGCCGGTCGAGAGCCACGAGGTCGTGAACCTCACCGGCGTGCGCACCGTCGAGGTCGGATACCGGGGCTCCGAGAACAACAAGGTGCTTAAGGAAGCGCTGATGCTGACCGACGACGAGAACATCGTCATGGTCCAGTTCGCCGTGCAGTACCTGCTCAAGAACCCGATGGACTACGTCTTCAAGAACCGCCACCCCGACGATGCCGTCATCGGCGCCGCCGAAACGGCCATCCGCGAGGTTGTCGGCAAGAGCAAGATGGACTTCGTGCTCTACGAGGGGCGCGACGTCATTGCCGCCAACACCCAGAAGCTGATCCAGGACATCCTCGACCGCTACGAGACCGGCGTGCAGATCCGCTCCGTCACCATGCAGAGCACCCAGCCGCCCGAACAGGTGCAGGCCGCCTTCGACGACGCCGTCAAGGCCGGCCAGGACCGCGAGCGGCACAAGAACGAGGGCCAGGCCTACGCCAACGACGTGATTCCGCGCGCCAAGGGCGCGGCCGCGCGCCTGATGGAGGAGGCCAACGGCTACCGCTCGCGCCTGATCGCCACCGCCGAGGGCGACGCCAGCCGCTTCAGGCAGATACTCGCCGAATACGGCAAGGCGCCGGAAGTGACGCGCCAGCGCCTCTACCTCGAAACGGTGGAGCAGGTCTATGCCAATACCAGCAAGGTGATGATCGACGCCAAGGGCGGCGGCAATCTGCTGTACCTGCCGCTCGACAAGCTCATGCAGGCGACGGGCGCCGTGACCGCCGCCTCTCCGGCGGCGGCGGTTGCCGACGATCCGGCGCGCGCCCGCGTACCGGCTCCGCAGGTTTCCGGCGCGGTGCCGCCCCAGCTGGAGCGGGCGCCGCAGGTGCAGCTTGGCGGGGGCGGCGACTACCGCTCACGCGGCACACTGAGCAGCGGCCGCGATCGGGGAGAACGCTGATGACTCGCAACCTGCCCTTCATCGCGGCCTTCGGCTTCGGCCTGCTGGTGGTCGCCGCCATGTCGCTGTTTACGGTGGATCAGCGCCAGTACGCGCTCGTCTTCCAGCTCGGCGAGATCAAGGAAATCATCAAGGAACCCGGCCTGGCCTTCAAGTGGCCACTGATCCAGAACGTCCGTTTCCTGGAGCGGCGCATCATGACGCTCGATTCCACCGAGCCCGAGCGGTTCCTCACCGCCGAGAAGAAGCCGGTGCTGGTCGATTCCTACGTCAAGTGGCGCATCGGCGACGTCAAGCAGTACTATATTTCCGTCGGCGGCGATGAGACGGTGGCCAAGACGCGGCTTTCCCAAGTCGTCAACTCCGGCCTGCGCGAGGAGTTCGGTAAGCGCAGCGTGCATGACGTCGTTTCCGGCGAGCGCGACAAGATCATGGCCGAGGTGCTCAGGAAGGCCGACGCCGACATGCGCAACGTCGGCGTGCAGATCGTCGACGTGCGCCTCAAGCGCGTCGACCTGCCGCCCGAAGTCAGCGAATCCGTCTATCGCCGAATGGAAACCGAGCGCAAGCGCGTCGCCAACGAGCTGCGTTCGCAGGGCGCGGCGGAGGCCGAAAAGATCAAGGCCGACGCCGACCGGCAGCGCGAGGTGATCCTCGCCGAAGCCTATCGCGACGCCCAGAAGATCAAGGGCGAGGGCGACGCGAAGGCGGCCGGCATCTACGGCCGTGCCTTCGGCGAGAACCCCGAGTTCTATGCCTTCTACCGCAGCCTCGAAGCCTATCGCGGCAGCTTCAGGAACAAGAGCGACCTCTTGGTGATCGAGCCCAATTCGGACTTCTTCAAGTACCTGAAGGGCGCACGGGGCAAGTAGTCCGTGACCGCCTCCACGCTTCTCCTTGCCTTCGCGCTCATGCTCGTGATCGAGGGCATCCTGCCTTTCGCGGCGCCGAAAGTCTGGCGCGAAACCTTCCGCCGCGTTACGGAAATGTCGGACGGCCAGGTCCGCTTCATAGGCCTGACTTCGATACTGATTGGTTTGGCCTTGCTGGCGGTGTTTGACCGATGAGGCGCTGGCTGCTTCCCGAGGCGATCGAGGATCTGCTGCCCGGCGAGGCGTGGCATGTCGAGACGCTGCGCCGCCGGATCCTCGACGAGTTCGTCCGCAACGGCTACGAATTCGTGATGCCGCCGCTGCTCGAATACGTCGAGTCGCTGCTGACCGGCAGCGGGCGCGACATGGATTTGCGGACCTTCAAGCTGGTGGACCAGCTTTCGGGCCGCACCATGGGCATCCGCGCCGACATCACGCCGCAGGTGGCGCGCATCGATGCCCACCTGCTTAACCGTCCCGGTGTGACACGCCTGTGCTACTGTGGCAGCGTGCTGCATGCGCTGCCGGCGGGGTTGATGGCCTCGCGCGAGCCGCTCCAGATCGGCGCAGAGCTCTACGGCCATGCCGGCCCGGAGGCGGACGGCGAGATCCTGCGCATGTTGGCGCGGACGTTGACGACCGCCGGCGTGCGCGCCAGCCGCATCGACCTCGGCCACATGGGCATCTTCCGCGCCCTCGTCGAGGCGGTCGGGTTGAGCAGCGACGACGAGCAGGAAATCTTCGCCGCCTTGCAGTCCAAGGATATCCCCGCCCTTCGGGAATTGGCGGCGAAGGTGCCCGAACCCTCCCGATCGGCGCTGCTGGCCCTGCCCGACTGCTATGGCGGCATGGAGATTCTGGACGTGGCGGCGCGCTGCCTGCCGGCCATGGCCGAAATCGCGATGGCGCTTGATACGTTGCGCCGCGTAGCCGCCGACCTTGCCGACTTGTCGGTGCCCGTCGGCTTCGATCTTGCCGACCTGCGCGGCTACCATTATCACAGCGGCATGGTCTTCGCCGCCTATTGCGACGGCGCGCCGGGTGCGATCGCGCTGGGGGGGCGATACGACAAGGTTGGCCAATCCTTTGGCCGAGACCGTCCCGCGACGGGTTTTTCGATGGACTTGCGGGAGATCGCCAGGCTGTGTCCTCCCGCTCAATCGTGAATTCTTGAAGGAAGAGACTGAAATGGCAAAGAACGTGGTGGTTGTCGGCACCCAGTGGGGCGATGAAGGCAAGGGCAAGATCGTCGACTGGCTGACCGACCATTCGCAGGGCGTGGTGCGCTTCCAGGGCGGCCACAACGCCGGCCACACGCTGGTCATCGGCGGCAGGAAGACGGTGCTGCACCTGGTGCCCTCCGGCATCCTGCGCGAAGGCGTGACCTGCTACATCGGCAACGGCGTGGTGCTGTCGCCCGACGCGCTGATCAAGGAGCTCGACGAGTTGAAGGCCGCGGGCGTCGACGCTGAGGCGCGGCTGAAGATTTCGGAAGCCTGCCCGCTGATCCTGCCCTACCACCAGGCGCTCGACGTTGCGCGCGAGGCGGCCAAGGGCGCCAAGAAGATCGGCACCACCGGGCGCGGCATCGGCCCCTGCTACGAGGACAAGGTGGCGCGTCGCGGCCTGCGCCTCCAGGATCTGATGCGGCCCAAGCGCTTCGCCGAGAAGCTGGCCGAGCTGCTCGACTATCACAACTTCGTGCTCAAGAATTATCTGGGCGCCGATCCCCTCGACTTCCAGAAGGTGCTCGACGGCGCGCTGGCAGTCGGCCCGCGCCTGATCCGCATGATTGCCGACGTGCCGCGCGCGCTCTACGAGGCCCACAACGCCGGCGCCAACCTGCTGTTCGAGGGCGCCCAGGGCACGCTGCTGGACATCGACCACGGCACCTTCCCCTACGTCACCTCGTCGAACTGCGTCGCCGGCGCGGCGGCGGCGGGCGCCGGCGTCGGCCCCGGCATGCTGCACTACGTGCTGGGCATCACCAAGGCCTACACGACGCGCGTCGGCGGCGGCCCCTTCCCGACCGAACTCTACGACGCGGTCGACAAGCTCGACCCGGTCGGCAAGCACATGGCGACCAAGGGCCACGAGTTCGGCGCCACCACGGGCCGCGCGCGGCGCTGCGGCTGGTTCGACGCCGCGGCGCTCAAGCGCTCGATCCAGATCAACGGCGTCTCCGGCCTGTGCGTGACCAAGCTCGACGTGCTCGACGGCATCGAGGAGATGAAGATCTGCACCGGCTACAGGCTCGACGGCAACTTCTCCGACATCCTGCCCGTGGGCGCGGACGACCTGGAGCGCTGCGAGCCGGTCTACGAGTCGATGCCCGGCTGGACGGACAGCACGGTGGGCGTCAAGACTTTCGACGCGCTGCCGGCGGCGGCGCGCAACTATATCAAGCGTATGGAAGAGCTGTGCGGCGTGCCGGTGGATATGATCTCGACCGGCCCCGACCGCGAGGAAACGATCGTGTTGAGACACCCGTTCAAATGACGGGCGCAAAAAAGCCGGCGGAGAGCCGGCTTTTTTGCTTATATTCGTGGTGCCCAGGAGAGGACTCGAACCTCCACGGAGTTACCCGCTAGTACCTGAAACTAGTGCGTCTACCAATTCCGCCACCTGGGCAGGTGAAACGAGGCGCGAATTCTAAAGGAAAACCCCAAATTGTCAAACCGCAAACTTGCGAAGCTCTCAAAAATCCGCCGCGCCGATCCGATGTTTGAGCGCGAAGTCGCGAAGTACGAGTACCCGTTGCCCAGCCGCGAATACATCCTTCAGGTGCTGGCCGGGCAGGGCGTGCCGGTTTCATTCGAACACCTGGGCGACCTGCTGGACGTGCAGTCCCATGAGCACGACGATTTCTCCCGGCGGCTCGGCGCCATGGCGCGCGACGGCCAGCTCCTGCAGAACCGCCGCGGCGACTGGCTGATCCCCGACAAGGCGGACCTGATCCGCGGCCGCGTCGAGGGCCATCCGGACGGCTTCGGCTTCCTGGTGCCCGACGAGAAGGGCGGCGCCGACCTCTTTCTGCCCGAAAAGGAAATGGCCAAGGTGCTGCACGGCGACCGGGCCATCGCCCGCGTCGTCGGCGTCGACCGCAAGGGCCGGCCCGAAGGCAAGATCGTCGAGGTAACCGAGCGCGCCAACGCCCGCGTGGTCGGGCGGGTGCATCAGGAGCATGGCGTCTGGTACGTCGTGGCGGAGAACCGCCGCATCAGCCAGGACATCCTGCTGTCGCCGCCGGACAAGAAGGGGCTGAAGCCCAAGGCCGGCCAGGTGGTGATGGCCGAGATCGTCGAACAGCCGAGCAAGCAGTCGCAGCCCATCGGCCGCGTCGTCGAGATCCTCGGCAACTACGCCGATCCGGGCATGGAGATCGAGATCGCCCTGCGCAAGCACGACCTGCCCTTCGAATGGAGCAAGGCGGCGGCTTCGGAGACGAAGGCCCTGCCGGACGCAGTTCGCAAGTCCGACTGGAAGGGGCGTGAGGACTTGACGGAACTGCCGCTGGTGACCATCGACGGTGAGACGGCGAAGGACTTCGACGATGCCGTGTTCTGCGAGCGCCAGGACAAGGATTTCCGGCTGGTGGTGGCCATCGCCGACGTTTCCCACTATGTGCAGCCCGGCGGCGCGCTCGACACCGAGGCGCTGGCCCGCGGCAACTCCGTGTATTTTCCCAGGCGCGTCATCCCCATGCTGCCGGAGAAGCTCTCCAACGGCCTGTGCTCGCTCAATCCGCAGGTCGAGCGCCTGTGCATGGTCTGCGACATGCGGATTTCGGGCAGCGGCGAGATCGGGCGGTACCGCTTCTATCCGGCGGTGATGTGGTCGCATGCGCGGCTGACCTACACCGAGGTGGCGGCGGCGCTCTACGACAGGGATGCGGCGATGCGCCGCAAACTCGGCCCGCTGCTGCCGCACATCGAGACCCTCGACACGCTGTTCCGGGTGCTGGTCAAGGCGCGCGCCAAGCGCGGCGCCATCGACTTCGAAACCGTCGAGACGCGCATGGTCTTCGACGACCATGGCAAGATCGCCAAGATCGAACCCTACGAGCGCAACGACGCCCACCGCGTGATCGAGGAATGCATGCTCGCGGCCAACGTCTGCGCCTCGGACTTCCTGCGGGAGCGCAAGCATGAGGCGCTTTACCGCGTCCATGAGGGGCCGACGCCTGAGCGGCTGACGAAGCTGCGCGATTTCCTCGGCACCTTCGGCTTCCAGCTGGGCGGCGGCGACGAGCCCCACGCGAAGGATTACGCCCAGTTGCTGGAAAAGATCGGCGACCGGCCCGACAAACAGCTCCTGCAGACCGTGATGCTGCGCTCGCTGCGCCAGGCCATCTACAGCCCGGACAACGTCGGCCACTTCGGCCTGGCCTACGAGAGCTACACCCATTTCACCTCGCCGATCCGCCGCTACCCGGATCTGCTGATCCACCGCTCGATCAAGGCGGCCCTGGCGGGCAAGAAGTACGCACCCGGCGACTGGACGGACATCGGCCTGGCCTGCTCCGCGACGGAGCGCCGCGCCGACGAGGCGACGCGCGACGTCGAGGCCTGGCTCAAGTGCTACTACATGCAGGATCGCGTCGGCGAGACCTTCGAAGGCTCCATCTCGGCCGTCGTCCCCTTCGGCATATTCGTCGCGCTCGATGACGTCTTCGTCGAGGGGCTGGTACATGTCTCGGAGCTCGGCCGCGACTATTTCCACTTCGACGAGAAGGCCCACGCCATGGTCGGCGAGCGAAGCGGCAGGCGTTTCCGGCTGTCCGACCGGGTGCGCGTGCAGCTGGCGCGCGTGGACATGGAGCAGAACAAGATCGATTTCCGGCTGGCGGAGGAGGATGTTCCGCCGTCCGGCGGAGACGTACCCCGCAGGAATGCGAAGAAGCGGCGCTAGCGACATGTCCGACACCCGCCTGATCCACGGCTTCCACGCCGTCACCGCCAAGCTGCGCCATGCGGCTGGAGACATCCGGGAAATCCATGTCGCCGAGGGCCGCCAGGATGGCCGGATGCGCGACCTGGTCAGGCTCGCGGAGGCGGCCGGCGTGCGCGTCATGCCGGCCGACGCGGCGCGGCTCGACGGCATGGCCGGCGGCGCGCGCCACCAGGGCGTGGTGGCGAGGGTGAATGCGCAGATGCGCCACGTCACGATCGACGACGTGCTGGAGTCGCTCGCCGGGCCGGCGCTGCTTCTGGTACTCGACGGCGTGACCGACCCGCACAATCTGGGCGCCTGCCTGCGCGTGGCCGATGCCGCCGGCGCCCATGCCGTCGTGGCGCCGAAGGATCATGCCTGCGGCCTTAACGCCACGGCGATCAAGGTGGCCAGCGGCGCCGCCGATACCGTGCCCTACCTCATGGTGACCAATCTGGCGCGCAGCCTGCGCGAGATGCAGGAGCGGGGCGTCTGGGTGCTGGGCGCCGCCGGCGAGGCGACCCGGGATATCTACGCCATCGACCAGAGGGGGCCGACGGCCTGGGTGCTGGGGGCCGAGGGGTCCGGGTTGCGCCGGCTGACCCGCGAGACCTGCGATGCTCTGGCCCGCATTCCCATGCACGGGGCCGTGGAAAGCCTCAATGTCTCCGTGGCGGCCGGGCTTTGCCTCTTCGAGGCGAGAAGGCAGCGAAAGCGGGAATGATGTGATACCGTATCCCTAAAGTTATAGGAATTCCGGGGGATATGAATCACAACCTCGTCGCCGCGATGATGACGCGGCGCATCCTTGCCGTTGCGCCCGAAACGACGCTGTCCGAGGCCATGGGCGTCATGTCGCGGGAGCGCGCCAGCTCCGTCGTCGTGATGGAGTCGGAGCAGGCGGTCGGCGTGATCACCGAGCGCGATGCCGTGCGGGCTCTGAGCCAGGGCACCGCCGCTCAGGGCCGTGTCTGCCGGGAGCTGATGTCGGCGCCGGTCCTGTCCGTTTCGGCCGCCGCCGATTACCGGGAGGCCTACCACCTCATTTCCGAGCGGGGCATTCGTCACCTGCTGGTCACCGACCAGGACGGCAGCGTCATCGGCATGCTGACCGAGGGCGACATCATGCGCCATCTCGGCGTCGAGTATTTCATCAGTCTGCGCAACGTCGGCGCCGCCATGACGCGCGATGTCGTCATGCTGCCGCCGGAGGCGCCGCTGTCGGAGGCGTTGCAGGCGATGGCGGCACGCGGCATCGGCTGCGTCGTCGTCGCGACGGGAGGCAAGCCGATCGGCGTCTTCAGCGAGTGCGATGCGGTCGGGTTTTCCGCCGACGGCCGTGATCCGGCCGGCGTTTTCCTGGGCGCCGCCATCAATGCGCCGTTGCGGACGGTCTTGCCGGAATGCTCCCTGCACGAAGCCGTACAGACCATGGCGGGGGCTTCCGTTCGCCGGCTGGTGGTGGTCGATGCGGAAGGGTCCGTCGCCGGCATCCTGACGCAGCATGACGTCATCAAGGGGCTGGAAGGACGCTATCTCAAGCTGCTCAAGGAGACCATCGCGCGCCAGCGCCGGGAGCTGGCGGAGAATCGGCGCGCGCTGAACCGGCATCTGCTGGCCGACCGGATCGTCCAGTCGGCCGCGGACGCGGTCATCATCGTGGCCGACCTTTCCGCCCGCATCATTTTTTGCAATCCGGCGGCCGAATCGGCCTTTGGCCACGCCACCAGTTCGCTGGCCGGCCTTTCGCTCCATCACCTGTTCGACGAGGCGGGCATGGCGCCGCCGGATTTCGACGGCCTCATCGAGCGGTTCCGTGTCGATCCCGGCGCGCACCGCATGCTGGTGCTCCCGTGCCAGGGACGGCATTTCGATCTTTCCTCGTCGGGCCTGCACGACGAGAACGGCGCCCTGTGCGGCCTGCTGCTGATCGGTCTGGACATGATGGAGAACAAGGCGGTCGAACGGCATCTGGAATACCTCTTTTACCACGATTCGCTCACCGGCTTGCCCAATCGCACGCTGCTGCGTGACCGGTTGGAGCAGGCGCTGATGCACGCCACCCGGCAGAACATCCAGGTGGCGCTGCTGTCGGTGGATATCGACTTATTCAAATACATCAACGACACCCTCGGCCACTCGATCGGCGATCAGCTGCTGACGGCCTGCGGCCAGCGCATCCAGGAGGCGCTGCGCACCAGCGACACCATCGCCCGCTATGCCGGCGACCAGTTCCTGATCATGCTGCCGGCCATCCGCCATCTGCGCGCCGTGTCGACGGCGGCCAAGAAGATACTGGCTTCCTTGCACGACCCGTTCCGGATCGAGGGCAGCTCTCTCGCGGTGACGGCCAGCATCGGCATCAGCCTCTTTCCCGACGACGGTCTCGACTACGATGCGCTGGTGAAGAGCGCCGAGGCGGCCATGGTCGAAGCCAAGCAGGCGGGGCGGGATACCTGCCGCTTCTTCGACGCCGCCATGAACCGACGCTCGCGGGAGCAGACGGAATTGCAGGCCCGCCTGCGCCTTGCCCTCGACAACGGGGAATTCGTCCTTCATTACCAGCCGCAGTTCGATATCGCCAGCGGCCGGGTGATCGGCGTCGAGGCGCTGCTGCGCTGGCGCGATCCCGTGCAGGGGCTGGTGATGCCGGGGCAGTTCGTCCCGCTGGCCGAGGAAAACGGTCTGATCGTGCCCATCGGCGCCTGGGTGCTGCGCCAGGCCTGCAGCCAGGCCGCGGCATGGGAGAAGGCCGGCCATCCGCCCGTCACCATGGCGGTGAATCTGTCGGCGCTCCAGTTCCGCCGCGGCGATTTGTTCCAGACGGTGTCGGCCGCCCTTCGGGAGTCAGGACTGAATCCGGCCCGGCTCGAACTGGAGTTCACCGAATCGATCCTGGTCCATGAAACCGAGCAGGCGGCGAACGTCGTGCGGGAACTGAAGGCGCTGGGCGTGCAGCTTTCGATCGACGATTTCGGCACTGGTTATTCGAGCCTGGCCTACCTGAAGCGCTTCGCCGTCGACAAGCTGAAAATCGACCGTTCCTTCGTATGCGACCTGGAAACCGACCTCGACGACGCCGCCATCGTGCGCGCCATCGTCCAGATGGGGCATAGCCTCAAGCTGCGAGTGATCGCGGAGGGCGTGGAAACCGACCGCCAGCTTCACATGCTCAAGCTCGTCGATTGCGACGAGGTGCAGGGCTTCTATTTCAGCCGGCCGCTGCCGCCGGAGGAACTGGAGCCGATGCTTACCAGAGCTTCCACCACGGCTCGGGCCGGTTGAGCCCGCGCTTGTAGTATTCGCTGCCGGGGAAGTTCCGGCGCATGACGCGTTCGGCGTCGTCGCGCAGGTCATTCATGCCGAGGATGTCGTAGGCCTTGACCATGATGAAGAGGGCCTCCTCGTTGGCCGGCGCGTCCGGGTAGGTCCGGATGGCCGTCTGGGCGCGATTGACGGCGGCCACATAGGCGCCGCGCCGCATATAGTAATGGGCGACATGGACTTCGTTCGAGGCCAGGGCGTTCACCAGGTATTTCATGCGCGCCGTGGCGTCGGGCGCGTATTTGCTTTCGGGAAACTTGGCGACGAGATCCCTGAATGCGTCAAACGATTCCTTGGCCGCCTTGGGATCGCGCTCGGTCAGATCCTGCATGCTGATGTGGCCGAGCATGCCTATGTCCTCATTGAAATTGACCAGGCCCTTCAGGTAGTAGGCGTAATCCACGTTGGGATGGTTCGGATGCAGGCGGATGAAGCGGTCGCAGGCGGCGACGGCGGATGCCTTTTCGTCCTGCTTGTAGAGGGCATAGGCGACTTCGAGCTGGGCCTGCTGGGCGTAGCGGCCGTAGGGGTAGCGGGCCTCCAGTTTTTCGAAGAGCTTGACGGCCCGCTCAAAGGCACCTTCAGACATGGCGCCCTTCGCCTCGGAATAGAGCTTGTTGGCCGACCAGCCGGCGGTCTCGTCGGCCACCTCCGGCAACAGGCTGCAGGCGGAAACGAGAAGCGCGAGCAGGGAGGCGAGCAGAACGGCTAAACTGCGCATGATGAGCATCCAGCAATTGAAGGGGTCGGCCAATTATAGCGCAGCGGCCACCGCCGCCATTGCCACCCTCGCCATCCCGCCCGAATGCGCCGGCCTGCGGCTGGACGCCGCGCTGGCCCGGCTTTTCCCGGAGCATTCGCGCAGCCGCCTGCAGGCCTGGCTGAAGGCGGGGCGGGTGACGGTCGACGGCATCGCCGCCGACGATGCTCGGCGCAAGGTCTGGGGCGGCGAGAAGGTGCGGGTCGAGCCGGCGACCTCTGACGCCGCCTCCGCCTACCGGCCGGAGGACATCGCGCTCGCCGTCGTCTTCGAGGACGACCACCTGCTGGTGATCGACAAGCCGGCCGGCCTCGTCGTCCATCCGGGCAGCGGCAACTGGTCGGGCACGATGCAGAACGCGCTGCTGCACCATGCGCCGCGGCTGGCGGGGATTCCGCGCGCCGGCATCGTGCATCGGCTGGACAAGGACACGAGCGGGCTCCTCGTGGTGGCGAAGACGCTGGCCGCGCAGACCGATCTCGTGCGCCAGTTGCAGGCGCGCACGGTGAATCGGCACTACCTGGCGCTCGTCCATGGAAAAGTCAGCCGCGACGGGACGGTGGATGCGCCCATCGGCCGGCATCCGGTCAGCCGTACCCGCATGACCGTCGTGTCGAAGGGGCGGGAAGCCCGCACGCACTACCTCGTCCGGGAGCGCTTCGCGGCCGCGACGCTGGTCGAGTGCCGGCTGGAGACGGGGCGCACCCACCAGATCCGGGTGCACATGGCGTCCATCGGCCACCCGCTGGTCGGCGACGCCACCTACGGCAAGCGGAAGTCGGGCCGAAGTTTGCACAATATGCGCCTCGATGCGTTTCCGCGCCAGGCGTTGCATGCCTGGCGGCTTGCGCTCTCGCATCCGGCCAGCCGGATCGAGATGGCCTGGGAATCGCCGCTGCCGGAGGATTTCGCCGCACTGCTGGAGACGCTGCGTGATCCTTCCTGACTGGCCCGCGCCTTCAGGGGTGCGCGCCCTGACCACTACGCGCCATGCGGCGCTTCCCGACACGCCTGACGCGCCGCGCTGGCTTCGCCAGGTGCATGGCATCGTTTGCGTGGCTGCGGAAACCGCGCTTCCGCAGACCGAGGCCGACGCCAGCGTGACTCGCAGGCCGGGCGTCGTCTGCGCCGTGCGCACGGCCGACTGCCTGCCGGTGCTACTGTGCGACGACGAGGGCGCAGTCGTCGCGGCGGCCCATGCCGGCTGGCGCGGACTGGCGGCCGGCGTGATCGAGTCGACGGTGCGGGAGATGGCGCTGCCCGGCGAAAGGCTGATGGCCTGGCTCGGCCCGGCCATCGGCCCCGAACATTTCGAGGTGGGCGGCGAGGTCCGGGAGGCCTTCCTCGCGGCCGATCCCGGCGCCGCCGGCGCATTCGCGGCGCGAGGCGGCGACAAGTGGCTGTGCGACCTCTACGCGCTGGCGCGCCGCCGGCTGGCAGCGATGGGCGTCCTCCGCGTCCATGGCGGCGGGCTGAGCACCTTCGGCGACCCGGCCCGCTTTTTTTCATATCGCCGCGACCGCGAGACGGGGCGCATGGCGAGCCTGATCTGGATCTCGGGTTGAGTCTATAATCCGCTGCGCCGGCACACGATGCCGGCAGGAGAACGCCCATGGCCGAGCAGAGCCGCCTGATAAAAAAATATCCCAATCGCCGCCTTTACGACACGCGAACCAGCACCTACATCACCCTGGCCGACGTCAAGGATCTCGTGCTGCGCCATGAGAATTTCCGGGTCGCGGACGCCAGGACGGGCGAGGACCTGACCCGCTGCATCCTGTTGCAGATCATCCTGGATGAGGAAATGGCCGGGATTCCCATGCTCAGCTCCGAACTGCTGTCGCAGATGATCCGCTCTCACGGCAACGCCATGCAGGACATGATGGGCAAATACCTGGAGAGCAATGTCAGGGCCTTCACCGAAATGCAGGCCCGGCAATAGTGGCGGCGCCCAGAATCGGATTCGTCTCCCTCGGCTGCCCGAAGGCGTCGGTCGACGCCGAACAGATACTGACCCGCCTGCGCGCCGAGGGCTACGAGCTCTCCGGCAGCTATGCCGGCGCCGACCTGGTTATCGTCAATACCTGCGGCTTCATCGACGCGGCCGTGGAAGAGTCCCTGGAGGCCATCGGCGAGGCCCTGGACGAGAACGGCCGGGTCATCGTCACCGGCTGCCTCGGCGCGAAGGGGGACATCGTCAGGACGGAATACCCGAAGGTGCTCGCCGTCACCGGCCCCCACGCCCTGGCCGAAGTCATGGCGGCCGTGCATGAGCACCTGCCCGCGCCGCATGATCCATTCGTCGATCTCGTTCCGCCCCAGGGCGTGAAGCTGACGCCGGACCACTACGCCTACCTCAAGATTTCGGAGGGCTGCAACCACCGGTGCAGCTTCTGCATCATCCCGTCGCTGCGCGGCGACCTGGTCAGCCGGCCCGTCGGCGAGGTGATGCAGGAGGCGGAAAACCTGGTCAAGGCCGGCGTCAGGGAGCTGCTGGTCGTCTCCCAGGACACCAGCGCCTATGGCGTCGACGTGAAATATCGCACCGGCTTTTCGGGCGGCAGGCCGGTGAAGACGCGGCTATTCGACCTGTGCCGGGAATTGGGCGATCTGGGCGCCTGGATCCGCCTGCATTACGTCTATCCCTATCCGAGCGTGGACGACCTGCTGCCGCTGATGGCGGAGGGGAAAATCCTGCCCTACCTGGATGTGCCCTTTCAGCACGCGTCTCCCCGCATCCTCCGGCTGATGAAGCGGCCGGGCGACATCGAGAAGACGCTGGACCGCATCGCCGCCTGGCGCGCCGTGGTGCCGGAACTGACTCTCCGCTCCACATTCATCACCGGCTTTCCGGGCGAGACGGAAGCCGAGTTCGACGAGCTGCTGCAATTCCTCGACGCGGCGTCGCTGGATCGCGTCGGCGCCTTCGCCTATTCGCCGGTCGAGGACGCGGCGGCCAACGCGCTGCCGGGCGCGCTGCCGGAAGAGGTGCGCGAGGAACGGCGCATGCGCCTCATGCAGCACCAGGAAGACATCAGCACGCGCCGCCTGGAGGCGAAGATCGGGCGCACGATCCGGGTGCTGGTCGACGACGTGGACGAGGAGGGCGCCGTCGCCCGCTCGACCGCCGATGCGCCGGAGATCGACGGCCTCGTCTACGTGACCGACGGGGAGGATCTGTCGGTCGGCGAGTTCGCCGACGTCACGGTGACCGACTGCGACGTGCACGACCTGTACGCCAGGCTGATATGACCCCGGACGAACTGCTCGATTCGCTGTGCGCCGCCGTCGGCGCCGGCCATGTGCTGACCGATCCCGCCGACATCGCGCCCTGCTGCACCGACTGGCGCGGCCGCTATATCGGCACGGCGCTCGCCGTCGTGCGGCCCGGCGGCACGGAAGAGGTGGCCGCCGTGGTGCGCCTGTGCGGGCAGGCCAATGTTGCCATCGTGCCGCAGGGCGGCAACACTGGCATGTGCGGGGGCGCCACGCCAACGAATGCGACGAATGCGCCGAACGGGGAAGTGGTGGTGAGCCTCGCGCGCATGAACCGCATCCGCGCCATCGATGTCGACAACAACGCCATCACCGTCGAAGCCGGCTGCACGCTCGCCGCCGTGCGCGATGCCGCGGCATCCGCCGGCCGGCTGTTCCCGCTGTCGCTGGCTGCCGAAGGCACGGCGACCCTCGGCGGCAACTTGTCCACCAATGCCGGCGGCGTCCAGGTGCTGCGCTACGGCAACGCCCGCGACCTCTGCCTCGGGCTCGAAGCCGTGCTGCCCGACGGCCGCGTCTGGAACGGGCTGCGCTCGCTGCGAAAGGACAACACGGGCTACGATCTCAAGCACCTGTTCATCGGCGCCGAGGGCACGCTGGGCCTGATCACCGCCGCCGTGCTGAAGCTGTTCCCGCCACCGCGCCGGCTTGCGACGGCATGGGTCGCGGTGCCCGATCCCGCCGCCGCCGTGGCGCTGCTCAACCGGCTGCGCGCGACGGTCGGCGACCGCGTGACGGCGTTCGAGATCGTGGGGCGCTCCGGCCTCGACCTCGTGCTGGGGCATATCCCGGACACGCAGGACCCGCTCGCCGGCCGGCCGGCCTGGCAGGTTCTGGTCGAACTTGCCGACGCGATCGAGGATTTCGACCTCGACGGCGCGCTGGAAGACGCGCTGGCAGCCGCCATCGAGGCCGGCGAGGCGACGGATGCCGCCATGGCGAAAAGCATGGCCCAGGGCCGGGCGCTGTGGCGCCTGCGCGAGAACGTCTCGGAGGCCGAAAAGGCGCAGGGCATTTCCATCAAGCACGACATCTCCGTGCCCGTCTCGCGCATCGCCGAATTCATCGCCCGCGCCGACGCCGCCCTGTCGGCCGCGTTCCCCGGCGTGCGCATCGTCTGCTTCGGCCACATCGGCGACGGCAACCTGCACTACAACCCCTCGATGCCGGAGGCCTCCGCCAATGCCGGTTTCATCGGACAGGCGCCGGTCGTCAACCGCCTTGTGTACGACCTGGTGCATGAACTGGGCGGCTCGATCTCCGCCGAGCATGGGCTGGGCCAGCTCAAGCGCGATGAAATCCTGCGCTACAAGGGCGATGTCGAGATGGACATGATGCGCGCCGTCAAGCGCGCCATCGATCCGCGCGGCCTGATGAATCCCGGGAAGGTCATTTAAAAATTCCGAAAATGCGCTTTACACCCCAGGGGGCCGTCCGTATAATGCGCGCTCTCTTGTGGGGGTATAGCTCAGCTGGGAGAGCGCTTGCATGGCATGCAAGAGGTCCGCGGTTCGATCCCGCGTACCTCCACCAAAGACGAAGTCCCTATCGTCTAGAGGCCTAGGACAATACCCTTTCACGGTATGAACCGGGGTTCGAATCCCCGTGGGGACGCCAAGATTTGCGGGAGTCGCAGCGATGCGGCTCTTTGAAGTGCAGTATGGAGCGGTAGTTCAGTTGGTTAGAATACCGGCCTGTCACGCCGGGGGTCGCGGGTTCGAGTCCCGTCCGCTCCGCCAACAATTTCACGCATTGCGTGGCCATGCCGGAGGCCACGTGTATAATGCGCAGCCTCTCTGACGCGGGGTGGAGCAGTCTGGCAGCTCGTCGGGCTCATAACCCGAAGGTCGCAGGTTCAAATCCTGCCCCCGCAACCAACCGGAACAAGGGCTTAGCTTCGGCTAGGCCCTTGTTGTTTCTGGATGCCATGTAGGAAGGAAGTGAGAAGTCAGTGCAGGTGGCGCGGCGTCGAGGATTCCTGTTCGGGTAGCTCGGCGTGTGAAGGCTCGCCATCGGGGTTGGGATAGAGCGGTGCGCCGCAGTCGTCGCAGAATTCAAGCGGGAATCGCTGGTCAAGGGCGATGATCTCGCCAATGCCGGCCTCGCGCAGCACTGCCTCGATCTGTGCCGGCGTGTCCGTGGCTTCGTCCTCGTTTTCCAACAGCGGCCAAACGACGCCATGCGCGATGTCCGTGCTGTCGTGCGTGGTGAAGCCGATGCGAAACTCCTCCAGCTGGCGGTCGTAGTAGGGAGCCATCACGGCGCGCAGCTGGGCGGCGGCGACGTTGAGCGTCGTCTGGAGAAAGGCAACGGCGGCGCGCAGCGAGTAGGGGCGCGATGCGCGGTCGGCGTCGCGGGCGGCGGCGTGGTAGGGCTGGGGCAGCAGCAACTCAGTGGCGCAAGCGGGCAGCAGCGGCCGCAACGCTTCGCCGCCCTGTCCGCGCCATTGCTTCAGCACGTCGGCGCGGCTGACGTCGTCTTCCTGCCAGCGGAAGAGGGCGCTACCGCGGGGCGCGGCCACGGCACCGATCAGGTAGCGGGTGTCGGAGAGGAAATTCACGGTTTCTGCCATTGTCGCCGGGTCGATCTTGAGATCGCGGCCGTGCAGGGCGGCGTGGCCGAGTTTTTCGGCGAGCTGGGTGGTCTCGGCGTAGCTTTGCGGCAGCTGGTCCGGACTCCAGAGGAAGTCGGCCAGCCCCAGGCGGGCCTGTGCGCCCAGAACGTGGGCCTGGAGATGGACGCGCGCATTGGCGAGCACTTCGCCGGAGACGGGGCCGGAGGGGATGGCGTAGCGCGACCAGGCCAGCACCGGTGCCGCGAAAAGGAGCATGTCCTGGCCGCCGCCGGCGTCAATGCGTCGGGTTTCGCAGCAGGATTCGATCAGATCGGCTAGCTCGTCGTAGGCCCGGCCGCCGACGCCGTAGAGATGATCGAGCGTCGCGATCAGGGTCGCCTCGTCGCCGTCCGCCAGCAGGCGGTCGACCAGGGCCGCGATCCGCGTTTCCCACCAGGCGTCCTCGATGCGGCTGGTCGAGTGGGCGAGGCTGCCAGCCAAACGGATCAGTTGCTCGGTGTCAGGAGTCTGCTTGACGCGACGGGGGAAGCGGGTGCGTTTCATGGTGGCCTGGAAGGGTGTGCTGCGAGTGGGGCATTCTACCAGCCGTCCTGGCGGAAGGAGCCGGACTGATAGAATGTCGCGATTCCATCACCAAAGCGGCCGATCCATGTTCTCACGTCTGATGCCCAGGGAGGGCAAGTTCTTCGATCTCTTCAATGCCCATGCGGACCTGATCCTGCGGGGAAGCCGCGAGCTGGCGGTTCTTGTGGCCGGTCTCGGCGACGGACCCAATAATCTCGCCATGCACACCCGGGTCATTGACGACGTTGAGCGCAAGGCGGACAAGATCACGCACGACACGATGGCCCTGCTGCACACCACCTTCAACACGCCGCTCGACCGCGATGACATCCACCAGCTGATCACCCGCATGGACGACATCCTGGACCTGATTCAGGACTTCGGCGAATCCATGCAGCTCTATGACGTCCGAAAGCTGACCCAGGAGGCCCGACACCTGGCCGACATCTGCGTCTCCTGCTGCGAGCGTGTCAAGTCGGCCATCGCGCTGCTGCCGAACATGGACAACGCCCACGCCATCCTCAAGACCTGCGAGCAGATCGATCAGCTCGAATCCGACGCGGACCGCGTCATGCGAACCGGCATCACAAAGCTGTTCCGCGAGGAGCGGGACGTGCGCGAGTTGATCAAGCTCAAGGGCATCTACGAGCTGCTGGAGGCCATCACCGACCGCTGCGAGGACGTGGCCAACATCATCGAGGGCATCGTCCTCGAAAATTCCTGAGCGGCCGGCGGCTCCCATGTCCGGCATCGAAATCAGCCTGACCACCATCGTGGTGCTGGTCGCCCTGGCGCTGGCCTTCGACTTCATGAATGGCTTCCACGATGCGGCGAACTCCATCGCCACCATCGTCTCCACCGGCGTCCTCAAGCCCCATCAGGCCGTGGCCTGGGCGGCCTTCTTCAACGTCGTCGCTATTTTCGTCTTCCAACTCAAGGTGGCCGCCACCATCGGCAAGGGCACCATCGACCCCGCCATCGTCGATCACTACGTCGTCTTCGGCGCGCTCGTCGGCGCCATCGCCTGGAACATCATCACTTGGTATTACGGGATTCCCTCCAGCTCGTCCCATGCCCTGATCGGTGGCCTCGTGGGCGCCGCGCTGGCCAAGGCCGGGCCGGGCAGCCTCATCTGGGGCGGCGTCGGCAAGGTGGTGCTGTTCATCTTCGTCGCGCCCATGCTGGGTTTTCTCCTCGGCGCGCTGCTCATGGTGGCCGTCGCATGGCTGTGCAACCGGACGACGCCGCGCAAGGTGGACAAGCTGTTCCGCCGCATGCAGCTGGCGTCGGCCTCGCTCTACAGCCTCGGGCACGGCGGCAACGACGCCCAGAAGACCATCGGCATCATCTGGATGCTGCTGATCGCCGCCGGGGTTTCGAACAGCGGCGAATCGGTTCCCGTCTGGGTGATCGTTTCCTGTTACTTGGCCATGGGCCTGGGCACGCTGTTCGGTGGCTGGCGCATCGTCAAGACCATGGGGCAACGGATCACAAAGCTCAAGCCCGTGGGCGGATTCGCCGCGGAAACGGGCGGCGCGCTGACTCTGTTCCTGGCTACTGCCTTCGGCATCCCGGTGTCCACCACCCACACCATCACCGGCGCCATCGTCGGCGTCGGTTCGACCCACGGCACGCGCAACGTGCGCTGGGGCGTTGCCGGCGGCATCGTCTGGGCTTGGGTGTTGACGATCCCGGCCACGGCGCTGATCTCCGCCGTCGCCTGGTGGATCGGACAGGCGGTGCTGTAGGGCAGCCGGCGCGCCCGGACAGGAATACAATCGCATTTTCCGGTTGCACAGGATTTGCAGCGATGGACCTGTTGGATGCGCGCCACTTCATCCTGTTCCTGTTGATGGTAGCGGCGCTGGCCGTCGCCCTCGCCTTTGTCGGATTCCTTTGGCAGCGCCAGCGCCGGAAGGTCGCCGAGCACGCGGCCGCGCACTCGAGGGCGCTGAACGAATATCAGGCGCGGTACCGGCAGCTCTTTGAGAACATGCCCTCGGGCGTGGCGATTTACCATGCGGTCGACGAGGGCGCGGATTTCGTTTTCGCCGGGATCAACGGCGCCGTCGAACGGATCGAGCATGTCAGGCGCGAGGACGTCTTCGGTCGCCGGGTGACCGAGGTTTTCCCCGGCGTGGTGGAATTCGGCCTGCTGGAAGTGCTCCGGCGCGTCTGGCGCACGGGCGAGGCGGAACATTTCCCTATCGCCTTCTACCGCGACAAGCGTATTTCCGGCTGGCGCGACAACCAGGTCTATCGTCTGCCGGGCAGCGAAGTGGTCGCCATCTACGACGACGTCACTGCCCGAAAGCAGGCGGAAGAATCCTTGCGCGAGAGCGAGGAACGCTTTCGCAGCATCTTCGAGAACGCCCTCGACGGCATCCTGCTGGCGGATGTGGAAACCCGGCAATTCATCATGAGCAACCGGACGATCTGCCAGATGCTCGGATACGGCGTCGAGGAGATGCTCCGACTCGGCGTCGCGGACATACACCGGGAGCAGGACCTGCCGCATGTCGTGGAACAGTTCGAGAAGCTGTCGCGCGGCGAAATCGAGCTTGCCGCCGACATTCCGGTGAGGCGCAAGGATGGTTCGGTGTTCTATGCCGACATCAAGGGATCGAAGATACATATCGGAGACCGGACCTGCCTGATCGGCATTTTCCGCGACATCACCGAACGCAAGCACACCGACGAGCGGATACGCCAGGCGGCCACGGTGTTCGAGAGCACGCACGACGGCGTCACCATTGCCGATCTGGACGGCAACATTCTCGCCGTCAACAAGGCGTTCACGGAAATCACCGGTTATTCGGAAGCGGAAGTGCTGGGCCGCAACCCCCGCATCCTCAAGTCAGGCCGGCAGAAGTGCGACTTCTACCAGGCCATGTGGGCCGGCCTGCTGTCGACCGGCCAGTGGCAGGGGGAAATCTGGAACCGGCGCAAGAACGGCGAAATCTACCCGGAATGGCTGACCATCAACGTCGTCCGGAACGAGCGCGGCGAGCCCACGCATTACGTCGGCGTCTTCACCGATATCAGCAAGCTCAAGCAGGGCGAGGAGCAGATGGACCGCCTGGCCCACTATGATCCGCTGACCAGCCTGCCCAACCGCCTGCTGCTGCAATCGCGCCTGGCGCATGCCGTCGAGCGGGCCGGGCGCTGCGGCTACCGGGTCGGCGTGCTGTTCATCGACCTCGATCGCTTCAAGACGGTCAACGACAGTTTCGGGCACACGGTGGGCGACGAGCTGCTGGTCGCCGTGGTCGAGCGCCTGAAGGGCCGCGTGCGCGATGAGGACACCCTCGGCCGCCTGGGCGGCGACGAGTTCATGCTGATGCTGGAGCCACTCGACGAGCTGCAGCAGGCGGCCACGGTGGCGCGCGACCTGCTGGACCTGCTGGCGGCCCCCTTCCGCCTGTCGAGCGGCCACGATATCTTCGTGGGCGCCAGCATCGGCGTCAGCGTGTTCCCGGAGGACGGCGACAGCGCCACCGACCTGCTGCGCGACGCCGACGCGGCCATGTACCGGGCCAAGGAATTGGGGCGCAACCGGTTCTGCTTCTACACGGCCGACATGAACGCCGATGCCGTGGCCCAGCTGGAGCTGGAATCGGCGCTGCGCCGCGCGCTGGAACGCGACGAGCTGGTGCTGCACTACCAGCCCAAGGTCGACCTGCGCAGCGGCCGCATGTCCGGGGCGGAAGCCCTGATCCGATGGCAGCGGGACGGGCATCTCGTGCCGCCGATCATGTTCATCCCGCTGGCGGAGCGGACCGGGCTGATCGTCGCCATCGGCAACTGGGTCATCGATGTCGTCTGCCGGCAATTGCGCGCCTGGATCGATGCCGGCCTGGGCCTGGCGCATGTGGCGGTCAATGTCTCTTCCCGGCAGTTCCTCTCCGGCGACCTGAAGCGGGTGGTGTCCGAGGCGCTGGCGCGACATGGCGTGCCGCCGGAATGCCTGGAGCTGGAGCTGACCGAAAGCATGCTGATGGAGGATCACGACCGGGCCGTCGCCATGCTCGACGAACTCCGGGCGCTGGGCGTGCGGCTGTCGCTCGACGACTTCGGCACCGGTTATTCGAGCTTCGGCTACCTGAGCCGCTTCGCCATCGACACCCTCAAGATCGACCAGTCCTTCGTGCGCGGCATCGCCACCGAGCCGGGCGCCGCCCTGATCGCCGTCGCCATCATCGACCTGGCCCACCGAATGAAGCTCAGGGTGGTCGCCGAGGGCGTGGAGACCGAGGCGCAGCTTGGCTACCTGCGCATGCGCGGTTGCGACGAAATGCAGGGCTACCTCTTCAGCCGCCCGGTGCCGGCCGGCGATTTCGCCGAACTGCTGCGGCAGGAGAAATCCCTGCCGCCGATGGTGAAGGAGGGAGCGGAACTTCGCACGCTGCTGATCGTGGACGACGAGCCGGACATCCTTTCGGCCCTGGGGCGCGCGCTGCGCGGGGAAGACTATCGCGTGCTCGCCGCCGGCAGCGCGAAGGAGGGGCTGGAACTGCTGGCGACGAACGATGTCCAGGTGATCCTCTCGGACCAGCGCATGCCCGTGATGAGCGGCACGGAATTCCTTGGCCGGGCCAAGGATATTCATCCGGACACGGTGCGCATCGTGCTGTCGGGCTACACGGACTTGGAGTCGGTGACCCGGTTGGTCAACGAAGGCGCCATCTACAAGTTCCTGACCAAGCCCTGGGATGACGAGCAGCTGCGCGGCCACATCCGCGAAGCCTTTCTCTACCACGACGCGATCATCAAGCCGCGAGCGGCCGGGGCATCGTAGCCGCGCCGTCTTGCGGACGCTGACTATTGGGTTACGTTGCTTCGCCCTGCTCAAGCACGAACCCGGCGTCGTCGTGTCCCATCGCATCGACAAGCCAGGGCATCGTCTCGGACAGTGTGTCAGCCAGCGTCCACGGCGGGTTGAGGACGACCAGGCCGCTGCCGTGCATGCCGAAGCCGTCATCCGAGGGTGCCTGCACATCGAGCGCGACATGCAGCCAGCTTTTTGCGGGCAGCTTCTTCAGCTTTTCGGGCAGTTGCCGGGCATCGCCGCGCTGGAGCCGGGGATACCAGACCGCATAGAGGCCGGTGGGGAAGCGGCCAAGTCCTTCCTTGAGGGCGGCGACGACGCGCAGGTAGTCGCGCTTGTCCTCGTAGGCGGGGTCCATGAGGACAAGGCCGCGGCGCGGCGGCGGGGGCAGGACGGACTTGATCTCGATGAAGCCGTCGGCCTGCCGGAGAGCGGCGCGCCTGCCCTCCGGGTCGGCTTCGGCGAATGTCTTTTCCAGCAGGCGGTGGTCGCTGCCGTGCAGTTCGAAGAGCCGCAGGCGGTCGTCGGGCCGCATGATCGCAAGCGCCAGCAGGGGCGAGCCGGGATAGGCGCGCAGGCGGCCGTCCGGGTTGAACGAGCGCACCTGGCCGACGTAATCGGCGACGGCGGGCGGAGGGTCGCCGCGCGTCCAGAGGCGGCCGATGCCGGTCTCGTATTCGGCGTTCTTCTTTGCGTATTCGGAATCCAGCCGGTAGCGTCCGGCGCCGGCGTGGGTGTCGATGAACCAGTAGGGCTTGTCCTTCTGGTTCAGGTAGCGGAGCAGTTGCACGAGGACGCAGTGCTTGAGGACGTCGGCGTGGTTGCCGGCATGGAAGGCGTGGCGGTAGCTGAGCATGGTTACATTCCGGTGTAGACCGGCCCTTCGCCGCCTTGGGGCGGCGTCCATTCGGCATCGCCCAGGATGTCGCAGGTCTTGCAGTGGAGGCAGTTCTGGGGCTGAACCCGGATGGCGTCGCCGGACGTTTCATAGACGCCCGCCGGGCAGTAGGTGGCCATGGCCGCGCGGGGACGGACGATTTTCAGGTGGCAGGGCTGGTTTTCTTCGTGGTGCGTTCCCGACAGGTGGATGGATTCTGCGATGAGCGCCCCGCGCTTTGGATGAAGTGACTGCGGAGAGTATGACGGAAGGGGCAGCGGGTTGCGGAGCTCTTCATGCAGCCACGAGCGGCGGATGCGTTCCGGATAGTCGTCGGGATTTCCATGGCAGAGGGCTTCCGCCGCCAGCATCCCGCTCTTCATGGCGGTATGGATGCCCTTCTGCCGGACGGGATTCAAGAATCCGACATCGTCGCCGATGAGCATGCCGCCGGGGAAGACGGGTTTGGGCAGCGCGCGCCGCCCGCCGGAGACGAGGGCGCGCGCGCCATAGGCGATGCGCCGTCCGCCTTCGGTGAGCGGGCGGATGGCGGGATGGTCCTTGAACCGCTGGAAATCGTCGAAGGGGGCGGTGGTCCGGGCGTCCAGGCCCGTGACGAAGCCGAGCGAAATGATGCCGTCCGCGGCGTGGTAAACGAAGCCGCCACCCGACCGCCCAAGCGCGTGCATCGCCAGGCCGCGGCGGTGAAGATCTGGCGGGACTTCCCAGAGTTCCTTGATGCCGAGCCGGTAACGCTGCGGCGCGGCGGCCTTCCTCAACCCGAAGCGGGTTTCCAGCCGCTTGCCGAGGTGGCCCCGGCAGCCTTCGGCGAACAGGGTGGTCTTCGCGCGCAGTTCCACGCCGGGCTGGAAGGCGGGGGTCGGCTGGCCATCGCGGCCGACGCCGAGATCGCCGGTGATCACGCCTTTGACGCAGCCCGTCTCGTCGTGGATCGTTTCCACGGCGGCGAAGCCGGGATAGATTTCGACGCCGAGCGCCTCGGCCTCCTGCGCGAGCCAGCGGCAGAGGTTTCCAAGGCTGACGATATAAGCGCCCTCGTTCCTGAGGCGGGAGGGAAGTAGAAGGTTCGGCACTTGGCCGGCACGGTGCGCGGTCAGGAGCAGGAAACGCTCCTCGCGCACCGGGGTTTCGAGCGGGGCGTTTCGAGCCTGCCAGCCGGGGATGAGCTCGTCGAGCGCGCGCGGGTCCAGGAGCGCGCCGGAGAGCAGGTGGGCGCCGATTTCCGCGCCCTTGTCGATCAGGCAGACGCTGATGCCTGCATCGAGCTGCTTCGCCCGTATCGCCGCCGCCAGCCCCGCCGGGCCGCCGCCGACGATGACGACATCGAATTCCATCGCTTCGCGTTCCATGTGTTCAGAGTCCGCAGGTCAGCCAGGGCCGGGCATTATAATTCCCGGCATCACTCGCCCAAGAAGGGATTCACCGTGCTGATGAACGCCGACGAGTCCGCGCTCCTGGTCATCGATGTCCAGGAGCGCCTCCTGCCCCACATGGTCGGTTGGCAGCGGCTGCTCGAAAACGTCAAGTGGCTGGTCCGGCTGGCGGGAAAGATGGGTGTGCCGGTGATGGCGACCGAGCAGTACCCGAAAGGCATCGGCCATACCGTGCCGGAACTCGCGGGACTGCTGCCCGACGGCAGCGTTGCCGAGAAGATCCATTTTTCATGTGCAGCCGCGGGCTGTCTCCCGGGGCTGCCCGGCGGCGATCGCCGACAGGTCGTCGTCTGCGGCATCGAATCGCACGTTTGCGTCCTGCAAACCGTGCTCGAACTGCGCGCGCAGGGCCGGGAGGTATTCGTGGTGGCGGATGCCGTCGCCTCCCGGAATCCGGACGACCGGGCATTGGCGCTGGAGCGCATGCGCGGCCACGGCGTCGAGATGGTCAGCCGGGAGATGGTTGCATTCGAGTGGCTCCGGCAGGCCGGCACACCGCTCTTCCGCGAGGTCAGCGCGGCGTTTCTGCGCTAGCCGGCACCGAGGCCATGGACCGTACCGAGCGCTTCTACAAGATCGACCAGCTGCTCGACGAGCGGCGGATCGTGCCGTTTTCCGTCTTCGAGGAAAAGCTGGGCGTTTCGCGGGCGACCATCAAGCGCGACCTGGAATACCTGCGCAACCGCCTCAACGCGCCGATCGTATGGGACCGCGAGCAGGGCGGCTACCGCTTCGAGGCGCCCGCGCGCGGCGCGGGGCAGTACGAGCTGCCCGGCCTGTGGTTCAACGCCTCCGAAATCCATGCCCTGCTCACCATGCAGCATCTGCTGACCGGCCTGGACACCGGCGGCCTGCTCGGCCCCCACATCCAGCCGCTGCTGGCCCGGCTGCGGGCGCTGCTGGGGACGGGCGACGATGCCGCGGACGAGATCCAGAAGCGCATCCGCATCCTCGGCGTCAATAGCCGCCGCATGGCGCTGGACCACTTCGCCGTGGTCGGCTCGGCCCTGCTGCGGCGCAAGCGGCTGCTGATCGACTACTACGTCCGTTCGCGCGACGAAGTGACGGCGCGGGAAATATCGCCGCAGCGCCTGGTTCATTACCGGGACAACTGGTATCTGGATGCTTGGTGCCATCTGCGCGGCGAGGTGCGCAGCTTCGCGGTGGACGCCATCCGCCGGGTGGAAATCCTGGAAGCACGGTCGCGCAACGTGCCCGACAGGACGCTCGATGCCATTCTCGGCAGCGGCTACGGGATATTTTCCGGACGAAAGGTGCAGTGGGCCAGGCTGAAGTTCGGTGCCCGGCGAGCCCGATGGGTGGCGAACGAGCGCTGGCATCCGCGGCAGAAGGGATGCTTCGGGGAGGACGGCAGCTATTTTCTCGACCTACCTTACAGCGACCACCGCGAGCTGGTCATGGACATCCTTCGCTTTGGCGGCGATGTCGAGGTATTGGCGCCGCTTTCCCTGCGTCAGCGCGTGATCGACGAACTGGGTGCCGCCCGCACCCTCTACGGTATTCCGCCGGGACAAGAAAGTTGATCAATTCTTTACAGCTGCGTGAAAGCCATGTATAGTTCCGCTCCTTCGCTGCCCCAAGGCAGCCGTTCTTTAAAAACAAACAGCCGATAGGTGTAGGTGCTTGCCGAGCCTGAGGTAGTGACAGGGGGTTTCCTGACATCGAAGGGAGGCTCTGGTGCCGGAAGGCATCGTCCCATGGGATGGTCACTGCTGATGCTTCATAAAACTGCAAGGCACTTACACGAAGAAAGAAGAGGAGGTTGAATGCAAATTCAGCCTCTGGGATTCGTTTGAGTGAGAGTAAAAGAGATTGAACTGAAGAGTTTGATCCTGGCTCAGATTGAACGCTGGCGGAATGCTTTACACATGCAAGTCGAGCGGCAGCGCGGGGCAACCTGGCGGCGAGCGGCGAACGGGTGAGTAATGCATCGGAACGTACCCTGACGTGGGGGATAACACATCGAAAGATGTGCTAATACCGCATGTGACCTGAGGGTGAAAGCGGGGGATTGGAAACGACCTCGCGCGACAGGAGCGGCCGATGCCGGATTAGCTAGTTGGTAGGGTAAAGGCCTACCAAGGCGACGATCCGTAGCGGGTCTGAGAGGACGACCCGCCACACTGGGACTGAGACACGGCCCAGACTCCTACGGGAGGCAGCAGTGGGGAATTTTGGACAATGGGCGCAAGCCTGATCCAGCCATTCCGCGTGAGTGAAGAAGGCCTTCGGGTTGTAAAGCTCTTTCGGCAGGGAAGAAACGGCCTTGGCTAATACCTGGGGTTAATGACGGTACCTGAAGAAGAAGCACCGGCTAACTACGTGCCAGCAGCCGCGGTAATACGTAGGGTGCGAGCGTTAATCGGAATTACTGGGCGTAAAGCGTGCGCAGGCGGTTTTGTAAGACAGCTGTGAAATCCCCGGGCTCAACCTGGGAACTGCGGTTGTGACTGCAAGACTTGAGTGCGGCAGAGGGGGGTGGAATTCCACGTGTAGCAGTGAAATGCGTAGAGATGTGGAGGAACACCGATGGCGAAGGCAGCCCCCTGGGTCGACACTGACGCTCATGCACGAAAGCGTGGGGAGCAAACAGGATTAGATACCCTGGTAGTCCACGCCCTAAACGATGCCAACTAGGTGTTGGGGAAGGAGACTTCCTTAGTACCGAAGCTAACGCGTGAAGTTGGCCGCCTGGGGAGTACGGTCGCAAGATTAAAACTCAAAGGAATTGACGGGGACCCGCACAAGCGGTGGATGATGTGGATTAATTCGATGCAACGCGAAAAACCTTACCTACCCTTGACATGCCAGGAACTTGGTAGAGATACCTTGGTGCCCGAAAGGGAGCCTGGACACAGGTGCTGCATGGCTGTCGTCAGCTCGTGTCGTGAGATGTTGGGTTAAGTCCCGCAACGAGCGCAACCCTTGTCATTAGTTGCCATCATTCAGTTGGGCACTCTAATGAGACTGCCGGTGACAAACCGGAGGAAGGTGGGGATGACGTCAAGTCCTCATGGCCCTTATGGGTAGGGCTTCACACGTCATACAATGGTCGGTACAGAGGGTTGCCAAGCCGCGAGGTGGAGCCAATCCCAGAAAGCCGATCGTAGTCCGGATCGGAGTCTGCAACTCGACTCCGTGAAGTCGGAATCGCTAGTAATCGTGGATCAGCATGCCACGGTGAATACGTTCCCGGGTCTTGTACACACCGCCCGTCACACCATGGGAGTGGGTTTCACCAGAAGTAGGTAGTCTAACCGCGAGGGGGGCGCTTACCACGGTGGGATTCATGACTGGGGTGAAGTCGTAACAAGGTAGCCGTATCGGAAGGTGCGGCTGGATCACCTCCTTTCTAGAGCGCAAGGTTTAGCAAGTGCCTACAACCTATCGGTTGTTTTGAACACAGACAGCACGGGTCTGTAGCTCAGCTGGTTAGAGCACCGTCTTGATAAGGCGGGGGTCGTTGGTTCGAACCCAACCAGACCCACCAACATCAGGGGGATTAGCTCAGCTGGGAGAGCACCTGCTTTGCAAGCAGGGGGTCGTCGGTTCGATCCCGTCATCCTCCACCAAGAACGGATATCCAAGTGACGACACTTCGATATCGGTTTTTAGCCGAAGGCTGTTTGATCTTTAACAAACTGGAAGAAGTAAAGTGTTCCGATCTGATGGAAATTGGGTCGGACATGGGTTGTGATTGCATTCTTGGCGCCGCTTGCGAACCGGCGGTGGCGTCAAAACAAGCGCGAGTTGTACCTAGACGGAGAGGCCTGAAGGGATTCAGGGCTCAAGGTTATAGGGTCAAGTGAATAAGTGCATGTGGTGGATGCCTTGGCGATTACAGGCGATGAAGGACGTTGTAGCGTGCGAAAAGCTTCGGTTAGCCCGCAAACAGGCTTTGATCCGGAGATGTCCGAATGGGGAAACCCGGCCCGCGAGGGTCATCCCTGGCTGAATACATAGGCCAGAGGAGGCGAACGCAGCGAACTGAAACATCTAAGTAGCTGCAGGAACAGAAATCAACCGAGATTCCCCCAGTAGTGGCGAGCGAAAGGGGACCAGCCTGCAAGAGATAACGCTTATGTTAGTGGAACGACCTGGAAAGGTTGGCCGTAGAGGGTGATAGCCCCGTACGCGAAAACATAGGCGCGAGACTGAGCTTGCGACAAGTAGGGCGGGGCACGTGAAACCCTGTCTGAACATGGGGGGACCATCCTCCAAGGCTAAATACTCGTAATCGACCGATAGTGAACCAGTACCGTGAGGGAAAGGCGAAAAGAACCCCGGGAGGGGAGTGAAATAGATCCTGAAACCGCATGCATACAAACAGTGGGAGCGGACTTGTTCCGTGACTGCGTACCTTTTGTATAATGGGTCAGCGACTTACGTTCAGTAGCGAGCTTAACCGAATAGGGGAGGCGCAGCGAAAGCGAGTCTGAATAGGGCGATTCAGTTGCTGGGCGTAGACCCGAAACCAGATGATCTACCCATGGCCAGGATGAAGGTGGGGTAACACCCACTGGAGGTCCGAACCCACTAGTGTTGAAAAACTAGGGGATGAGCTGTGGGTAGGGGTGAAAGGCTAAACAAATCTGGAAATAGCTGGTTCTCCCCGAAAACTATTTAGGTAGTGCCTCATATGGACACTTCCGGGGGTAGAGCACTGTAATGGTTGGTGGGGTCGTTTAGATCTACGCCGCCATAGCAAACTCCGAATACCGGAAAGTGATGTATGGGAGACAGACGGTGGGTGCTAACGTTCATCGTCAAGAGGGAAACAACCCAGACCGCCAGCTAAGGTCCCCAAGCCATGGTTAAGTGGAAAACGAGGTGGGAAGGCACAGACAGCCAGGAGGTTGGCTTAGAAGCAGCCATCCTTTAAAGAAAGCGTAATAGCTCACTGGTCGAGTCGTCCTGCGCGGAAGATGTAACGGGGCTCAAACCATGCACCGAAGCTGCGGATGTGTGCGTTCCACTTTAGTTCATTCGAAGTTGAAAGCTTGACCGCGCGAAGCGCGGGCAAAGCGCCCCCTCAGTACGAGTCGAGGGGCGAGTGAGTTAAAGGGAACGCACATATGGTAGGGGAGCGTTCTGTAGGTCTGTGAAGGTGTCCCGGGAGGGATGCTGGAGATATCAGAAGTGCGAATGCTGACATGAGTAGCGATAAAGCGTGTGAAAAGCACGCTCGCCGAAAGCCCAAGGTTTCCTGCGCAACGTTCATCGGCGCAGGGTGAGTCGGCCCCTAAGGCGAGGCCGAAAGGCGTAGTCGATGGGAAACGGGTCAATATTCCCGTACCGATCTGTAATGCGATGGGGGGACGGAGAAGGTTAGCTCGGCCGGGTGTTGGACGTCCCGGTTTAAGCGTGTAGGCGTGCTGCATAGGCAAATCCGTGCGGCTTAGTCGAGGCGTGATGACGAGGGTCCATTGGACCTGAAGTGAGTGATACCCTGCTTCCAGGAAAAGCCTCTAAGCTTCAGTTACAGATTGACCGTACCGCAAACCGACACAGGTGGGCAGGATGAAAATTCTAAGGCGCTTGAGAGAACCCAGGAGAAGGAACTCGGCAAATTGACACCGTAACTTCGGGATAAGGTGTGCCCTGGTAGGTTGTAGCGCCTTGCGCGTGAAGGCCGAAGGGGTTGCAAAGAATCGGTGGCTGCGACTGTTTAACAAAAACACAGCACTCTGCAAAGACGAAAGTCGACGTATAGGGTGTGACGCCTGCCCGGTGCCGGAAGGTTAAGTGATGGGGTGCAAGCTCTTGATCGAAGCCCCGGTAAACGGCGGCCGTAACTATAACGGTCCTAAGGTAGCGAAATTCCTTGTCGGGTAAGTTCCGACCTGCACGAATGGCGTAACGATGGCCACACTGTCTCCTCTTGGGACTCAGCGAAGTTGAAGTGTTTGTGAAGATGCAATCTCCCCGCGGCTAGACGGAAAGACCCCATGAACCTTTACTGTAGCTTTGCATTGGACTTTGACGGGACTTGTGTAGGATAGGTGGGAGGCTGTGAGGCGTGGTCGCCAGATCGCGCGGAGCCAACCTTGAAATACCACCCTGGTGTCGTTGAGGTTCTAACCTTGGACCGTGAATCCGGTTCGGGGACCGTGCATGGCAGGCAGTTTGACTGGGGCGGTCTCCTCCCAAAGGGTAACGGAGGAGTACGAAGGTCTTCTAGGTACGGTCGGACATCGTACTGATAGTGCAATGGCAAAAGAAGGCTTGACTGCGAGACCCACAAGTCGAGCAGGTGCGAAAGCAGGTCATAGTGATCCGGTGGTTCTGTATGGAAGGGCCATCGCTCAACGGATAAAAGGTACTCTGGGGATAACAGGCTGATTCCGCCCAAGAGTTCATATCGACGGCGGAGTTTGGCACCTCGATGTCGGCTCATCACATCCTGGGGCTGTAGTCGGTCCCAAGGGTATGGCTGTTCGCCATTTAAAGTGGTACGTGAGCTGGGTTCAAAACGTCGTGAGACAGTTTGGTCCCTATCTGCCGTGGGCGCTGGAGATTTGACGGGGGCTGCTCCTAGTACGAGAGGACCGGAGTGGACGTACCTCTGGTGGACCGGTTGTGACGCCAGTCGCATTGCCGGGTAGCTAAGTGCGGAAGAGATAAACGCTGAAAGCATCTAAGCGTGAAACTTGCCTGAAGATGAGATCTCCCGGGGGCTCGACCCCCCTGAAGGGTCGTCCTAGACCAGGACGTTGATAGGCTGGGTGTGGAAGCGCAGCAATGCGTTGAGCTGACCAGTACTAATTGCCCGTGCGGCTTGACCCTATAACCTTGAGTGACCCCACTCAATACAACACGCGATGCCTCAATCGCAACCCCATTGCTTTACTTCTCCCAGATCAGGTGCCCCGGCTGCAAGCCATGCTTCCCCCAGGGCACACCCTTTACGTCTGGTGCCCATAGCGTCCCGGAACCACCCCTTCCCTTCCCGAACAGGACCGTGAAACAGGACCGCGCCAATGATATTGCCCTTCCCGGGTGAGAAAGTAGGTCAGCGCCAGACTCCCTATTCAACACAAACGCCCCGCAAGGGGCGTTTGTGTTTGGAAGATTGGTAGAATATCCCCCATGAAAACGACCTTCCTCGATTTCGAGCAATCGATCGCCGAGCTCGAAAACAAAATCGAGCAGCTGCGCTTCGTGCAGGATGACTCGGCCGTCGACATCTCCGAGGAAATCAGCCAGCTGGAAGTTAAAAGCCAGACGCTGACGCGGGATATCTACGCGAAGCTCACGCCCTGGCAGGTTGCGCAGGTGGCCCGCCACCCGCAGCGCCCCTATACCTTCGACTACGTCGAGCACATCTTCACCGACTTCGAGGAGCTGCACGGCGATCGCTCCTTCGCGGATGACCATGCCATCGTCGGCGGCATGGCGCGATTCAACGGGCAGTCCTGCATGGTGATCGGCCACCAGAAGGGGCGTGACACCAAGGAGAAGATCCACCGGAATTTCGGCATGCCGCGCCCGGAAGGCTACCGCAAGGCCCTGCGCATGATGAAGCTGGCCGAGAAGTTCGGGCTGCCTGTGTTTACCTTCGTCGACACGCCGGGCGCCTATCCCGGCATCGATGCCGAGGAGCGGGGCCAGTCGGAGGCCATTGGCCACAACCTCTACGCCATGGCCGAGTTGAAGGTGCCGCTGATCGCCACCATCATCGGCGAGGGCGGGTCCGGTGGCGCGCTGGCCATCGCCGTTGGCGATGCCGTGCTGATGCTCCAGTATTCCACCTACTCGGTCATTTCGCCGGAGGGTTGCGCTTCCATCCTCTGGAAAAGCGCTGAGAAGGCCGCTGAGGCAGCCGAGACGATGGGCATCACGGCAACGCGGCTCAAGTCGCTGGGCCTGATCGATCGCATCGTCAGCGAACCCGCGGGCGGCGCCCACCGCGACCATCGCGCCACGGCGATGGCGCTGAAGCGGGCCCTGCAGGAGTCGCTCAAGCAACTTGTGCCCCTGTCGCCCGAACAACTGGCCGAACGCCGCATCGAACGCCTGATGGGTTATGGCAAGTTCAAGGAAGTGCCTGTCCACTGATGCGCCGTCGGCAGCCGTCGCAGGCTGTTTGAGCCGCCATGTCCGGGCCGGCGATCGGCTGACCGTCGGCCTGTCCGGCGGCGTCGATTCTGTGGTGCTACTGCACGCGCTGCGCGGCCTGGACCACCCGCTTTCCGCCCTTCACGTTCATCATGGCCTTTCCCCGAACGCGGATCGATGGGAAAGCTTCTGCCGCGATCTTTGCCGGGACTGGGGTATTCCTTTCGCAATCGAGCGGGTCGAGGTCGGGCGCTGTTCCCCGGAAGGACTGGAAGCCGCCGCGCGCCGTGCGCGCCATGCCGCCTTCGGGCGGACGCCGGGCGACTGGATTTTGTTGGCCCATCATCGCGGCGATCAGGCCGAGACATTGCTGTTCAACCTGTTGCGGGGCGCGGGCGTGCGCGGGGCATCGGCCATGGCCGAGCGCAACGGCCGACTGCTGCGCCCCTTCCTTTCCATCGGCCGCGCCGGGATCGTCGCCCATGCCGAAGCCCATGGCCTTCCGTGGATCGAGGACGAGAGTAACGATGACGTGAGATTTTCCCGCAACTGGCTGCGCCACCGGATACTGCCGGAACTGGCGCGGCGCTTCCTCGGCACCGAGGCGAGCCTCGCCGGCGCGGCCCGCCGCTTTGCCGAGGCGCAGGCGTTGCTGGACGAGCTGGCGGAGATGGACCTCGGCGACGCGCCCCGGGATTTTCCCGTGGCGCTGGACCGCCTCAAACCGCTTTCCGAGCCGCGCGCCCGCAACCTGCTGCGTTACCTGCTTGCCCGGCGCGGCATCGGGGTTCCGGGCGAGGAGCGTCTGTCCGAAGCCCTGAGGCAGTGCCTGGAAGCCGCGCCCGATCGGCATCCCTCAATCGCCTTCGGCGGCTGGCATCTGGTGCGGCGGCGTGGCGAGGTGACCATCGAGTTGAAAATGCCGCACGAATCCCCATTTCGCCCGTAACTACCCACGGGAGTTCCTCATGCGCTTCGACAAATTCACCACCAAGTTCCAGCAGGCCCTGAGCGATGCCCAAAGCCTTGCGGTAGGGCATGACAACCAGATGATCGAGCCGCAACACCTGCTGCTGGCGCTGCTGAATCAGGAGGATGGCGGCACCGCCTCGCTGCTCCAGCGGGCCGGCGTCAATGCCGGCCCGCTGAAGACGGCGCTGGAGAAGGCCATCAACCGCCTGCCCAAGGTGGAAGGCCACGGCGGCGATGTATCCATCGGCCGCGACCTTTCCAACCTGCTCAACCTTACCGACAAGGAATCGCAGAAGGCGAGCGACCAGTTCGTCGCCTCCGAGATGTTCCTTCTGGCGTTGGCTAACGACAAGGGCGACACGGGCCGACTCTTCAAGGAGCATGGCGCGCAGCGCAAGGCGATCGAGGACGCCATCAAGGCCGTGCGCGGCGGCCAGCATGTCGACAGCCAGGAGGCGGAGGGAAGCCGGGAATCGCTGAAGAAATACTGCCTCGACCTCACCGAGCGCGCCCGGTCCGGCAAGCTCGACCCCGTGATCGGCCGCGACGACGAGATCCGCCGCGCCATCCAGATTTTGCAGCGCCGCACCAAGAACAACCCGGTGCTGATCGGCGAGCCCGGCGTCGGAAAGACGGCCATCGTTGAGGGCTTGGCCCAGCGCATCGTCAACGGCGAGGTGCCGGAAACGCTCAAGGGCAAGAAGGTGCTGAGTCTCGACATGGCGGCGCTGCTGGCCGGCGCGAAATATCGCGGCGAGTTCGAGGAGCGCCTCAAGGCCGTGCTCAAGGAAATCGCCCTGGACGAGGGGCGCATTATCGTATTCATCGACGAGCTGCACACCATGGTCGGCGCCGGCAAGGCGGAAGGCGCCATCGACGCCGGCAACATGCTGAAGCCCGCGCTGGCGCGCGGCGAACTGCACTGCATCGGCGCCACCACGCTCGACGAATACCGAAAGTACATCGAGAAGGACGCGGCGCTGGAGCGCCGCTTCCAGAAGGTGATGGTCGACGAGCCGAGCGTGGAATCCACCATCGCCATCCTGCGCGGCTTGCAGGAAAAATACGAAATCCATCACGGCGTGGATATCACCGACCCGGCCATCGTCGCCGCGGCGGAACTTTCGCATCGTTACATCACCGACCGCTTTCTGCCCGACAAGGCTATCGATCTGATCGACGAGGCGGCGGCGCGCATCAAGATGGAAATCGACTCCAAGCCGGAAGTCATGGACAAGCTCGACCGCCGCCTGATCCAGCTGAAGATCGAGCGCGAGGCGGTGAAGAAGGAGAAGGACGAGGCTTCGAAGAAGCGCTTCGGCCTGATCGAGGACGAGATCGGGAAACTGGAGAAGGAATATTCCGACCTCGAAGAGGTATGGAAGGCCGAAAAGGCGCAGGTGCAGGGGTCGGCCCACGTCAAGGAAGAGATCGACAGGCTGCGCGCCCAGATGGCCGACCTCCAGCGCAAGGGCCAGCTCGACAAGGTCGCCGAGCTGCAATATGGCAAGCTGCCGCAGCTCGAAACGCAACTGAAGGCCGCCGAAAAATCAGGCGACGGAAAGCCGTCGAACAAGCTTCTCCGTACGCAGGTGGGCGCCGAGGAGATCGCCGAGGTCGTCTCGCGCGCCACCGGTATCCCGGTCAGCAAGATGATGCAGGGCGAGCGCGACAAGCTGCTGAAGATGGAAGAACAGCTCCACCGGCGCGTGGTCGGCCAGGACGAGGCCGTGCGCCTCGTCGCCGACGCCATCCGCCGCTCGCGCGCCGGCCTCTCGGAAGAGAGCCGCCCCTACGGCTCATTTCTCTTCCTTGGCCCCACGGGCGTGGGCAAGACGGAGCTGTGCAAGGCACTCGCCGAGTTTCTGTTCGATGCCGAGGATCATCTGATCCGCATCGACATGAGCGAGTTCATGGAGAAGCATTCCGTGGCGCGGCTGATCGGCGCGCCGCCCGGCTACGTCGGCTACGAGGAGGGCGGTCACCTCACCGAGCAGGTGCGGCGCAAGCCTTACAGCGTGATCCTGTTCGACGAAGTCGAGAAGGCGCATCCGGACGTATTCAACGTGCTGCTGCAAGTGCTCGACGACGGCCGCATGACCGACGGGCAGGGCCGCACCGTCGACTTCAAGAACACCGTGATCGTCATGACCTCCAACCTCGGCAGCCAGATGATCCAGCAGATGTCCGGCGACGACTACCAGGTCATCAAGCTCGCCGTCATGGGCGAGGTGAAGACGCATTTCCGGCCGGAGTTCGTGAACCGCATCGACGAGATCGTGGTGTTCCATGCGCTTGACGAGAAGCACATCGCGAGCATTGCCCGCATCCAGCTCGGCTATCTGGAGAAGCGCCTCGCGCGGCTGGAGATGAAGCTCGACGTCGGCGATTCGGCGCTTGCGGAAATCGCCCAGGCCGGCTTCGACCCGGTGTTCGGTGCGCGGCCGCTCAAGCGGGCCATCCAGGAGCGCATCGAGAACCCCTTGGCGAAGGCGATCCTGGAAGGGCGGTTCGGGGCGAAGGATTCGATCCGCGTTACGGCGGGCAAGGGACACCTCGAGTTCGAAAAGGGATGACGTCGGACGTTCTCACGGACTGGGCGGCTCTCCTTCACGCGGCTGGATATCGAGCCGGCGCATCTTCTCCCAGAGCGTCTTGCGCGTGATGCCCAGCGCGCCGGCGGTATGGGTCATGTGCCAGGCGTGCTTGTCCAGGGCCACCTGGAGGTAATCCCGCTCGCAGGCCATCAGGTACTCGGCCAGGGATTGCGAAGGGGCGCTTTCCGCCGAGCCGCCATCGAGACCTTCGCCGAAGAAGGCTTCGGCGCCCAGCAGCGGCCCCGGCGACAGGATGCAGGCGCGCTCCACGGCGTGCTTGAGTTCCCGCACGTTGCCGGGCCAGCCATAGGCGACCAGGGCCTGCTCCGTCCGGGGATCGAGGCGGCGCCGCTCCCCAGGATGCGCCTGGTTGAACGTCTCGACGAAGTGGCGCACGAACCAGCGGATGTCCTCCGGCCGTTCCCGGAGCGGCGGGATCCGGATGTGGATGACGTGGATGCGGTAGTAGAGATCCTCGCGGAACTGGCCGGCCTCCACCATGGCCTTCAGGTCGCGATGGGTGGCGCAGATCAGTCTGAAATCTACGGCGACCTGCGTCTCGCTGCCCAGCCTCGACAGCTTGCGTTCCTGCAGCACCCGCAGCAGCTTGGCCTGCATGGACAGTGGCATCTCGCCGATCTCGTCGAGGAACAGCACGCCGCCGTGGGCCAGTTCGAACACGCCGCGCTTGGCCTTGACGGCGCCGGTGAATGCGCCCTTCTCGAAGCCGAACAGCTCGGCCTCCATCAGCGATTCCGGGATCGAGGCGCAGTTGACGGCGACGAAGGGCCCCGCCGTTCCCGCCGCATGGTGGTGGAACAGCCGGGCGACATGCTCCTTGCCGACGCCGGATTCGCCGGAGAGCAGCAGGGCCGTGACATGCTTCGCCAGCCGGGGCAGGGAGTCGGCGATGCGGCGCATGGCCGGGGAGACGCCGAGGGCGTCGTCGTCGCCGCCGGTGCCGCCGGCGCCATAGGCTTGCGCGAGTCCCCTCACCTTTGCCACCAGGATGTCGGTGTCGAAGGGCTTGGTCACGTAGTCGGCGGCGCCGGCCTTGAGCAGTTCGACGGCCCGGTCGACGCTGCCGAAGGCGGTCATGAACAGGAAGGGCGGCAAGGAAGCCTGACTCGCGGCCAAGTCGAGGAACAGGGCGCCGCCGTTGCGGTCCGGCAGGCGGATATCGCTGACCACCACGCTGTAGCGATGCGAGATGATGGCGACGACCGCCTCGGCCGCGGTATGGCACCAGTCCACCTCGAAGCCCTCCAGCCGAAAACGCTCGGCGAGGGACTCGCCCATGATCTCGTCGTCCTCAACGAGGCACAGGCGCAGGGATATCTGCTTGGGTTTCGGCATAAGGGATTTCAACGTTGAAAGTGGTGCAGCCCGGCTCGCTCTCGACCGAGAGGCCGCCGTTGAGTTGCCGGACGATCTGGTAGACGATCCATAATCCGAGCCCGTGTCCCTTGTCGCCGCCGCTGGCGAAGGGCTCGAACAGGGTGGCCATGCGCTCTTCCGGGATGTGCTTGCCGTCATTGCAGACGGACAGCACCAGCTTGCCACCGGCGGCTCGTGCGGTCAGACCCACCCTGCCGCCCTCGTCCGCGGCGGCGACGGCATTGAGCAGCAGGTTGAGCAGGATCTGGCGCAGCAGCGTCGCCGGCAGGGGAAGCGGCGCCGTCAGGGTGCCTTTCACCACCAATTGCACGGAGCGGGCGCGGGCCTCCGCCTCGACGAGGATCAGCAGGTCGTCGATATCCGCCGGCTCGAAGGGCCGGTCCTCGGTCTTGGTTTCCACCAGCAGCGCCGCCACGGTGTTGCGGATATGGGAGAGCCCCCGTTCCAGCAGCGACAAGGTTTTTTCCGCCATCGGATCGCCGCCGCCGTGGCGCTGATAGGTATTGATGGCCGTCAGCATGCCGCCGAGCGGATTGTTGATCTCGTGGGCGATGCCGGCCGAGAGGCGTCCCACGGCGGCCAGCCGTTCCGAGGCCAGCATCTGGCGTTCGAGTTCCTGCTTGTTCTTGAGGTCATCCACCATGTGTGCGAAGGCCTGACCCAGCAGGCCGATTTCGTCTCCGGAACGCGGCAGGCCGGAAAGATCGGCGTCTTCCGGGCGCATCGTCACCTCTTTCATTGCCCTGGCGAGCCGCAGGAGCGGCTCGCCGGTGCTGCGCGCCCAGATCCAGGAGACAGGCAGCAGGACCAGCAACACCAGCAGCGTGACCGCCGCCGCGCGTCCGACGAGGTCGAAATAGCGCGGCAGGAAGGCCGCCTTTGAATAACCCAGTGCGATATGGCCCAGTGGCTCACCGTCGGCCACCAGCGGCGAGATGACGAAGTAGAACGAAGCACCTGGCAGCTCGAGCACCTGTTGCTCGACGGCCTCCCCCCAGGCAATGGCCGAGGCCAGCAGACTGAAACTGCCGCCCAGGTTTTCAGGGCGCGAACCGATGGGAAAGTCGCGCGGCCGGCTGGCGACAAATATCCGGCGCTCGGTGTCGAGCACCAACATGATCTCGGCTTCCAGCTCGGCAGCTGCCGGATGAGCCTCGCGGGCCGACTGGAGAATTTCGAAGGCGCGCCACAGGTCGTCGTGCAGCACCGGGGACACGAGAGTATTGGCCAGCACGCGCCCGATGCTCTTGGCGTGTGTTTCGAGGTTCTGCCGCATGTCCTCGTAATCCCGCACCAGCAGCGCCACGGTGACGGCGAGCGCGGTGCCGAGCACAGCCGCCATCACACGGATCGGAATCTTCCATCGCAGCGAGAGATCGGCGAAGAATCTCATGGGCGGCGCACTTTCTCCACCATGCGGGCGATGCCGTCGTACAGCGATGGGTTGCCGGCGATGAAGCCGCTCAGGCGCAGATCGCCCAGCAGCGCCGCCCCCTGGGGATCGTTGGCCATACTCAGCAGCACGGTGCGGAAGTCCTGAAGGTCGGCTTCCGAAATATCGCGGCGGGCGACGAAGGGCGGATAGCCCAGGAGCGGCGACTTCTCGATGATGCGCGTGCCGCGAGCCAGTTCCGGCTGGGTTTCGGCGAGCGTTTCCCAGACGTGGCCATCCACCGCGCCGCCGCTGGCCAGGCCGATACTGACCGCCTCGACCACCTTGCGATGCGCCCAAGTGAAGAAAGTTCGCGAAAAGTAGGTGGCCGGATTCCGACCGGCCATCGTGAGCGCGTATTGGGGATAGAGGTAGCCGGAATTCGAATCCGGATCGGAATAGGCGAACACCGTGCCGCGCAGGTCTGCCAGGCTGCGAATGCCGATGTTATGGGCATCGGCGATCAGGTAGGATTGGTAATAGGGCTGCCCACGCCACAGGGGCACGGCCACCAGCCGCATCTCATGCTGGTGGCGAACGTAGGGGTAGCCGCACAGCCAGGCGAAGTCGATCTTTCCGCTGCGCACCAGATCGACCACTTCGCGGTAATTGCCCCGCTGGACGAAGATTACCGGCCGCCCGAGCTTCCCCTCGAACCAGCGGCGCCAGCGCGTGGTGAAGCTCATCTGGTCATCGAGAAACACTGGTGTGAGGCCGATGCGCAGGGCTTCTTTCGTCGCGCCAGCCGCGTGCCCCGGCATGGCCGACAGCACGGTCAATCCCGCCGCTGCCTGCGCCAGAAACCGGCGCCGCGTGATGCTGCCGTAAAAGAACCCCCCGGTACCCATGGCGGCAATGATAGGCGCAGTAAAGCCCTTTCGCCATGGCCTGAATTCTCCTTGTTACGCCGGCGTAGCACCTTGCGACGCAGCATAGCGCCCGAGTGTTACGCCGGCGTAACACTCTCCGCAATGCCGCGGCCAGCCTGTCTCACCGTAAACCCGCACTATGACTAAGGTCAGGCTTTTTTACGGCGCCATGGTCCGGATGTTGCAAATAAATCGCTATGCGCACCAACATTTATTCTTCATCTGCCGGACGCGACCGCCATCGGTCTCACCGATCGCTTTTGTCGGAGGTCCGTTTGCGTTTCGACGTCACGGCTTGCCTGCCAATGCGCTACCCCGGCCACGAATGCGGCCTGTGCGCATCGGCCTGTCCGATTTCCGCCATCGACACCGGCGCGGGGGTACCCATGCCGGGCGGCGAATGCATCGGCTGCGGCCAGTGCGTCCTCGCCTGTCCTTCCGTCGCCCTGCAGGTGGATGGTTTCGAGTTGCCGGCGAGAGGTCCTGGTGGAACGGAGGTCGAGATTGATTGCTGGCGGGTGCCGCTGGCGGAATCTGCTCGCGGCGCGTTGCGCGTGCCTTGTCTGGCCGGCATCGATACCGTCTGGCTGCTCACCCTGTTCGATCTGGCCGCCACGCCTGAAGAACGTCTGATTCGCCTGCTGGACCGCGGAGGTTGCGCGTCTTGCCCGGTCGGCGCAGGCACGGCGAAACTGAACGCTGCGCTGGCCGACGCGCGCGCGCTGCTGGCCGAATCCGGTGTGTCCGACTCCGTCCTGCCGAGGCTGACTTTGCGGCCAGCCAACCTACCGCTGGCGCCTTCCATTCCCACTTCGGCCGGTGCGCTATCGGTGGATCGCCGGGGTTTCTTCCGCGGTCTGATGGGCGGCATGCCCCGCGACGGCGTTGGTATCGCTGTCGCCGGAGCCCCGGAAGAACCGATGCGACACACGGCGCAACCCATTGGGCGCGAGCGCATTGCCGATGCGGTTTCCCGCATCGCGGCACGGCACGGCAGGGAAATGTCATCCGAAGTGCTCGACCGCTGGTCCGCGCCTATGTGCGCGGATTGCGGCGAACCGTTTTCCGGGGCGGCGAGCGATCTCTGTCCCGCGTGTTTCAGGAAAGTGAAGCTGCAACAAGGTATGGCGGCGCTGTTCCGGCCGTCCGCATGATCCGCAACCAGAGGAGACCAGGAATGGACATTCTGAAAACGAAGTTGACGCGTCGGCGCTTTCTCCAGGCCAGTGGCGCCGCCGGTGCCGCGGGCGCAGTCGTGGGCGCCGGGCAGATTGGCGGGCTGAAAACGCTATCGGAGGCCCGGGCGGCGGAGGGCGGCGGCCAGACCGTCGTCAACAAGAGCATCTGCGGCCAGTGCCCGGCGCGCTGCGGCATCGACATCTACACCACCAACGGTCGGGTGCATGCCATTTACGGCAACAACGACCATCCGATCGCCAACGGCAAGGGCTGTCCGAAGATGCACCTGGGCACCTACATCCTCTACGATCCGGACCGCTTCAAGGGGCCGATGAAGCGCACCAATCCCCAGAAGGGCCGCGATCAGGATCCGAAATTCGTGCCGATCTCCTGGGACGAGGCCTATAAGACCGTTGCCGACCGGCTCAACGCCCTGCGCGACAAGGGCGAGTCTCACCGTTTCGGGCTATTCTTCGGGCGCGGCTGGGGCGCTTCCGACGTCGGCGTGAACATCGTGCCCTTCGGCCAGCTCTACGGCTCACCCAACGTGCCCATCGGACACTCGTCGATCTGCTCCGATGGTTCCGTGCTGGCCAAGCAATGCACTGACGGCAACGCATCCTACAGTTCCTACGACTACCGCAACGCCAACCACCTGCTGATTTTCGGCGCGAACTTCCTTGAAGCCTTCCGCCCGTACAACAATAACATGCAGGTGTGGGGCTACATCCGCCGCGAGAAGACGCCGCGCACCAGCGTCACCTATGTGGATGTGCACATGAACGCGACGGCTGCCGCCGCCGACCGGGCGCTGCTCATCAAGCCGGGCACCGACGGCGCGCTGGCGCTTGCCATCGCCCACGTCATTCTGACCGAGGGGCTGTGGGAAAGAAGCTTCGTCGGAAATTTCAAGGACGGAGAAAATCACTTCAAGGCGGGCGAGACCCTCGATCCGGCCTCATTCGTCGAGAAGTGGACCCACGGCCTGATCCAGTGGTGGAACGCCGAGCTCAAGGACCGCACCCCGAAGTGGGCCGAGGGCGTGACCACAATTCCGGCCGATCTCATCGTCCGCACCGCGCGCGAATTTGGCACCACGCGTCCGTCCATCGCCCTCTTCGAGCGCGGCGCACACAACCACAGCAACGGCGTGCTGAACGGAATGGCGATCCACTCGCTCAACGCCCTGGTCGGCTCGCTGTTCGCCGAGGGCGGCTTGGCCTACCAGATGGGCCCCGCCTATGGCCCCGCGCCGGCCAAGCCTGAAGACTATATGGACGACTACGCCAAGAATGGTCCGCACAAGAAGATGAAGCGGATCGACCTCAAGGGCGACGAGGACGGCTACCTGATGGCCAAGAACATGATCCAGGAGGTTGGTACCAACCACCTGACGGGGAAGGCCGGTTACAAGATCGACACGGCCATGTTCTACATGACCAATCCGTGTTTCTCCACGCCGAACGCGAGGGACTGGGAGGAGGCGCTGAAGACCATGTTCGTCATCGACACCTCTCCCTTCCCCGGCGAGACGGCGATGATGGCCGACCTGATTCTGCCTGACACCACCTACATCGAGCGCTACCAGGACGCGCCCACCTACCCGTTCCAGGGCTATCCCCTGGCGCAGATTCGCACCCCGGCGATCAAGCCGCTCTACGACGTCAGGACGTTCGGCGACACGCTGATCGAGATCGGCAAGCGCATCAAGGGGCCAACCAGCGAGTATTACATGAAGCTCGAAAGCGTCGAGAACATCCTGCGCCATCTCGCCAAGGGTTTCGAGGCAAGTCCGGGCGACAACGGCGTCAAGGACTTCGAATCCTGGAAGGCCAAGGGCTGCTGGTACAAGAAGCCCTACCACTGGCGCCAGGTGCGCGGCGAGTTCTTCGAGTGGGACGGCAATGGCTGGAACAAGCCCATGAAGCCCGACGAGGTCAAGGCCAAGCTGCTCAAGACCGACTCCGGCAAGTTCGAGTTCGTTTCCTCCTACATGGAGCACAAGAAGGACTGGATCATCGCCAAGACCGGTCGCGACCCGGCCAAGTACAACATGCCGCACTGGGAGGAGCCGAAATACACCGGTGGCGGCGACCTGCACTTCGTCACGCCGAAGACCGCGATGCACGCGGAGGGTCGGGGTGGCAACCTGCCCAACGCCATTTCATTGTTGCAGCCGACGGTCGGCGGCAACAAGCAGGCGCTGTGCGAGATCCATCCGAGCGTGGCCAAGGCCAAGGGCATCAAGAACGGCGGCCGCATCAAGATCAAGTCGAATCTCGGCGAGATATACGCCATTGCCAAGGTCACCGAGCTGACTCGCCCCGACACCATCGTGCTGCCCTTCGAACATGGTCATTGGGCGCATGGGCGCTGGGCGAAAGGGCGCGGCACGCATGTGGACGAGATCACGCCGCAGCAGTCGGATCGCATCTCCGGCATGGCCAACTACTACACCGGCAAAGTGTCGGTCGAGAAAGCTTAAGGAGGATTCAAAATGGCTAAATGGGGAATGGTCATCGATCTGGCCAAATGCACCGGTTGCCAGGCATGCAGCACCGCCTGCCAAATGGAGAACAACCGGCTGCCGGGCGAGAACTATCAGGATGTCCTGTATTACACGGAGCGCAAACAGCCTACGCCGGTCCTGAAATGGTTCCCGCGGCCCTGCATGCACTGCGAAACCCCTTCGTGCATGCTTGTCTGCCCGACCAAGGCGACGTACAAAACGGAAGACGGCTTCGTGCTGATCGACTGGAACAAGTGCATCGGCTGCAAGTACTGCATGATCGCCTGCCCGTATGGCGCGCGTTTCTATACGGACGAGAAGCCGCTGATCGAGCCGAATATCAAGGAGGTGTTCAAGGGCTCGGGCGACCTATCGTGGAATCCGCCGTACAAAGGGCCCCAGCAGGACAATGCGCGCGGCGTCGGCATCCAGCCGCACGGGGTGGTGTCCAAGTGCACCTTCTGCTACCACAAGGTCAGCAAGGCGCCCAAGGGAACGGCGGACCTGTCCAACGACAACCCGGCCGTCCGGGAGTTCGTGCCCGCCTGCGTACGCACCTGCGCGCCGACGGCCCGCTATTTCGGCGACCTGGACAATCCGAACTCCGAGGTGAGCCGGCTGATTTCCGACCGGCGCGGCGTGCGGCTGCTGGAGCATACGGGCAACAAGCCGCAGGTCTACTACCTTGGCGACCATGGTGTGGTACCGGGTTTCAGCCGTCCCGACAACAATTCCTGACATAGAGGGAGCCATCGACATGAGCAATACCACACAAGCAGCAGTCGCGTGTCCGGAGTGCATCTCGCGCATCTCCAACCTGCGGATCGGGGTCGGCGCCGTCGGGATGATCCTGGGCGTCATCGCCATCATCGGCCTGTTGAGCGGCGGACACGCCACGTTCAATACCAGCAGCAACCTGACCTGGGGCCTGCCGGTGTCGACCTACGTGTTCTTCGTCCTCACTTCGACCGGTCTCACCTTTGTTGCCTCCCTGGCCATGGTCTTCGGCATGAAGGATTTCTATCCGATCGCCAAGCGATGTATCTGGGGGGCGGTCGTCACGCTGGTGATCGGGTTCATTTCACTCGGACTCGAGATCGGCAACCCGATCCGCATGCTGTGGGTCATCCCGACCAACATGCAGGTTAGCTCGCCGATGTGGTGGATGGGCCTGTTCTATCTTACCTATGCGGTACTGCTGATCTGGAAGTTCATGCTGATCAACAAGGGTGACTGGACCAGTTCGCAGAGCAGGGCGGTCGGCATTGCCTCCTTCGTCGCGGTGATCTTCGCCCATGCCACGCTGGGCTCGGTGTTCGGCATGATGGCCATGCGTCCGTTCTGGTTCGGGCCGATGGTGCCGGTGTACTTCCTGATCACCGCCTTCCTCTCCGGCCTGGCCTTCATCATGCTGTTCATCAACTTGGACTATGGCGTGAACCAGGCCAACATGTCGAAGGGCGCCGAGCGGGCGATGAGCTTCCAGCTGCCCATCATCTTCGGCATCACGCTCGGCCTGGTGATCGTGTTCAACATCGCCAAGACCATCACCGGGCTGTGGACCAACGTCCCGGAGAGCAATATCGTGGCACGGCATATCGTCTCCTCCCCACTGTTCCAGTTCGAGCTGTGGATCGGCATGGTGCTGCCCTTTGCGCTGATGCTCAGCGGCCTCCGGCATGAGGCCAAGGTGCAGGCGCTGGCCGGCGCCCTGGTGATCGTGGCGCTGTTCATCGGACGGTATGAGTATGTGGTGGGCGGCCAGTTGATCCCGATGTTCAAGGGCGCATGGTTTGACGACCTCACACCTTATACCCCATCCATGACGGAGATCGGCGTCGTGCTTCTGGCGATATCCGTCGGCATCCTGCTCTATGCCTTTGGCGACAAAAAGCTGAACCTGTCTGACGTGCCCAGCCAGTAACGAGGAGAGGGCGGGGTGTGTCAAACGGCGGGGCCGGCCCTCCAGCCCCGCTGTCGTTTAGGCGGGGCTGCTATTTTCTCTCCGGTGGCCCCGCATTTTTTTGGGTGAATGAATCATGTCTCCTGATACCGGGCAACTGCAATCACACGCCGAGTTCTACCTCTGCCTTGCGCGTGCGTTCCTGACGCCTGATACCGAAGATGCCTGGGCCGGCCTGCGCGAGGCGCTCGCCGACGACCTCGACGAGCTCGGTGAATTGCTCGGCCTTGACATCACCGACGACGTTGCGGACTACCGGTCTGCGATGGCCGCGATTTCGGACCGGGCAATCCTGCTGCAAATCTACAGCGCACTGTTCATCGCACCACCGCGGCCAGTGAGCATCAACGCTGGAGCCTATCTGGATGGCGCTCTTGATGGCGGCAGCGTGTTGGCGATGGAAGACGCCTATTGGCGCGGCGGTCTTGAACGCAGCGGAGATTTCATGGATCTCTCCGATCACATTTCGGTCCAGCTCGAATTCGTGGCCAGCCGCTATCTGGCGCGCATGGACGGGGTCGAGGCCGGGCCGTCCCCGGATGCGTTCCTCCATGCCTTTATCGCCCGCTGGCTGCCGCCCTTCATTGCCGATCTCGAGCGCGGGATGGCGCCAAATCCCTGGCTGCCCCTGGCACGAGTGCTGCGCGCGGCTGTCGTACGGGATGCGCGGCCGGCGCCGGAAACCGTACCGGCTGCGCAGCTGCGTCGATTGGCCGCCCTGGACAAGGCGCGTCGCGATCGGGCGGCGAGTGGCGTTACGGATGAGGACATGGCCATTATCGAAAGGCGCCTGCGCGAAAATGGCCTGGCTGTCGACCACCTCTCGATCCCCCCGGAACTGCGCGACGAGGCACGTGGATTGTCGCGAAAGGTGCCGCCCTCGCCACGTCGGGGCTCCCGACTTGGATGAGGAGGCGGTTCATGCTGGCAATCTGGATGATGTTGTGCGCGCTTCCTGCGCGAGCCGACGTCGACGAATCGACCTACGAGGCGGTGGGTGCCGTGCGCGGTGAACGGGAGCGGCAACGCTTCCGGGTGCAATTCATGAGGGAACTGGAGGCCGAGCGCCGTCGCGCCGAGATTGAAGCGGCTGAGGTGGCGCGGATACGCGCCGAGGCGCAGACCCGCGAGGCCGCCCGTCCCTATCCGGAACGGCTAACCGAGCAGCGATGCACCCTCTGCCATCCGGCCGAGAACTACACGAGCAAGCACCACACATGGCTCTACTGGCGGCTAGTCGTTGCGCGCATGGTCTGGCTCAACGAGGCACCCATCGCAGAGGGGTCGCAGGCTGTTATTGCTGCCCATCTAGCTGAAGTCTATCCCGCGCGCGGCGAGGAAATCGTCATCGAATACGGCTTGCCCGCCATCGCGTTGGCCATGTTGTCGGGTGCGGCATGGGCGGGACGCCGGTTCTGGAAAGGAAGGAAATAGCCATGTGGTCAGAAAACGGCGGTATGGCAGGCATTCTGGTCGACACGCGGAATTGGTATTGCCGTGGCGCGGAGAAGTTCAACCCGCGGAAACCTGAAAAGGGCCCGGCATGAAATCGCCCGGCCTGTTCGACCGCCTGTCGCTTCGCCTCAAGGTGCTGGTCGTCACCATTGCGGTCTTCATCCCGGCAATGCTGGGCGGCACGATCTACTTCTTCTATGAGGCCTACTGGCTGGCGGTGACTACCTCATTGGGCGGCCTGATGAATTTCGTGGATGCCAAGCAGCAGGGCGTGATCCGTTTCCTTGGCCAGAGCGAGAAACTCGCGAAGCAGCTCGCGCAGCTTGCCGACGATGCCGGGCCGGCTGTGGCGCGTGGCCATTTCGCAACCATCGTCGCCACCGATGTCTTTCGCCTGGAGGACCATCCGTTCAAGGAGGAAATACAGTCCGGAAAGCGGAGCGTCGCGACGATGAAGGTCTATCACGCGATCGACATCATCCACGACGGCATGATCGCGGTCTCGTCCGACAAGTCGCGCGAGGGCCGCCCTTTCGCGCAAAAACTCAACTTTGCCCCCGGCCATTCCAATGTGTGGCAGGGCGGTGCGACGCCGATACTCTCCTTTGGCGCGAGAACGAAAGACGGCGACCAGGTATTGGTCCACGTCGACGCGCGCATGCTGACCAACATCGTCAACGGCGAAATCGGCAACCTCGAGGGCGACATGGGCGCCTTCTACCTCGCCGGCGTCGGCAAGACCTTCGACTACTACATCGTCGACGAGAACAACCGGCTGATCACCGAGGCGCGCAGCCGCCCCGGCCAGATGCTGAAGGGCGCCGGCAGCGAGTATCCCTGGCTTTTGACGCAGAAGAAGGCCGATATCGTCTGCGGCAAGGACGGCACCTATCGCACCAACGGGCGATGCACCACCGGCTGCCAGGAAGCCATGGGGTTTTACAAGGGACCGACGGGCAAGAAGATGATCGGCGCCTCGATGCCCTTTTACGATTCCGGCTGGACCATCGTCGTCGAGCAGGAGGCCGATGAGCTGCTAACGCCGCTGTGGCGTCTGGGCAGCACGCTTGCCGCCATTGGCGGCGTCCTGATTGCGCAGGCGCTTTCCATGTTCATGGCGCTCTCCCGCCGGCTGATCACCGCGCCTCTGACCGATCTGACCGGCGCGATCCGAAGCATGACGGGCGATAGCGGCAGCGTGCGCCGGCAGGAGGCGTGACAGGCGATTTACGCCGGGAGAATCTAATAGTGTAGAATATTTTCATGTTTCGATAACCATGGAAATGTAATCATCGCCGTCGACAAACTCGCCGCCCTCGCGCAGGAAAGCCGTCTGCGGATTTTTCGTCTATTGGTGGAAGCCGGCCCCGAGGGCATGAACGCCGGCGCCATCGCCGAGGCCGTCGGCATTCCGGCGGCGACCCTGTCCTTCCATGTCGCCCATCTGGCGCGCGCCGGCCTTGTAACCTCGCGGCAGGAAAGCCGCTTTATCTTCTATTCGGCCAACTATGCCGCCATGGACGGCCTGATCGCCTATCTCACCGACAACTGCTGTCAAGGCAGACAATGCCTGCCGAAGACGGCCGCGATTTCAACAACTGCCAGGCGACGCGCCAAGGCCGCCGCGTAAGGGTCAAGCCTATGCCATTCAATGTCCTCGTTCTCTGCACCGGAAATTCCGCTCGCTCCATCCTGGGCGAGATGCTGTTCAACCACTTGGGCCATGGACGCGTCAAGGCCTGGTCGGCGGGCAGCAAACCCGTCGGGCGGGTCAATCCGATGGCACTCGAAACCCTGGCGGCACATGGCATTCCGATGGATGGCGCGCGCAGCAAGTCCTGGGATGAATTTGCGGTCCCCGGCGCGCCGGCCATCGATTTCATTTTTACCGTCTGCGGCAACACCGCACGGGAAGCCTGCCCGGTCTGGCCCGGCCATCCGGCTACGGCTCACTGGGGCATTCCGGACCCGGCCCATATCGAGCCGCCGGAGGCCCGGCGCGAGGCCTTCGAGGAAACCTACGAGCAGCTCGACAAGCGAATCCGCGCCTTCCTGGCCCTGCCGCTGGAAACCATGGACCGGCAGGACGTCGTCGCCGCTGCCTGTCGCATTCACGAAGGAGGCCGCTGAAATGTCCGCCCAGTGCGAAATCATCGCCAAGGCCGCGTCGGGAGCGCCGATGTCGATCTTCGAACGATACCTGACCGTTTGGGTGTTCCTCTGCATCTTGAGCGGCATCGCGCTCGGCCAGTGGCTGCCCGCGCCCTTCCAGGCGCTCGGCCGCATGGAAGTGGCGCGGGTGAATATCCCGGTCGGGCTGCTGATCTGGGTGATGATCATCCCGATGCTGGTCAAGGTCGACTTCGGCGCGCTGCACGAGGTGAAGCGCCACGTGCGCGGCATCGGCGTCACGCTGTTCGTGAATTGGCTGGTCAAGCCCTTCTCGATGGCCTTCCTGGCCTGGCTGTTCATCCGGCAGCTCTTTGCGCCATATCTGCCGGCCGACCAGATCGACAGCTACATCGCCGGCCTGATCCTGCTGGCCGCCGCGCCCTGCACGGCGATGGTGTTCGTCTGGAGCCGGCTGTCGAACGGCGACCCGCTGTTCACCCTGTCTCAGGTGGCCCTCAACGACACGATCATGGTGTTCGCCTTCGCGCCGATCGTCGGCCTGCTGCTCGGCATCTCGGCGATCGTCGTGCCGTGGGACACGCTGGCGACCTCCGTCGTGCTCTACATCGTCATTCCGCTGGCGCTGGCGCAGCTCTGGCGCAAGTCGCTCCTCTCGAAAGGCCGGGCGCATTTCGACGCGACGATGGCGAAGATCGGCCCGTGGTCGATCGCCGCGCTGCTCGCCACGCTGGTGCTGCTGTTCGCCTTCCAGGGCCGGGCCATCGTGGACAAGCCGCTGATCATCGCGCTGCTGGCTGTACCCATCCTGATCCAGGTGTTCTTCAACTCCGCGCTCGCCTACTGGCTCAACCGCGCCGTCGGCGAAAAGCACAACGTCGCCTGCCCCTCGGCGCTGATCGGCGCCTCCAACTTCTTCGAACTGGCGGTCGCCGCCGCGATCTCGCTGTTCGGCTTCGAGTCCGGCGCGGCGCTCGCCACCGTGGTCGGCGTGCTGATCGAGGTGCCGGTGATGCTCCTGGTCGTCAAGGTGGTCAATGCCAGCAAGGGCTGGTACGAAAGAAAGATGGCATGACATCCGCCTCTCTCGCGGACCGCCAGTCGTCATTGATGGTAAGGTTGTGCATGCCGGCGGTATTTCGAGCAAGGACAAGATCGACGGCTGTCTGATTTGAAACGTCTGGACAGGAGGACATCATGAAAATGAAAAGCATCGGATTGACGACAGTCTTGCTGACCGCGGCATTGACCGCCGCGACCGCCTTCGCGCAAATGGGCTCCGGCCCGGGGGGCGGCATGGGACCCGGCGGCAAGGGCCGCCTCGCCTGGAATCAGGATTACACTCCCGGCTGGACATTGATGTCGCCGGAAGAACGTTCTGCCTGGCAGGCGCAGATGCGCGAGGTCAAGACCTACGAGGAATGCAAGGCGACGCAGGAATCCCATCGCAGTGTGATGGAAGAGCGGGCGAAGGAGAAGGGCGTCAAGCTGCGGCCGCAGCGCCACAGCGGCTGCGATGTCATGAAGACGCGGGGCCTGATCCAGTAAGGCATCCGAAGGCGGCGGGACGGAGATGTTCGCCGCCCCGCCAGCGCCGAGTTTCTCATGCTGCTGCGCTGCCTGTTCCTGTTGAGTCTCTTGGCGGCCGGCGGCGTGCGCGCCGACGACCTCTGGGTCAGGGCCGGGCCGGACGGTCGGCCGCGGATCCAACTTTATTTCTACTGGTCGCTGAGCTGCCCGCACTGCGAGGCGGCGCGTCCGCACGTGACGGCGATTCCGGACGAACGGCCGTGGGTGACGTTGCACGAACGCGAGGTTTCGCGCAATGACGGTAACGCGCGCGAGTTCGAGGCGATCATCGAGAAAATCGGCGCACGGGAACAGGCGGGCGTGCCGGCCTTTCTGTTCTGCGGAGAGATGTATTTCGGCTGGGACGGCCCGGCGGGCACGAGCCGGCTGCTGCTCGAACGGCTCGACGCCTGCCGAGTGCGCGTGCAGTCCGGCCGGTCGGCGGCCGACCCGGCCGCCGACGCGAGCAGCGGGCGCATCGAAATCCCGCTTCTCGGCGGCGTCGATGCGGCGGGCTTTTCGCTGCCGGCCCTGACGCTCGTGCTGGCCGGGCTCGACGCCTTCAACCCCTGCGCCTTCTTCGTGCTGCTGTTCCTGCTGTCGATGATGGCGCACCAGAAGAGCCGCCGGCGCATGCTCCTGATCGGCGGCCTGTTCGTCGCCATTTCCGGCCTCATGTATTTCGCCTTCATGGCCGCCTGGCTCAACGTCTTCCAGCTCTTCGGCCACATCGCCTGGGTCACGCTGGCGGCCGGGGCGCTCGCGGTATTCGTCGGCCTGATCAGCGTGAAGGATTTCTTCTGGTTCGAGAAGGGCATCACGCTGTCGATCCCCGAGTCGAAGAAGCCGGATATCTTCCGCCGCGCCCGCGCTATCCTCGTCGCTGAGCACCTGCCGGCGATGCTCGCCGCTACTGCATTCCTCGCCATCGCCGCGAATTTCTACGAGCTGCTATGTACGGCGGGTTTCCCGATGGTCTATACGCGTCTGCTGACGTTGGCCGACTTGCCGGCCGTCGGCCGCTATGCGTACCTGGCCGCCTACAATCTGATCTACATGCTGCCGCTCGCCGCCATCGTCGTCGTCTTCGCGCGCACGCTCGGCGCCAGGAAGCTCACCGAGCGCGAAGGCCGGCTGCTGAAGCTTATGTCCGGCCTGATGATGCTGGAACTCGGCACCCTGCTGATCGCCGCTCCGGAACGCATCGGCCAGACCGGCATCGCCTTCGGACTGATGGCGATGGCGGTCGTCGTCACCCTCGCAGCCGCACGCCTTACGCGCGAATCCGACCGATAAGCCGCGCCACGGGGATGTTCGGATGAACCCGGCAACCTTGATGTTGATATACTCCGCAAAGAGGTAGGGGGTATTACAAAAAACAAATCGATGCTTGCAGTATCTGCAAGCATCAATGGAGAGTCGCAATGAAACTTCGCATTACCCTACCCATCCTGACGGCTGTCATGCTGTCCGCTTCCGTCGCCCAGGCCTATGAGCCAGACTGGAAACGCGGCCGCGTCTATTACCGCAGCGTATGCACCTCCTGCCACGTCGCTTCGCCGGTCGGCCAGATCAACCCGAGCGGCAAGACCAAGGCGGAATGGACGGCCTACCTGGATGCCGACAAGCACGACAAGGGCAAGGACAGCGTCAAGCAGTATGTCAGTAAGGCGTATCGCGCCAGCATCAAGTCCGGCAACAAGGCCGCCGCGAAGTTCGCCGACGTGCCGGACCAGGAACTGCTCGGCGACATCAAATCCTTCCTGCTGAGAAGCGCCAAAGACGGCGAAAGCCCCGCTAGCTGCAGTTGAGAAGCACGTTCAGCGTGCTTCCCGCTCGAGCCTCCCGCACCCGCCCGGTGCGGGGGCGCATGGCTTGATTGGCAGATTCGATTCGCGGCATGGGAAGGATGGTCGAGATGAGTTCCGATAATGGCTGGCTGGCCGGTTTCAGGGCCGATTACGAAAAAATTTTTGTCGAGGAATGGTCGCACTACACGGGCGCGATCCTGCTGGTGCTGGTCGTCATCGCGCTGATGGTCAATGGCCTCTTCTGGGGCGTCTTCGGCGGCGTGCGCTACTGGGGCGACCAGATCAACCACATGATCGGCCTGGCGCCCCTGCTGGGCATCCATGCGCCGGATGAAGGATTCCTGACCCACCGGATGTCGCTGATGAACATCATGCTCCTGCTGGGCGCCTTCACGGCGGCGCTGATGTCGCGTCAGTTCCAGGTCAGCCGCCCCCCCAAGCTGGAGCTCGTCTGGGCCGCTCTGGGGGGAACCCTGATGGGCACGGGTGCCTCGCTCGCTGGCGGCTGCACGACGGGTGGATTCTTCAATCCGGTGCTGCATTCCTCGCCCGCCGGCTGGGTCATGTGGGCCGGGCTGATCGTTGGCGCGGTCGTCGGGCTCAAGCTATTGCTCTGGACGCTCGAGAACATCGAGTGGGGCATGCGGGCGCCGCCGACGCTCAACACGCCCGAAGGATTGGTGAACGCCTATCCGCTTGTCGGCGTTGCCGTCATCGCCGGCGTGCTCTTCTGGGCGGCGGGCTGGTATGGATCCTCCGATACCGTCCTGGCGACGCGCGCCGTCATTGTGCTGCTGGGCTTCTGCATCGGGTTCATCATGCACCGCGCGCGGCTGTGCTTCGCCCGCGCGTTCCGCGAGCCCTTCATGACCGCCGAGGGCGACATGACCAAGGCCATCATCCTGGCGCTGGCCATCGGCATCCCGGTTGCGGCCTTCCTGTTCGAGAAGAAGGTGATCGACCCCTACATCGCCATTCCCCCGACTTTCTGGATCGGATCGCTGCTCGGCGGCATCACCTTCGGCGTCGGCATGATCTTCGCTGGCGGCTGCGCCTCCGGTTCGCTCTGGCGCATGGGGGAGGGCCATCTCAAGCTCTGGGTGGCGATGTTCTTCTTCGCCTGGATGGGCTCGGTCGTCAGCGCCCTGCTGAAGAACGCGGGCATCACCTCCATCGATCCCGACAACGTCGAGAGCTTCGAGGTGACCGCCGTCGGCTATCAGGCCTACTGGCCCGATCTTCTTCCGGGCTGGGGCTGGACGCTGATCGTCGGCGGTGCCTTGCTCGCCGCCTGGTACGCCTTCGTGCGTTACAACGAATCCACGGAAAAGTTCACCGTCATCTGAAACACGGGAGAAACACATGCAACGCATTCGATGGACCGCGGCCGCACTGTTGTCGGGGTGGCTTGCATTGATCGGGGCAAGTTCGGCGCTTGCCGAAGCCGCGCCGGTCAAGCTCAACACCACGGCCGACCACGCCAAGTTCAAGGAATTGCAGAAGCAGTTCAATTCGGGGCCGGAGGTCACCAAGGCCTGCCTGTCCTGCCATACCGAGGCGGCCGGGCAGATTCATCGCACCAAGCACTGGACCTGGGAGTTTCTGAATCCGGACAACCAGCAGCGCCTGGGCAAGAAGAACGTGATGAACAACTTCTGCATTTCGATCTCGCAGAATTACCCATTCTGCACCGGCTGCCATATCGGCTATGGCTGGAAGGACAAGAACTTCGACTTCACCAGCGAGGTCAATGTCGACTGCCTGGCCTGTCACGACACCACCGGAACCTACAAGAAACCGCCCGGGCTGGCCGGCAACCCGGTGGTCGGGAAGCCCCTGGAGATGCCACCGGGTTCCGGCAAGTTCATCAATCCGGTCGATCTTGCGAAAGTTGCGCAGAAAGTGGGCAGGACCAGCCGCGACACCTGCGGCGCCTGCCACTTCTTCGGCGGCGGCGGCGACGGCGTCAAGCATGGCGACATGGACAGCTCGCTCGCCGCGCCCGACGCCGAGCTCGACATCCACATGGATGCCGCCGGGCTCGACTTCACCTGTAGCACCTGCCACAAGACCTCAAGCCACGACGTGCCGGGCAGCCGCTACAAGCCAACGGCGACCGAGAAGCACGCCGCGCATATCCGGGGCAAGGAAAAACAGGGCAACCCGGCCACCTGCCAAGCTTGCCACGGCAACACGCCGCACAAGTCCCAGGTTCTCCTGAGGCAGGTGCGCATGAATACGCACGCCGAGAAAATCGCCTGCCAGACTTGCCACATCCCCGCCTTCGCGCGGGGCGGTGTTCCCACCAAGCTGTCCTGGGACTGGTCGACCGCCGGCAAGCTGGATGCCAACGGAAAGCAGTTCACGATCAAGGACAAGCACGGTCACGCCACCTACGCCTCCCACAAGGGCGATTTCATCCTTGGCGAGAAGGTGAAGCCCGAATACCGCTGGTTCAACGGCGACATCAAGTACACGTTGCTGGGCGACAAGGTCGAGAAGACCGATATGCCGACGCCGATCAACCGCATCGGCGGCTCGCCCACGGACGGTCGCTCGATGATCTGGCCCATGAAAGTCATGCACGGCGTTCAGCCCTTCGACCCGGTGAACAAGACGCTGGTCATGCCGCATACGGCGGGCGCGGGGGGCTTCTGGAAGGAGCTCAACTGGGAAAGCGCGATTGCCGACGGCATGCGGAACATGGGCGCGCCCTTCTCGGGCAAGGTCGATTTCATCAAGACCGAGATGTACTGGCCGATCACCCACATGGTCGCGCCCAAGGACAAGGTCGTCACCTGCGCCGAATGCCATGCAGCCGACAGCCGGCTCAAGGGGATCGATGGCGTCTACATGCCCGGTTACAGCAAGTTCGGCTGGCTTGAACGCGTCGGCTGGCTGGTTGCGCTATTCGCATTCGTCGGCGTGCTGATTCACGGCGGCGCACGCATCGTCCTCTCACTGAAAAAGGCTGGATAACACGATGGCCACTACGAAAATCTATGTTTTCAACCGGTTCAACCGGTTCTGGCACTGGGGGCAGGCGCTGCTCGTGCTCACCATGCTCACCACGGGCTTCGAAATCCATGGCGCCTATGCGTTGTTCGGCTTCGAGAAGGCGGTCGGCTACCATACCATCGCCGCCTGGTCGCTGATCAGCCTGTGGGCCTTCGCCATCTTCTGGCAATTCACGACCGGCGAGTGGAAGCAATACATTCCCACTTTGGAAAAGGTCGATGCGATGGTCAAGTATTACGTCACGGGCATCTTCACCCATGCGCCGCATCCCTTTCGCCTGACGCAGCTTCATAAACACAACCCGTTGCAGCGGATCGCTTATCTGACCATATTGTCAATCGTCGGGCCGCTTGTCTGGTCGACGGGGCTGCTCTACATTTTTCACGACTACTGGACGGAATGGGGTCTGCGTGCCTATGTCACGCTGGAATGGGTGGCCTTCTTCCACACCATGGCGGCTTTCATGATGCTGGCCTTCCTCATCATCCATGTGTATCTGATCACGACCGGCCATACGATCGGGGCGCACCTCAAGGCCATGATCACCGGTTGGGAAGAGGTCGAGGCCGACTGATTTCTCCGTGGCGGAAGCAGGAAACCAGATGGTCATTGACCAGCCCGACGGCCTGCATCAGTGAATAGCTGATCGTGGGGCCGACGAACCGGAAGCCGCGCCTGGCGAGATCCCTCGACAGGGCCGCGGCGGCTGGCGTCGTCACCGGCACTTCCGACGGGGCGCGCCATGCGTTGCGAACCGGCCTGCCATCCACGAAACCCCAGAGGTAGGCGTCGAGGCTGCCCGCCTGCTCCCGCAGCGACAGGCAGGCGCGTGCGTTGGCGATCGCGGCCTCGATCTTGAGACGGTTGCGCACGATGCCCGGGTCGGCCAGCAGGCGGGAAACATCGGCTCCGGTGTAGCGGGCGATGCGCTCCGCGTCGAAACGGTCGAAGGCGCGGCGATAGTTCCCACGCTTCTTCAGGACGGTGAGCCACGACAGCCCGGCCTGCGCGCCTTCGAGGATCAGGAATTCGAAGAGGGTTCGGTCGTCGTGGCAGGGCACGCCCCATTCCTCGTCGTGGTAGGCGACGTAGAGCGGATCGCTCCCGCACCATGGACATCTGCTCATGACGCCGTTATCGTTCGGCTTCATCATGGATTCGCACGCTCCTTTTGATCCTTCGCTCTGGGTGCGCCGTTTTGCGCCGCTGATTCCCGCTGGCGGCGACGTGCTCGATCTGGCCTGCGGCTCGGGTCGCCACGCCCGCCTGCTGGCGGCGCTGGGCCATCGCGTCGAAGCGGTGGATCGGGATGCCGGAGCGCTCGCGCCCCTTTCCGGCGTCGAGGGCATCGCCACCCGACAGGCCGATCTCGAAGGCGGTCCCTGGCCCTATTTCGGCTGCGCCTTCGCGGGCATCGTCGTGACGAACTTCCTGCACCGTCCGCTGCTGCCCCAACTGCTGGCGACGTTGTCCGAGGGCGGCGTGCTGATCTACGAGACCTTCATGGCCGGCAATGAGCGTTTCGGCAAGCCGGAGAATCCCGCCCATCTGCTTCGGGCCGGCGAACTGCTGGAGCTGGTCAGGAAGCGCCTGACGGTGGTGGCCTTCGAGCAGGGCGAGGTGGCCTTGCCCCGGCCGGCCGTGGTGCAGCGCCTGTGCGCGATTCGCAGGCGGCATTTCAGGTTGCCAGAATCGCCTGGGCCAGCCGCCTGATGCCGTCTGCCGACAGGTCGTCGGCGCTGAACGCGGCGGCATCCGCGAAGTCGTGATAATTCCTCGATTGCGACCGCTGATAGAGCGGGTCGTAATGCTTTTCCAGAAGTTCCGCCACCAGCGTCCGGAAGTCGCCGAACTCCACCAGTTCCAGCCAGCGGGCCAGCGTTTCGTTGCTTTGCAGGCTGCGCAGGTGGCCGAGTTTTTCGGCGAGAGCGCGAGGGTCGGCGGGGAAGTAGTCGTAGTCGCGCAGCAGGAAATCGACGCGCGCCGTCGTCGTCGCCTCGATGCGGATGCAGGGCGCGGCGCGGATGGCGGCGATCAGGGCGTCGGGCACCTGTACCGTGCCGATGCGCCGGCTTTCCGCCTCGACGAACACCGGAAGCAGTGGGTCGAGTTTCGAGAGCGCCATGAACAGGCGCGTCTCGAATGTTTTCTGCGAGGGCTGCGGCGCGCCGGGCAGGCTGCCGAGCACGGATCCCTTGTGGGCGGCCAGTTCCTCCAGGTGCAGGGTCTGCGCGCCCCCGTCGGCCAGCGCCTCCAGGATGCGGCTCTTCGCGCTGCCGGTTGCTCCGGAGATCACTTGGTACGAAAATCGGCCGGGCAGGGCGGCCAGCTCGGCTACCAGATGCCTGCGCCAGGCCTTGTAGCCGCCTTCGAGCCGGTGGGCGTCCCAGCCGATCTCGCGCAGGATGTGCGTGAAGGCGCCGCTGCGCTTGCCGCCGCGCCAGCAATAGACGAGCGGGCGCCAGTCCTTCGACTTGTCGAGGAATCGCTCCTCGATGTGGTGGGCGATGTTCCTCGCCACCAGCGCCGCGCCGACCTTCTTCGCCTCGAAGGCCGAGACCTGCTTGTAGAGGGTGCCGACGCGCGCGCGCTCCTCGTCCGAGAGCGCCGGGCAGTTGATCGCGCCCGGCAGGTGGTCGTCGGCGAATTCGGCGGGGGAGCGGGCGTCGATGATCGCGTCGAATTCCGCGAGTTGTGCTAGGGTTGCCACCCCCTTGGGAAGACGTTCGGACATCGGTTCATGGAAAAGATCAAACTCACCGCATTCTCTCATGGGGGTGGTTGCGGCTGCAAAATCGCGCCGGCCATCCTCTCGCGCCTGATCGCGGAATCGCCGCTGAAGACGGTGCCCGCCGACTTGCTGGTCGGCGTCGAGACTTCCGACGACGCGGCCGTCTACCGCCTCAACGACGAACAGGCCATCGTCGCCACCACCGACTTCTTCACACCCATCGTCGACGATCCCCACGACTTCGGCCGCATCGCCGCCACCAACGCGCTCTCCGACGTCTATGCCATGGGCGCCCGGCCGATCTTCGCCCTGGCGGTCGTCGGCATGCCGCTCGACAAGCTTCCGGAAGAAGTGATCCGGCAGATTCTGGCCGGCGGCGAGGAAATTTGCGCCCGGGCCGGCATCCCCATCGCCGGCGGCCATTCCATCGACGTGGTGGAGCCCATCTACGGCCTCGTCGGCCTGGGCATCGTGCATCCGAAACGCCTCAAGCGCAACAGCAGCGCACAGGCCGGCGACACGCTGGTCCTCGGCAAGCCGCTGGGCATCGGTATCCTTTCGGCGGCCCTGAAGAAGGGCCTGCTCTCCGAGAGCGGCTATGGCGAGATGCTGCGCTGGACGACGAAGCTCAACGTCACCGGCGCCCGCCTGGCGGAAATGGGGGGCGTTCATGCGGTGACGGACGTGACTGGCTTCGGCCTGGTCGGCCATCTGCTCGAAATCTGCCGGGGGTCGAAACTCTCGGCGAACGTGGAATTCGGTCGGCTGCCGCTGATCGATGAGGCTGTGCGGCACGTCAAGGCGGGCATCAGCACGGGCGCCTCCGTCCGCAACTGGAACGGCTACGGCGATGCGGTGGAACTCGCGTCGGGCGCCGAGGAATGGCGGCAGAAGATCGTGACCGATCCGCAGACCAGCGGCGGTCTGCTCGTGGCCTGCGCCGCCGCGAGCGTCGATGAAGTGCTGGCCGCCTTCCGAGCGGACGGCTTCGTCGATGCCGCGGTCGTCGGCCGCATGGAGGCGGGCGCGCCGCGCGTGAGAGTCGTCTGACCGCGTCAGAAAGCGACCGTTGTCAAGCTGGCGGGAGTACGGCAGCGAAACAGCCATTAGTCCGCGGTTCCACTGAGCCTGTGGTGGCACCCATCGAATCAGCAGCCGGCTCAGAATTCGTAACGCACCTGCAAATACAGATTGTCGTCGCGCGACAGTTGCCCGAACGGCCCCGTAGCGGTTCCATCGAAGAGATTGGCGCCGAGGGCGCCCCACAGGCGGTCGGTGAAGCTGTAGCGCAGTTCCGGGTTTACGAAACTGTCGCCGTCGTGGAGGCGGTGCGAGGCATAGACGGAAAGCCGCAGCGTCTGGTGCAGGAACATCTGTGTGGCGCGAACCCCGACCGTGTTGTTCGTGCGGATGTCGCGCTCCACGTAGTACTGGAGGTTGAGGCTAAAGTCCTCCCAAGGCTGGGTCTGCCATGCCGCCAGGGCGCGCGTCTGCGAGGGCGGTGCCTCGATGCCCGAAAAGTCGTAGCGGGCGAGTTCGAGATTCAGCACGCCGCTGCCTGCGCGGCCCGAAAGGCTGGCGCCGAATGTCGCCAGTTCAGGGTAATGGAAGACCCCGTCCGAGCGGACGGAGGGCGTGCGCTGGTAGCCGCGGTAGAGGTAGAGCGCCGCGTCCCATCCGGCGATGTCGCGGTAGACGCGGACCCCGGCTTCGCCACGACGCGGCTTGAGGGTGGCAAGCGCGGGCATGCCGGTATGGAAGCGGAGCGAATCCGGTGTGCGGCTCTCTCGGAATTCCGGCGAGGCGACCAGCTCAAAGGAGGCGAATTCCGGATAGGCGCTCAGCTTGACGGCATCCACGCCGCGCTTGAGGTATTCCATCGGCCGCCCGGCGAACATCGCCTCGTGGTCCTTGGGCCAAACGTCGTTGACGAACACGAGGTCGCCCAGGCCCCAGGTGACGACCTGCCGGCCGACGCGAAGGTCCCAATTCCCGGCGACGTAGTCGGCATAGCCCTCGCGCAGCTCGGTTTCCTCCTGACGCCCGAGATGGTCGTAGGCGATGTCTCCCTTGAGGGAGAGCCGCCAGTCGCCGGCGCCGGCGTCGAGCTTGAGCCGGATGCGCTCTTCCAACCACTTGTGATGTTGTTGGCCGTCCGGATTCGCGGCCACGGTGTTGAAGGCGGCATTCTGCTGGGCGAAGCCGGAAAGTGTCGCCTCGGCTTGGGCGGAGAGCGGCAGCAGCAACAGAATTGCGGCGGTCAGTCGGTCCATTTGCGGGGCGGCTGCCTCAGGAACCGCTCGGAGAACAAGCTGTCCTCGATGCCGAGGTCGTAGTCGGTCTTGAGGTAGGCCACCTCGGTGCGGTGGCCGGTCTGAAGGTTCTTCATCGTGCGCTTCACGACCGTCGGGCGGCCCTTGACGTCGCTCACCTCATCGGCGGAGAACTGCTTGTAGGGCGCGCCCTTCCTGTCGAACTGTTCCTCCTTGACCGGCAGGAAACTGGCCTTGTCCACCCAGGTGAGCTTGTGGCCGAAGTCGGCGTCTCCCGATTTCGGCGTGCTCTTCACCACGATGCAGTCGCGGGCGCCGACCTTTTCATCGCGCTCGACGGCGTGCGTGTCGTCCTCGATATCGCGGCCGGAAACGTCCTCGTAGGTGAAGTCCGAGCCGACGAAGCTGGACCGCTTGTCCTGCGCGGCGATGCGCTTGACCATGTTGATGGCGGGAATGAACATCCAGCGGTCGTCGTCCCTGGCCGGGTACTTGTGGATCATGAAGCTCATGTCCTTCACGTCCGCCGGCTGGAAGAAGACCATGAAGTATTTCTGGTCGCCGCCCGCCTCGCCGGCGTTCTTCCTCAGCATGGTCATCTCGCGCACCCGCTCATGGCCGTCCTTGTTGACGAGCTTCATGAGCACCCGCGCCTTGAAGTCCTTGCCGGGGTAGTAGAAGGCTGCCTGCGACTTCTTCATCACTTCCTCGCCAGTGAGGGCGAGCGCGGACAGCGGCGCCAGCAACGCGAGAATGGCAATCCATCGTTTCATGTCAGTCTCCTTTATTTGGAATCAGCCAGCGTCGCCCCAGCATGACGAGGGCCGGCAGGTACAGGATGGTGAGCAGGGCCGAGATCATCATCATGGCGACGATGAAGGCGCCCACCGCCATATAGGGCGTGAGCGGCGCGAAGAGCATCACCGAGAAGGCGGCGGCGAAGAGCACGGCGTTGCGGAAGATGCCCTTGCCCGGACGCGCCGCCGTCCACAGCAGCGCCGCGCGGATGTCCTCGTCCGTCCTGCCGCCGGTTTCGGCGAGATGCTGCCGGAAGCGGCTGACGAAGTGGATGGCGAAATCCACCGCCATGCCGAGCGACAGCGTGCTCATCACCGACAGCGGCATGTCGAAATCCTTGCCGGTGAAGCCGACCACGCCGTAGATGAGCAGGATGGTGAACACGAGCGGCACGTAGGCGACCAGCGCCCACCGGGCCGAGCGGAAGTCCAGCGCCAGGATGACGAACACGACCACCAGCGCCAGCGTGAGGCCCAGCACCAGGTCGCCCAGCACTTCGTCGTTCCACACGAGGTTGAAGTAGGCGATGCCCGCCGGCTTTACCTCGACGGCCACCGGATAGCTCCGCTGGTAGGACTTCGCCGCGTCGATCACCTGGCGCATGGCCTCGGCGTCCCAGGTCTTCATCTGAACCCAGACGGCCGCCTGCTGGAATGAAGCGTCGACGACGTTGTCGAGATCCGACGGCTTGGCCGACATGCTGAACAGGAAGAGATACTGGCCGACCGTGTCCTGCGTTTCCGGCACCGCGTCGAACTTCGCATCGTCGTCGTGCAGCACGCGGTTGATGCGCTTGACGGTGTCGGCCACGGAGAAGGTCTTGCCCACCACCGGCATCTCTTCCAGGTGGCGTTGCAGGCCCTCGATCCAGCGCAGGGTTTCGGGCCGCTTGATGTCGTCGGCCTTGGGCAGCTTCACCACGAGGTAGCCCAGCGAGGTGCCCCCCAGCGCCTTGTTCATGGCGGTGTCGGCCACGCGAATTTCGCTGCCGTCCTTGAACCAGGCCACGAGGTTGTTGTTGACGTGGATCTTCGTGGTGCCGACGATGGCCGCCGCCACAAGAGTCAGTCCCACCAGGACGGTGGCCAGGGGCCGCGTGGCGCCGATGCTCCCGATGCCGCGCAGCATCCGCGCGGTGCGGTCCAGCTCAACGCTCTCGTGCGCGGCGGCGCCGGCGAGCTTGTCCTCCTTGACGAAGGTGAGGATGGCCGGGATCAGGCTGAATGAGAACAGGCGCAGGATGACCGTGCCGAAGGCGATGAGGCCGCCGAAGACCTGCACCGGAACGATGTTCATGAACAGCAGCACGGCGAAGCCGGTGGCGGTGGCCAGCGCCGTGAATCGCACCGGCCGGCTCACGGCCGCCATGGTCTCGCGGATCGCCGTGAGCTTGTCGTGCTTTTCCCGGTAGCGGAAATAGAACTCGTTGAAGATGTGGATGCTGTCGGTGGCGATGGCCATCAGGAATACCGGCGCCATCGAGCTCATGATATGCACCGGGAATCCCGCGCCGATCAAGAGGCCGATGCTCCATATGATCGCCGCCATGGCCACGCCCATCATGGCGAAGGACAGCGACAGGTTGCGGAACATGAGCTGGATGGCGGCGAACATGATCGCGCCGGCGATGGGCGAGAAGATGCCCATGAGCTTGAACATCTCCGCGCCGAAGGTGTCGCGGGCCACCGGATCGCCGGCGACGTAGTAGCGTTCCGCCCCGGTTTCCTTCGCCACGATTTCCCGCAGTTTCTGCGCGATCTCGGCGCCATTCGTACCCTTTGCGCCCTTCTCCAGCGGCACGTAGATGGCCGTCGTCCTGCCGTCCTTCGAGATGACGCGGTCCATGAGCAGCGCGTTGCTGGACAACGCGCGGCGCAGGTCCTCGACCTCGGCATCCGTCTTCGGCGCGCCCGGCATCAGCGGGCCGACCTTGAGCGTGCCGGCCTCGGCGGTGACGTTGGTGATGGTGGTGAAGCCGTTGACGTCGCGGCTGGCCACGCCGGGCAGCGCGAGGATGGCGTCGGTGATGCGGGCGATGCGGCCGAGGGTTTCCCGGTTGAGCACGCCCGCTTCGTTTTCGATCCCAACGACGATGGTGTCCTCGTAGAGCGCGAAAGTCTTGTCCACCGAATCGTTCCAGACGCGCACGTCGGACGTCTCCGGCAGCATGTTCTTCGGGTTGGTGTCGGTGCGGATCTTCGGGAACTGCGTGCCGAACAGCAGCGTCAGCGCCACGGTCGCCCAGACGACGAGCTTCGGGCGGCGGATTGAAAATTCGACGAGCGAAAAGCCGGACATGCGTCCTTCCTTAAAAACGGCGGTACAGCCAGTATTTTTCGTACAGGATCTTGCCGAAGTGCCAGAGCAGGCCCGGCGGCTTCAGCGCCACCTGCGGCAGCGGCTCGGCGTAGAAATTGCCCTTGCCGATGCCGGCGCGGCCCAGCCCCGTTTCGATGAAGCACATGCCGTAGCCTTCGAAACGGCGCGGCTCGCCCTTGCCCGTCCAGGCGTGGGCGATGTTGTGCGCCACCGTTTCGGCCTGGCCGTGCGCGAATACGCCGGCCTTGGGCAGCGGCTTGCCCATCGCGAGCGGAATCATCGTGACATCGCCGATGGCGTATACGTTCTCGAACTTCGTCTGCATCGTATGGCGGTCGGTGAGCGGGATCCATCCGGCCTCGTTGGTCAGCCCCGATTCGCGCACGACGGCGGGCGCGCGGTGCGGCGGCACGGCGAGCAGCAGGTCGAATTCCGCCGTGACATCATTCGCGAAGACGATGCGGTGGCCGGTGGCATCGACCTCCTTCACCTGATGCGCCGGATGATAGGCGATGCCGCGCGCCTCAAGCATGCCGGTCAGCGCCGCGCCCGCGTCGGGGCCGGCCACGGGCATCGGCTGCGGTTCGGCCGCGAAGAATTCCAGCGTTGTTTTCCCGCGCAGGCCGCGTTTTTGCAGGAAGGCCTCCACGAGCAGCGCCGCCTCGTAGGGCGCGGCCGGGCACTTGTAGAGCGGCGAGGCGGTCATGAATACGATGCGTCCACCGGTAAAGCGGTCCAGCGCGTCGCGGGCCGCCAGCGCGCCTTCCATGGTGTAGAAATCCAGCCCGGCCTCCTTGAGCCCCGGCACGGCCTCGGGCGCGTAGTCGGCGCCGAGCGCGATCACCAGCGCGTCGGCGGCGATCGTCTTCCCGTCGACGTCGACCTCGCGTCGCCGCGGGTCGATCCGCGTGACGTCGCCCCGGATGAGTTCCACGCCGCGCTCCGACAGCCGGTCCAGCGAACGGGTGAAGTCCTCGGGCTGCCGGTCGCCCACCATCATCCACAGGAGCGAAGGCGGAAAGTAATGCCGGTCGGTGCGATCCACCGCGATGACGCGGTCTTCGGGCGGCAGGAGCTTGCGCAGCGTCTCGGCCGCGACCAGACCCCCCAGGCCGGCGCCGAGTACGAGGACGGTTTTCATGATCAGAAGGTCAGCACTTTGTCGCTGTCCACGACCCATTCCGCCAGCTTGGCCATGGTCGACTTGTTCGCCCCCTTGAAGTAGGGCTGGTTCTTGTGGATGCCGCATCGCGCCATGCAGGTGCCGCAGACCTCGACGGGCACCCCGTGGGCGATCAGTTCCCGCAGCATCCCGGACAGGTCCTGGTCGTAGTGATCCGGCGGCTGGCAGGCGTCGCGCGCCATGTCGACGGCATCGTTCATCAGGAATACGCGAACCTCCTGCCCGGTCTCGCGCAGCTTGCTCGCCAGGCGCAGCCCGTTCCAAGTAACATCGGTGCCGTCGTAAGGTTCGTGGTTGAAGATGAACAGGATTTTCATGCGTGGCTCCTCGGCGCTGTTGGGATGATGGACAACTGTTCAACAAAGTAGTTGAATATAGGGCATGAGTCAAGCACGAAATTTCAAATCCGATGTTTTCGTCCATCTGGCCCGCATCGCGCATGCGCTGTCGACGCCGGGTCGGCTCGCGTTGATCGAACTGGTGGCCCAGGGCGAGCGGGGCGTGGATGAGCTGGCCCGCATGACCGGCATGTCGGTGGCCAACACCTCCAAGCATCTGGCCGAATTGCGCCAGGCCGGGCTGCTGCACGCCCGCAAGGAGGGGCTGCGGGTCTTTCACAGGCTGGCCGGCCCGGACGTGGTGGCCCTGATCTCCGCCCTGCGCCATATCGCCGAGGATCGCAACGCCGAGGTGAATCATCTGATCCGGACCTTCGTGACCTCGCGCGACGAACTGGAGCCGATTCCGGCGGCCGAACTGCTGGAGCGGGTCCGGGCGGGTCTGGTCACGGTGCTCGACGTGCGCCCGCCCGAGGAGTTCGCCGCCGGACACCTGCCCGGCGCCATCAACATGCCGCCGGACCGCTTGGCCGAATGCATCGATCAGCTGGCGCAGTGCGCTCATGGCGACCGAGGCAGGGAAATCGTGGCCTACTGCCGCGGGCCCTACTGCCTATTCTCGGTCGAGGCCGTGGAACGGCTGCGCGAGAAGGGCTGCTGCGCGCGCCGCCTTGAGGACGGCTTCCCCGAGTGGAAGGCGGCGGGGCTACCGGTGGAGGTTTGAACGGTGGAGACCGGGCTGTTGTAATAAGTAAAACGTTCATGTAGCATCTGATACATGAACGATTCCACGCAATGGCGGCTGCTGGTCGCCAGCCTCCCCACAAAGCCCGCCGCCGCGCGCATGCGCCTGTGGCGCGGCGTCAAGGCCGCCGGCTGTGCCGCGTTGCGCGACGGCGCGTGGCTGCTGCCGGCCTCGGGTGCAAGAACGCTGGCGCGGCTGGCTGAAAACGTCGTTGCCGCCGGCGGTAGCGCCGAGGTCCTGACGGTCGTCACCGAGGCCGAACAGACGACGCGCTTCGCCGCCCTGTTCGATCGCGACGGGGAACCGCGCGCCGGCACGGGCGAGATTCGCCGTCTCGCCGCGGCTGACTTTCAGGGCCGCACCTGGGCGACGCGTAAAAACCTATGGATCGACCGCATGGCCAGCGCCTGGCTGATTTCCCGCTTCATCGACCGCAAGGCGAAATTCCTCTGGATCGACAGCCCGAAGAAGTGCCCGAAGTCCGCGCTCGGATTCGACTTCGACGGCGCGGCGTTCACCCATGTCGGTAGCCGCGTGACCTTCGAAGTGCTGATGGCGAGCTTCGGGCTGGACACCGACCCCGCGCTGGCGAAGATCGGCGCCATCGTGCATTGCCTCGACGTCGGTGGCGTATCGGTGCCGGAGGCGGCGGGTGTCGAGGCCGTGCTGGGCGGGCTGCGCGCCGCCGCGCCCGATGACGACAGGCTGCTGACCGAGTCGCGCCGCGTCTTCGACGGCCTCTACGACAACTTCCGCAAGGTGAACGACGATGCCTGACCTTCCCGCTCCCCCATCCCTCGGCGAAGCCTTCAAATACTGGCTCAAGCTCGGCTTCATCAGCTTCGGCGGTCCCGCCGGTCAGATTTCGATGATGCACCAGGAACTGGTCGAGAAGCGGCGCTGGATTTCCGAGCACCGCTTCCTGCACGCGCTCAACTACTGCATGTTGCTGCCAGGGCCGGAGGCAACCCAACTCGCCATCTACATCGCCTGGCTGATGCATGGCATCGGCGGTGCGATCGTCGCCGGCGCGCTGTTCTTCCTGCCCGCGTTCGTGCTGCTCTCGGCGCTCGCCGCCGTGTATCTCAACTTCGGCGACGTGCCGCTGGTCGCCGGCATCTTCTACGGCATCAAGCCGGCGGTGGTCGCGGTGGTGCTGTTCGCCGCCTGGCGCATCGGCTCCAAGGCGATAAAGAACGAGGTGCTGGCCGCCATCGCCGCGCTGGCCTTCATCGGCATCTTCTTCTTCAAGATCGACTTCCCCTGGATCGTGCTGGCTGCCAGCATCCTCGGCGCCATCGGCGGCAAGCTTCTGCCTTCGAAATTCAAGGGCGGCGGCGGCCACGGCGCCTCGCACAAGGCCTACGGCCCGGCGCTGATCGACGACGACACGCCGCCGCCTGCACACGCGAAATTTTCCTGGGGCAAGCTGATCGCCACCACCGCAATTTTCGTCGCCGTCTGGGCTGTGTCGATGGCGGCGCTGGGTGGATCGAAGACCCTGTTCGACATGGGCGAGTTCTTCACAAAGGCCGCATTCCTGACCATCGGCGGCGCTTACGCCGTGCTGCCCTACGTCTATCAGGGCGCTGTCGAGCACTTCGGCTGGCTGACCGGCCCGCAGATGATGGACGGCCTGGCGCTGGGAGAAACCACGCCCGGGCCGCTCATCATGGTCGTGACCTGGGTCGGCTACATGGGTGACGGGCTGGCCGGCGCGACGGTGGCGACCTTCTTCACCTTCCTGCCGAGCTTCCTGTTCATCCTGGCCGGCGGGCCGATGGTCGAGGCGACCCGCGGCGAGCTGAAGTTCACCGCGCCGCTCACCGGCATCACCGCCGCCGTGGTCGGCGTGATCATGAACCTCGCGGTGTTCTTCGCCTGGCACACCTTCTGGCCGCAGGCGACGGAGGCCGCGCCCTTCGCCGGGCCGTTCGAATGGTTGCCAGTGGCGGTCGCCGTTGCAGCCTTCCTCGCATTGTGGAAGTACAAGGTCGACATCATGAAGGTGATCGGCGCCTGCGCGGCGCTGGGGCTGGCGCTCGGACTGCTGTGATCCTGCCTGCCGGCGTTGCCGCCGAGGCCCGGCTGCTGTCGCTCGGCCGCGCCCTGGGTTCCCATGCATAATTGTATCCACTCATGCTGATTACACCCGCCCGATGGAAATCCTCTTCTTGACCGCCCTCGTCCAGCGCCCAACCGTGGAAACAAACTGAATACGATGCGATTGCAGCAAGGCGCTTTGCGCTCGCGTTCCTGCGCCAAGGTTGCCGCACCACGAATCCTTGCCGCCCCAGAATCCTGCCGTCGTGCCCGGTACCTCTTGTTGTTGCCGTTTGCGACCGTGCTCGCATGGCTATGCGCTCCGGCCACCGCTCCGGCACAGGAACCCATTCCCACTGCCTCCATCGTCCGCTTCAATACCCTCTGCGCCACCTGCCACGAAGGCGAGTGCAGCGGTCGCCTGAGTTTCAGGCTCGACCCCGGCGCCACGAACAACCACATTCGCCGCTATACCGGCGACATCTCGCCGGAGTCGGCACGCGATCTCCAGAACCTGCTGGTGCGCATGAAGTTCGATTGCGGCTACCACGCCATCAGCATTCCGCCGCCAACGGACGGTCGATGGCGGGCGGAACTGCTGGCACAACTGCATGCAGTCCAGGAAAACGCCTACTTCGTGCCGCTGGGCCCGCTGGCGCCCGGGCGCCAGCGATTCACCCTGATCTTCGACCAGGACGCGACGGTCTCCATACAGCTCATATCGGCGTCCTTCGAGATCACGGAACTGCCGTCGGTCAAGGCGATCGCCGGCCGGGCGGCAGTGGCGTTGGATGCGCAGTGCGCCGGCGAGCATTACCTCCGTCTGCGCACCGAGCAGCCCGCGCGGCTGCTGGCGCTGGAGCGAGAACCGCATCTCTGACTGGCCAAGCGCATCGTCACCGGACAGCGAATACTTCGCGCCCGCGACGGGCACACCGGCGGCAAACCGTCGTCGGAAGATTCAGGAGTCATCATGAGGCCGCAACTGAACGACCTACTCACGCCGCCCCGGTTGTTCGCCGCCGTCAGCCTGCTGCTGATTGTCGCGACCCTGCTGGCGACAAGCTTCACGCAAGCGCGCTTTTTCCGCGATGCGGTGATCGACCGGGAAGCGGTGATCGTGCGCGACATGGCCCATGCCCTGGTGCTACGGGAGCTGGCGGCGCCGGATATGGAGAGCTACGCCGACCCTGCCGCCCAGGTTCACTTCGAGCGCAGCGTCAGTGCCCTGAAGAGCCTCTCGGGCGTGGTGCGCATCAAGATTTTTGACCACAACGGAACCATCGTCTGGTCCGACGAGCCGCGGCTCGTCGGCAAGCACCGCACCACGGCCCATGAAGAAGACTTGGAGAAGGCTCTGGGCGGTACCACCCGGGCGGTGCTCAATCCCGCCGAACGCCCCTCCCACGCCGAAGAGGGTCTGCCCGCCGAGGAACTGATCGAGTTCTACATTCCGTTCTCCGTACTCAGGGTGGGCAGCGCCGGGGAGACGGTGCGGGGCGCCATTTCCATCTACCGCTTGGCCCGGGAACTGAACGACACCATCCGGCGCGGTCTCCTCCTGCTCTGGCTGGTCAAGGGTGCGGGCGGTGCGATCCTTTTCGTCGCCATCTTCACGCTGTTCAATGCCGTCTATCGACGCCAGCAACGCGTGGAAAGCCAGTTCGCCAAGCTGTCGTCCGAGCATGAGCGCATCGTGCAGATGGAGAAGCTCTCGGCCATGGGACGGATGGCGGCGGAGATCGCCCACCAGTTCAACAATCCGCTGATCGGCGTGCTCAACCTCGCCCAGCTCGCGGAGCGCAACGCCGACAAGCCGGAGAAGGTGCGCTCGCTGCTCGGTGAAATCCGGCAGGCGGGCGAGCATTGCCGCGATTTCGTCGGCCGCATGCTGCGCTTCACCCAAGCCTCCCGCTCCGAGTTCCAGCCGGTGGAACTGGCTGCGCTGGCGGGCGACACGGCGGAACTGTTCCGCCAGTCGTCGCCCGAGCATTCGGAGGTCGTCCTGGCCCTGCCGGCGGCTCCCGCCGACGTGCAGGGCGACCCGGTGCTGCTGCGCCACGCGCTGTTCAACCTGCTGGACAACGCCGCGCGGGCGGCGCCCGGCTGCGCCGTCGAGGTTGCGCTGGCCTCCGGTGACGGCGGCTGGCGGATTTCAGTTGCCGACCGCGGCCCCGGTCTGTCGCCCGAGGTGATGGAAAACCTGTTCACGCCCTTCTTCACCACCCGAAAGGGCGGCACGGGCCTGGGCCTTTCGGTGGCCCGGCATGTCGCCGTCCAGCATGGCGGCCGGCTGTGGGCGGAGAACCGGCCGGAGGGCGGCGCGGTCTTCCATTTTTGGATTCCGGTAACACGAGATGACGAAGACGAAAATACTGCTGGTTGACGATGATCCTTTGGTAGGCCTTGTGTGGTGATCCGCGTAGCAGAGCATCAGGCTGCTCGTCGCCGGTCAGCCGGGCGAGGCTGTCGGTAAAGGTGTCGGCGATGAGGAAGTTCACGGTCAGGCCAGCTTTGCCTTCAATGCTTCAAGCATTTCGAGCAGCGCCGGAATATCGTCCCGGATGACGCTCCACAAGGTATCGCGTTATCGATTCCGATGTAGCCATGAATCAGACGGTTGCGCGTTGCGATGATCTGCCGCCAGGGAATCTGGGGAGTTTCGAGCCGCACCGCGTCAGGAATATGGGTGGCTGCCTCGCCAATCAGTTCGAGGTTCCGCACGGTGGCGTCGTAATTCAAGTCGATGGCAATGAAAGAGGCTTGGTCGAGGCCCTCGGTATAGGCCCGCACCCTTTCAGCGCAACCAATCATGTCGTCGAGATAAAATCGCCACTCGCGCGAGGTTGGATCAGACATGGATGGCCTCTTTTTCGATGAATGGGCGGAGTTCCGCGCGCAGGGCCTTTTCCGTCACCAGATCGACCGCGCAGCCGAACAGGTCTTCGAGATAGAACTGGACGCCGAAGTAGCGCGCCGAAGTCGCCGGCCCGTCGAAGGCCACCAGCACGTCGACGTCGCTTTCGATATTGGCGCTGTCCCGTGCCGTCGAACCGAACAGAGCAAGATGCGTCACGCCGTAGCGTTCCGCCAGGATGGGCTTGCTTCTGGCAAGCAGGTCAATCGCGTCTGATCGTTTCATGGGGGCTCCATATAGCGGGGGCATCAAGCTGATGGCAAACACCAGAGAAGCGTAAGCGCATAGGTGCCGGCCATAATTGGCGCCCCGAACTCAACGACCAGCCACCGTAAATTCTGACTTCGCAGAAACAAATGAAACGCGTTGTCGAATCGTCGAAGGGATACCGGGATTCGGGCCGCGAGTAAGGTGTCTCGCGCCTCGATTACGGTACGCTCCAGTTTCACTACCTCTTCGCGGGTGGAAATTATCGACGTACTCGCATTGACGATATTCATTGCATCTGGATTTTCAGTAAAACGGGCCTTGAGCCGATCATCCCACTCCTGAAGCTGCCTCTCAATTTCAGAAAGATTGGTCGCCAGATTACCTATCTTCATCGCTTCACGCTTCCACCAATTGTAAAGAGGAGTCGACTACCGCTCATGATGATTACTCCGAAATTCCTTATGGAAAATATGACGATGAGATTGCATGAGCATCTCTGTTGACATCCTCAATCGATTTACCGGCCCGCTTCCATCCAGAAACCTTCATGGCCCTATCCTTCTGTGAATAGCTGCGCGCTTGGCCTTCGTTGCGGCAGCCTGATACGCCCTCTCGGCTTTCTTCCGTATATCGACCGCCTTGGCAAGCGCCTCTTTGAATCTCTCGTCGGTGATGGTGTTCTCGGTGCCGATATACACGTTCTTGTTGGTCGGCTTGTCGCCATGCCGGGGAATGGTGACGCCGAAGTTGTACTCGGCGACGCGCCGGCCTTTTCGTGTGCGCGCAATCGGACCGGAAATGCCTACCGGCAGATCGCTATGCTTCGATGAGCTGCTTTCCTGCGCTTGGGTGGAGAGCCCTTCGTCGAACAGCAGCGAATCCTGCTTTTGCGCTGCTTTCTGCTTTTTCGGCTTCGGGATCGGGGTGATGAATTCGGCCCGGCGGCGAGTTTCGACGATCTTCTGCGTCGGCTGGCCGGACGCGTCGAGTTCCCGATGGCGGGAAGGCCGCTCGTAAGGCGAGTTGAGGATGGGTTTTTCGAAGAACGGGTTGTTCATTGTGAAGGCGATCATCGCACCGGGTCGGATCATCAAGATACTAACATCATGACGATCCTGGCCTTTGGCGGCCGCAGCGGCGCCTCGCAAGGTCTTCCACCTGTGGCTGCCCGTGACACAATGCGACGATGACGAAGACGAAAATACTGCTGGTTGACGACGATCCTTTCAGCCGCCGCCTGTTCGGGGACCTCCTCGGCGACAGGGGCATCCCGCTGACCCAGGCCGTGAACTGCGCCCAGGCGCGGGCGGCCTTCCATGCCGCCGACTTCAATCTCGTGCTGCTGGACCAGCGGCTGCCCGATGGCAACGGGCTGGATATGTTCGCCGAAATGCGGGAGGAGCGGCCGCGCCAGGTGGCCATCTTGGTGACGGGCTACGCCGACGTGCGCGATGCCGTGCGGGCCGTGCGCGCCGGCCTGTTCGACTATCTCACCAAGCCATTCGGGAACCTCGAGGAGTTGGAGGCGGTGATCGATAAGGCCCTCGAGCTCGACGGAGCCTACCGCGAAATCGCCCGGCTCAGGGAGACGCTGGCGGCCGGCGGCGAGGAGCCGACCACCATTGGCCGCTCGGCGGCGATCGGCGGGCTGCTCATGCAGGCCCGGCAGGTGGCGCCACTCGACACCACCGTGCTGATCGAAGGCGAAAGCGGCACGGGCAAGGAACTGGTGGCGCGGCTGATCCACGGCCTCAGCCGGCGCGCCGGCGGCCGGCTGCTGGAGGTCAATTGCGGGGCGCTCTCGGAAAGCCTGCTGGAAAGCGCCCTATTCGGCTACGAGAAGGGCGCCTTCACCGGCGCCGCCAAGGCCACGCCGGGCTATTTCGAGGAGGCGAACGGCGGCACCCTGTTCCTCGACGAGATCGCCGACATGAGCCCGAAGCTCCAGTCGAGCCTGCTGCGCGTCCTCCAGGAGGGCACCTTCAGCCGGCTCGGCGAGACGCGGAAACGGCAGAGCGACTTCCGGCTGGTGCTGGCCACCAACCGTCCGCTCGCCGCCGAGGTGGAGGCGGGCCGCTTCCGCATCGATCTCTATTACCGCGTCAATGTGGTCGTCCTGCGCACCCCGCCCCTGCGCGAGCGGCCCGAGGACATCCTGCCGCTCGCGTTGCACTTTCTCGACCATTTCAACCGCAAGTTTGGCCGCGACGCCGGCCCTTTTACGCCCGAAGCGTTGGCGGCCCTGGAGGCCGCCCATTGGCCGGGCAACGTGCGGGAACTCAAGCATCTGGTGGAGCGGGTGGTGGCGGTCAAGGCCGCCGGCCCCATCGTCGCCCCCGATCTCGCACTGCCGCGCTCTCCCGGGTCCGTGCCTGGTACGACCGGCCTGCCGACCTATCGCGATGCCAAGGATGCGTTCGAGCGCGACTACTTCACCCGTTTGGTCGTCCAGGCCGGCAACAACGTCACCGAAGCGGCCCGGCTTTCGGGCATCGCCCGGCAAAACCTCTATCCGCACCTGAAGCGTATCGGAATCGACACGAACTCGTGACGCCTGTCATGGGTTCATGACTGTCGATTTCCGCGCGGGACGTGCAAGCCATTGAATTCTAAGCGGCGCATTATTGGTACGGGAGTTGCCATCCTCTTCCTTAACCGGAATTACCCGGCACCATCGAGGAGGAGGAAGCCATGCAGAAGAAAATTATCGCAGCCAGTCTAGCGGCTGCCGTCGTCACGCCGACATTCGCCGCCGAGCCGGGCAACGTCAGATGGGACAACGTGCCCAAGAGCCAGTTCACGTTGTTCTATCCCGGCCAAGCGACCCAGGAATGGATGAAGAGCGCGGCGCACAAGGCCGGCGCCACCGGCGTCAACGAGGGCAAGAACTGCCTGGCCTGCCACGCCGACGAGGAAGCCGACATCGGCAAGACCATCGTCAGCGGCAAGAAGCTGGAGCCCACCCCAATCCCCAACAAGCCCGGCTCGATCAAATTGACGGTGCAGGCCGCTTACGACAAGGAGTATTTCTACCTGCGCGCGAGCTGGCCGACGAACCTCAAGGAAGCGGGCGCATTCCACAACTACAAGGCGTTCAAGGACGGCAAGTGGGTCACCTACGGCAGCAACCGCACCGACAAGGAAGTGAAGTCGGGCGCGGCCAAGGTGTCCTACGAGGACCGCTTCAACGTCATGCTCAGCGACAACAAGGGCGGCGTCCCCCACTTCGAGGCGCAGGGCTGCTGGGTTACCTGCCACAACTCCATGCGCGACGCCCCCAACGAGCCGACCAAGGAGCAGGTCGAGGCGCACCCGGTCCTCGGCAAGGCCGGTATGAAGAAGGGCGACATCCGCAAGTACCTCCCCGAGACGCGCACCGCCATCGACGATGCCGGCGGCTGGGACAAGCTCAAGGACAAGGCCGCCCTCGACGCGCTGATGGACAAGGGCGTGTTCCTCGACCTCTGGCAGGCGCGCGCCTACCGCTCGATTCCCGTCGGCAAGGCCGACGACTCCCACGTGTTCCAGTACCGCAACTTCGACAAGGGCAAGAAGCCCTTCGACAGCAACTGGGACGGCGAGAAGAAGCAGCCGAAGTTCATGTTCGACCCGGCGAAGAACTCTGGCCGTGTGGCGCTGACCGAGGCCCAGTTCCGCGACCCGAAGGCGCCGAAGCTGGACAACGCCAACAGCGTGCCATTCGATCCGGCCAAGGTGAAGGAGGGCGACGTGCTGCCCGGCTTCATCCTCAACACCAAGACCGACGGATCGGCCGACGACCTGGATGCCAGCGGAACTTGGGCCAACGGCGTGTGGACCATGACCATCCGCCGCAAGCTCAACACCGGGCAGAAGGACGACGTGGCGCTCGCGCCGGGGCAGACCTATCCGGTCGGCCTGGCGGTGCATGACGACAACGTCACCACGCGCTTTCACTACGTGAGCCTGCCGCTCAAGCTCTCCCTGGGCAAGAAGGATGGGCACATCAATGCCGTCGAACTCAAATAACGGAGCGAAGGCGTCGCGCGCCCGCCGGCTGTGGAGCGCGCTGCACGACTTCTTCAAGAGCCCCCTGAACGGCGTGCTGGCCCTCCTTGGCACGGTGGTGGTATTGGGGCTGTCCTTCGTCGGCGCGGAGGAACTCAACATCCGCGCCAACTCGACGAAGTTCTGCATCTCCTGCCACTCCATGAGCGCCTACGTGTATGAGGAATACAAGACCTCGAAGCACTACACGAACGCCTCCGGCGTGCGGCCCGAGTGCGGCCAGTGCCACGTGGCCAAGCGGTTCTGGCCGGCGGTGTGGGACCACATGATGGGTACGCACGACCTCGTCTCGGAATTCTCGAACGACTGGACGAAACCGGAGAACTTCGAGGCCAGGCGGGCGAAGATGGCGGAAAAGGCGCGCCTCAAGATGCTGAACGAGGACAGCCATACCTGCCGCGAATGCCACAACTTCGCCGCCATCGCCCCCACGCGAAAGCGCGGCGAGCGCGCCCACGCCGACGCGCAGCAGAAGGGCCGCACGAACTGCATCGCCTGCCATTACAACCTGGTGCACAAGGAGGCGCCGCTGACCGACAAGTTCTCCCAGGCGATCAATGCGTTCGGCGGATAGGCCGGTGATTTGTTCCCCCGGCTGCGCGGCCGGGGGGATTTTTACCCCTTCCTCAGGTAGAACTCCTGGGCGCCGCGCGCCATGGGTAGCGAGGCGAGGAGCTCGATGGCCGAGGCGCTGCTCCAGGAACGGATGTCGTCGACGGCGGCCGTGCAGTCGGCGACCAGATGCAGCACCTCGCCGGGTTTCATGCCGCCGAGCAGCTTCTTCGCCTCCAGGATCGGACCGGGGCACGTGACGCCGCGCATGTCCAGCGTCACGTGCGCGATCGGGATCGTCGCGGCGCCTCCTGCCTTACGCAGGAGATAGGCGACCTTTCCGTCCTTCCTCCGCTCGGAGGAGACGACTTCGTTCCCTGTGTACCTGCACCACGCGAAGAGATCGTCGCTCGTGCCGGGGCAATCCGATAGCAGGCACATGGTCTGGCCCGGGGACAGATCGTCGATGATCTTCTTGGCGCCCAGCAGCGGTGCCGGGCAAGGCATTCCGGACAGGTCGATGGTGATGGCGATGTTCTCTGACATGGCAACCTCCTTTGTAGTTGAGTTACGGCTCCGGGAAACGGGCGCTACGCCGAGGCGCGGACGAGACTTCCGGCTGGGCCGGCGTGCAGCCCGCACTCCTTGGTCTCGGGCGACTCCCACCACCACCTGCCGGCGCGCACGTCCTCGCCCGATGAGATGGCGCGAGTACAGGGAGCGCAGCCGATGCTCGGGGTGTTGCGGTCATGGAGCTTGTTGTAGGGAACGCCGTTGGCGCGGATATAGGCCCATACCTCACGCTCGCTCCAGTCGGCCAGAGGGTTCACCTTGACGAGGTCGAAGGCCTCGTCATGCACCAGCGGCTTGAGGTTGCCACGGGTGGCGGCCTGTTCGGCCCGCAGGCCCGTGACCCAACCCTTCTTGCCAGCGAGCGCCCGCCTGAGTGGCTCCACCTTGCGCGCCTGGCAGCAGGCCTTGCGGTTGTCGATGGAATCGTAGAAGCCGTTGATGCCATGGTTGCGCACATATTCCTCGATCAGATCGTGGCGGGGGTAATAAACGGCGATGCGGCGGCCGTAATGCCGCTCGGTCTCCGCCAGGGCCTCGTAGGTTTCCGGCGGCAGCCGGCCCGTATCGAGGCTGAAGATTTCGATGTCGATGCCGGCCTTGAAGATGAGGTCGGTCACCACCTGATCTTCGGCGCCGAGGCTGGACGAGAAGGCCGCGGGCGCGAAATCGCGAGCGGCGTGGGTCAGCAACCGCGTCGCCGCCGCGGCCTTTCTGTTTACCGCGACGGCGAGCCTCCTGTCGGCGATGTCAGCGAACGTGTTGCGATGCATGGCGGTAGCTCCTGTTGTTGAAGATGCGGTAGGCGGCGTCGCGGAAAGGCGCGGGCCCGATACGGTGCAGGGTGTCGATGAATCGCTCGTTTCCGATGCGGTGATCCAGATAGACGTCGACGATCCTTTCGACGACGTCGGCGATCCCGTCGGCGGAGAAGGCCGGGCCGATCACCTCGCCGATGGCCATATCGTCGCCCCGGCCTCCGCCGAGCGAGACCTGGTACCAGGTCTCGCCGTGCTTCTCGACGCCGAGGATGCCGATGTGGCCGAGACTGTGGTGGGCGCAGCCGTTCATGCATCCGGAGATATTGAGGTCAAGTTCGCCGATGTCATGCTGGTAGTCCAGGTCTTCGAAGCGCGCGCGGATGGCCTCGACGACGGGCAGGGTGCGCGAGTTGGCGAGTTCGCAGAAGTCGCCGCCCGGGCAGGCGGTCACGTCGGCGATCAGGCCCGTGACGGGCGCGGCCAGCCCGGCGGCCTTGGCCCTGTGCCAGACGGTGTAGAGCTCCCGCTTGGGCACGTCGGGCAGGATCAGGTTCTGTTCCGCCGAGACGCGGGCCTCGCCGAAGCCGTAGCGGCCGGCGAGATCGGCGACCGCTTCGAGCTGTTCGGCCGTGGCGTCGCCGGGTGCGCTGCCCGGTTTCTTCAGCGACAGCGTGACGGCGGCGTAGCCGGGCGCCCTGTGCGCGCGGACGTTGCGTCCAACCCAGCGCGCGAAGGCCGCGTCCTCCCGCAGGTTGGCCAGGTAGCACAGATCGTCGGCCGGCAGGTTCTCGTAGGCCGGCGGCGCGAAGTGGGCGGACACGCGGGCGAGTCCGGCGTCGGTGAGGGTTTCCGGCCCGTCCATGACGCCGCGCCACGCCGCTTCGACGCGCCGGGTGAACTCCCGCACGCCCAGCGTCTTCACGAGAATCTTGAGCCGGGCCTTGTGGGGCTTGTCGCGCCGGCCATGGCGGTCGAAGATCCGCAGCAGCGCCTCGGTGTAGGTAAGCAGGTGCGGCCAGGGCAGGAAGTCGCGGATCGCCTCCGCGAGCATCGGCTCGCGGCCCAGGCCGCCGCCCGCGAAGACACGGAATCCCGGATCGCCGTCCGCGTTCCTGACGAGTTGCAGCCCCAGGTCATGGACCCGGATCGCGGCGCGATCCTCGGCCGCGCCGGAGACGGCGATCTTGAACTTGCGCGGCAGGTGCGTGAATTCCGGATGGCGCAGGCTCCACTGGCGCAGCAGCTCGGCCCAGGGACGCGGGTCGGCGGTCTCGTCGGCGGAGATTCCGGCGAAGGGGTCGGTGACGATGTTGCGGATCACGGCGCCCGAAGTGTGGATGGAATGCAGGTCCGCCTCGGCCAGTCCCGCAAGAATCTCCGGCACGCGGGACATCTCCAGCCCGTTGATCTGGAAGTTGTGGCGAGTCGTGAAGTGGCCGATGCCGCGGGCGTGCTCGCGGGCGACGGCGGCGAGCGCGCGTAGTTGTCGGGACGAAATCTGCCCGTAGGGCACGGCGATCCGGAGCATCGGGCCTTGGCGCCCGATATAGAGTCCGTTTTGCAGGCGAAGCGGACGGAATTCGTCCACGGTAAGCGCACCTTCGATGTGGCGGCGCGTCTGGTCAAGAAACCGGGCGGAATGATCCCGGATGCTGGCGCGATCGTGGTGGTCATAGCGGTACATGGCGGGCCTCCGTCAGGTGAGGATCAGTTTCCCGCCGACGAGCGCCAGCATTCCGGCGAGGGCCGGGCGCAGGACGCGTTCGGGGATGCGGTGGGCGAGGTGGCTGCCGACGAGGATGCCGGGCAGCGATCCGGCCAGCAGGGCGCCCAGCAGCATCCAGTCGACGCTGCCCAGCCACCAGTGGCCCAGGCCGGCGACCAGCGCCAGCGGCACGGCATGGGCGAGGTCGGAACCGACGATGCGCACGGCCGCCAGGCCGGGGTACAGGAAGAAGAGGGCGGTGACGCCCAGCGCGCCGGCGCCGACCGAGGACAGCGAGACCAGCGTGCCGAGGAGGGCGCCGGTGAATACGGTCGCCGACGCGCGCCGATGGGCGGTCAGACTGTCGAGTCCCCGGGATTCCGACCAGGCAAGCAGCCGTTTGCGAAAGATCAGCGCGGCCGCGGTGAGCAGCAGCGCGACGCCGAGCATGCCCGTAATGAGCCTGCTTGCGCCGCCGAGCCCGCCCGGCGCGAAATGAGCGGCCAGCACCAGCGTCAGGGCGGCGGCGGGCAGGCTGCCGGCGGCCAGCAACCCGACGATGCGCCACTCGACCGCGCCGCGCCGGGCATGGACCAGCGTGCCGCCGGACTTGGTGATCGCGGCGTAAAGCAGGTCGGTGCCGACCGCCGTGGCCGGCGCGACGCCGAATAGGAGCACCAGGATCGGCGTCATCAGCGCGCCGCCGCCGACGCCGGTGATCCCGACTATGGCGCCGACCGCGAATCCCGCAATGATCTGGGCGATGTCCATGATGCGTCCTCGATTTCGATGGACGCATGCTATGGGCTTGCCATAGACCCGTAAAATACTTTATCGTTAGATATAAATAACCATGGGTTATATATGAACCTTCAGCAGCTTCGCTACATAGATGAGGTCGCCCGCCGCGGACTGAACGTCTCCGAGGCGGCGGCGGCCTTGTTCACCTCTCAACCGGGAGTTTCAAAGCAGATCCGGCTACTGGAGGAGGAACTGGGCGTGGTCATCTTCGAGCGAACCGGGAAGCGCCTGACGGGAATCACGGAGCCCGGCCGGCGCATGCTGGAGACGGCCGGGCGCATCCTTGGCGAATTGCGGAACCTCAAGCGCATCGGCGAGGACTACGCCGACGGGGAGAGCGGCACGCTCGACATCGCCACGACCCATACACAGGCCCGCTACGCGCTGCCGCCCGTGGTCAAGCGGTTCATGCAGGCCTTTCCCCGCGTTCGCCTGCGCCTTCACCAAGGCAACCCGGAGCAGGTCGCCGAATGGACGGTTCGGGGCGAAGCGGACCTCGGCATCGCCACCGAAGCCCTGGACCGACGCCCGCAGCTCCTCACGCTGCCCTGCCGTCCGTGGTCGCACCTCGTCATCGCCCCGGCCGACCATCCTATCCTGGCCGAGGGGACGATCACGTTGGCGCGCCTGGCGCGGGAGCCGCTGATCACCTACGACCCCAGCTTCACCGGCCGCACCCGCATCGACGCAGCCTTCGAGCGGGCGGAAATTGCGCCCAACGTGGTGTTGACGGCGATCGACGCCGACGTGATCAAGACCTACGTGAGCCTGGGCCTGGGCCTGGGCATCATTGCCGAGATGGCCTTCGATCCGACGCGCGACGCGGGACTCGCGGCGCTGCCGGCCGGCCACCTGTTCGGGCCGAACATGACCCGGCTGGCGATCCGGCGGGACGCTTGGCTTCGCCGGTTCGACTACGCCTTCATCGAATGCTTCGCGCCGCAACTGACGCGCCGGATGGTGGAGACGGCGATCGCCGGCGGGGGGATGGATCCGGGGTTGTAGTCCGGTTTGGCGGCACGCCGCAGAAGCGCTTCGCCTGGGCCGTCGCCATGGGCCACGGCGAAATGTGGAAGTTGCACAACAATTGCAAGTGAGTGATCAGTTTCTTTCCGCGATGAGCGCGCGCGCGGCGGCTACGCCGCTCCGAACGGCGCCTTCGATCGTCGCCGGGTAGTCGCCGGCCACATAGTCGCCGGCGAGCCACAGGCCTGGCAGGGCGGTTGCCGTCGTCGGTCTTTGCAGGCCCGGCGTGCAGGCGAAGGTCGCGCGCTTCTCGCAGATCATGCGCGTCCAGCGCGGCAGGGGCGGGTTCGGCACGATGCGGGCGATTTCGCGGTGGATGGCCGATGCCGGGGTATCTTCCCAGGAAGCGCTGATGACGGCCGAGATCAGGCCCCGCCGGCCATGCGTCCGCCCCCGGTCGAACAGCCAGCCTTCGGAGGTCCCGACCATGGCGAATGGCAGCCGCACGGTTTCGGGGTAGGCAAGATAGCGGGTGGCGATGGGCTGCCATGCGAAGCGCGCGACTTGCGCGGCGATCGGCGCGAGTTCCGGCAGTCCGGCGATCAACTTGTTCAGGTGCTGCGGCGCGACCCCGATGATGATTCGTTCGTAGGGGCCGTGCCCGTCCAGCATCCAGGCGTCGTCCTGGCGGAGGATCGCGGCGATGCGCGCGCCTCGATGCACGCGCCCGCCGCGCGCCTCGATGAAGCGTGCCGCGGGCTCCGAGAACAGGGACGAGAAATCGGTGGCGGGCAGCAGCAGGTCGGATGCCGCGCGGTCGGCGGCCAGACTGTCGCGCAGGACGTTGAGGAAGACCTGTGCCGAGGCCTCTTCGATCGGCGTGTTGAGCGCCGCGACGCACAGCGGCTCCCAGAGATGGCGGCTCACCCGTGCCGGCTGGCGGTGCGCGGCCAGCAGGTCGGCAACCGTCATGTCCACGTCGAGCCGGAAGCACCGTTTTTCGAGTCGGTGCATGAAGCGGATCGCCGCGAGCTTTTCCGGCCATGAGAGGCCGCGCGCCGCGAGCAGCGCCCACGCGAGATGCAGCGGCGCGGGCACGGGGATGCCGGGCGCGCGCAGGCGGAATTCGCCGGGGTATTCGAGATGCAGCGGATGCCGTTGCAACGCGGCTTCCGGCACGCCGACCTTGCGCATCAGCCGCAGGGTCTCGCGGTAGGCGCCGACGAGGATATGGGCGCCGTTGTCAACGGTGACGCCCTCGATTTCGACGGCCCGTGCGCGGCCGCCCAGGGTGCGGGAGGCCTCGAAGACCTCCACCACGATGCCGGCGTCCGCCAGTTCCACAGCGGCCGTCATGCCGGCGTAGCCGGCGCCAATGATGGCGACCTGAGCGGCTACGCGGCCAGCCATGTCTTCACGGCGATCCATAGTTTCCGCGGCTTCGTCAGCCGCGTTCGGCGATCGAGCACATCGAAGCCGCCGCGGGTGATGTCGTCGAGGGTTTCGCGGTAGATGGCGGCCATGATGAGCCCGGCGCGTTGCGCCTTGCGGTCGGCTGCTGGCAGTTGGGCGAGCGCACGCCCGTAGTGCTCGACGGCCCGCGTCGCCTGGAACTCCATGAGCCTGCGGAAGTTGTCGGACGGGCGGCATTCCAGGAGGTCGGCTTCGGAGACGCCGAAGCGCGCCAGCTCGTCCTGCGGCAGGTAGATGCGGCCCCGGCGGGCGTCTTCGCCGACGTCGCGGATGATGTTGGTGAGCTGGAAGGCAAGCCCGAGGTCGTGGGCATACTTGAGGGTGCGCCGATCCGTGACGCCGAAGATCTCGGCGGCGAGCAGGCCGACGACCGAGGCGACGCGGTAGCAGTAGAGGTGCAGGGCCTTGAAGTCAGGGTAACGCGCATGGTCGAGGTCCATCTCCATGCCGTCGATGATCTCCAGCAACTGCTCCGTCGGCAGGCTGAAGCGCTCGCGCGCGGCGGCGAGTGCCTGCGTGACGGGGTGCGTCGGCCGGCCTTCGTCGAGCGCGGCGATCTCGTCGCGCCAGCCGTCGAGCCTGCCCCGCGCGATTCCGGCTTCCGGGCACTCGTCGACCGCGTCGTCGACCTCGCGGCAGAAGGCGTAGAGGGCGGTGATGGCGCGGCGCCGCTCCGCCGGCAGGAACAGGAAGCTCGTGGTGAAGCTGGAGCCGCTGGCGGCGGCCTTGCGCTTGCAGTATTCGTCGGGGGTCATGGAGGCATCGCCCTGAACAGGATGCGCGGCCAGTCGAGCGCGCCCAGCACGGGCCGCCGGTTGAGGACGTCGTAGCCGGCGGCCTCGATCTTCTCCAGGATGCGCAAACCGCTGGCGACGATGGCGCGGATTTCCAGCCCGATGCGCCCCGGCAGCGCGCGGCCCAGCGGCGCGCCTTCAAGCATCATCGCGCGGGCCCGGTCGACCTCGAACTTCATCAGCGTGCGCCAGTTGTCGTCGGCGATTCCCGCGCCGATCTGGTCTTCGGTCACGCCGAAGCGGGCTAGGTCCTCCTGCGGCAGGTAGAGGCGCGGCTTCCTGAAGTCGATGGCGACGTCCTGCCAGTGGTTGATGAGTTGCAAGGCCGAGCATATGCGATCCGAGGCGCGCAGGTTCTCCGGTGTGGCGGCGCGGAACAGGTGCAGCAGCAGCCGGCCGACGGGATCGGCGGAGCGGCGGCAGTAGTCCGTCAGCTCGCCAAAGTCGGCGTAGCGCGCCTTCGTCACATCCTGGCGGAAGGCGTCGAGCAGGTCGCGGAAGAGCCGGAGCGGCAGGCCGTGGGCGGCGATGGCGGGGCGCAGCCGCAGGAAGACCGGATGCGTTGTGGATTGTCCGGCCTCGATGGCGTCAAGTTCGGCGCCGTATTCGTCGAGGAGGGCGAGGCGTTCGGCGGCGGGCAGGTCGCCTTCGTCTGCGAAGTCGTCGGCGCTGCGCGCGAAGGCGTAGATCGCCGCCACTGGCTCCCGCAGGTCGCGCGGCAGCAGGATGGACGCGATGGGGAAGTTTTCGTAATGCGTTTGGTGAAGTTCGGCGGCCATGGTTGCGCAATGAGGCGTCGGCCGAGTATATCGGGTAAAATTGCCGGCCGCGCGAAGGTGGCGGAATTGGTAGACGCACTGGATTTAGGTTCCAGCGCCGCGAGGCGTAAGGGTTCGAGTCCCTTCCTTCGCACCACCTCCGACGCTCGCCTTTTTACCAGCCTTCAGGAATTTCTCATGCAGACTCAGGAAAACACGGGCGTCCAGGCCAATGCCGCCAGCACGCTGGAGCGCCGCATCGACATGGCCGTTTCCATGGCCGACATCGACCGGGAAGTGGGGCTGCGGCTCCAGAAAATTTCCAGGACCGTCAAGATGGCCGGTTTCCGGCCCGGCAAGGTGCCCATGAAGCTGGTGGCCCAGCAGTATGGCGACCAGGCCCGTTCCGAGGCCATCGGCGCCGCCGTCGAGAAGGCTTTCGGCGAGGCGGTGCGGGCCGGCGGGCTGCGCGTCGCCGGCTACCCGAGGATCGAGCCGAAACCGGCGGGCGATGCCTCGCGGATGGAATTCACGGCGATATTCGAGGTCTATCCGGACATCGTGCTGGCGGATATGTCCGGCCACGAGGTCGAGAAGCCGGTCCTCGTCGTCGGCGATGCCGAGGTCGACCAGACCATCGAGGTGCTGCGCAAGCAGCGCGTGGAATATGTGCCCGCCGGCCGTGCGGCCGGGAAGGACGACCGCGCCGTCATCGATTTCACGGGCCGAAGGAACGGCGAGGTGTTCGAGGGCGGCACGGCGACCGATTACCCGGTGACGCTGGGCGCCGGCATGATGCTGCCCGATTTCGAAGCGGCCCTGGACGGCATCTCGGAGGGCGACAGCAAGACCTTCGATGTGGCCTTTCCGGCGGACTACCACGCCACCCACTTGGCCGGCCAGACCGTACAGTTCGAGGTGACCTGCAAGCGGGTCGAGATGCCTCGGATGCCCGACCTGGACGAGAACTTCGCACGCGCGCTCGGCATCGCCGACGGCGACCTCGTCCGGATGCGCGAGGAAGTGAAGGCCAATCTGGAGCGCGAGGTCAGGAAGCGCCTGCATGCCCGGATCAAGAACCAGGTGATGGACGTCCTGTTGGCGGCCAATCCCATCGAGGTGCCCAAGGCCATGGTGGAGCTGGAATCGCGCCAGATGGCGGAGAAAGCCCTCAAGGACCTCGAGGCGCGCGGCATGAACGCGAAGGCCATGCCGGTCGAACCCTCCTGGTTTGCAGACCAGGCCTCCCGTCGGGTCAAGCTGGGGCTGATCCTGGCCGAACTGGTCCAGGCGAAGGAACTTCAGCCGCGCCCCGAGCAGGTGCGCGCGGTCGTCGAAGACTATGCCCAAACCTTCGAGGATCCGCAGGATGTCGTACGCTGGTATTACAGTCAGCCGCAGCGCTTGGCCGAGGCCGAGGCGCTGGCCACGGAAAACAACGTGGTCGACTGGATGCTGTCCAATGCGCGGGTGACCGAGAAGGCCACCGCTTTTGACGAGCTGATGGGGAATGCGGCATGATGCCGCGAGGTGCCGCCATGGACACTATCGGACAACAATTCAGCGGACAACACAGCAGTGAGCCGCAGGCGCTGGGCCTGGTCCCGATGGTCATCGAGACCAGCGGGCGGGGCGAGCGCGCCTACGACATCTACTCGCGCCTGCTGAAGGAACGGGTGGTGTTCCTGGTCGGGCCGGTCAACGACGTCACGGCCAACCTCGTGGTGGCGCAACTGCTGTTCCTGGAGTCCGAGAACCCCGACAAGGACATCCACCTTTACATCAATTCGCCCGGTGGCTCGGTGACGGCCGGCATGGCGATCTACGACACCATGCAGTTCATCAAGCCGGATGTCAGCACGCTCTGCATCGGCCAGGCGGCATCGATGGGCGCCTTCCTGTTGACGGCCGGCGCCACGGGCAAGCGATTCTGCCTGCCGAATTCCCGCGTGATGATCCATCAGCCGATGGGCGGCTTCCAGGGGCAGGCTTCCGATATCGAGATCCATGCCAAGGAAATCCTGTATCTCAAGCAGCGCCTGAACGAAATGCTGGCGAAGCACACGGGGCAGCCCATCGAGCGCATCGAGCGCGACACCGACAGGGACAATTTCCTCTCGGCCGACGCGTCCGTGGAATACGGCCTCGTGGACAAGGTGCTGACGAACCGCGCCGAAGCCGCGGAATGAGAACAGAAACGGCGGAGGGGGAATTATGACGGACAGGAAAACGGGCGAGAAGCTGCTGTACTGTTCCTTCTGCGGCAAGAGCCAGCACGAGGTCAAGAAGCTGATCGCCGGTCCGTCGGTGTTCATCTGCGACGAGTGCATCGAGCTGTGCAACGATATCATCCGCGACGAGATCGTCGCGGATCAGGGCGGCAAGGGCGCCAGCGACCTGCCGACGCCTGTTGAGATCCGCGCCATCCTCGACCAGTACGTGATCGGCCAGGACCAGGCCAAGAAGATCCTGGCCGTCGCCGTCTACAACCATTACAAGCGCCTGCGCCACCAGCAGAAGGGTTCCGCCGACGAAGTGGAGCTGGCCAAGAGCAACATCCTGCTGATCGGTCCGACCGGTTCGGGCAAGACCCTGCTGGCCCAGACGCTGGCGCGGCTGCTCGACGTGCCCTTCGTCATGGCCGACGCCACCACGCTGACCGAGGCGGGCTACGTCGGCGAGGACGTCGAGAACATCATTCAGAAGCTCCTTCAGAAGTGCGACTACGAGATCGAGAAGGCGCAGCAGGGCATCGTCTACATCGACGAGATCGACAAGATTTCGCGCAAGTCGGACAACCCGTCCATCACGCGCGACGTGTCGGGCGAGGGCGTGCAGCAGGCGCTGCTGAAGCTCATCGAGGGCACCATCGCCTCGGTGCCGCCGCAGGGCGGGCGCAAGCACCCGAACCAGGACTTCGTCCAGATCGACACCACCAACATCCTGTTCGTCTGCGGCGGCGCCTTCGGTGGCCTCGAGAAGGTGATCCGCGACCGCTCCGACAAGAGCGGCATCGGCTTCGGCGCCAAGGTCAAGAGCCGCGACAACAAGGACATCACAGAGACCCTGAAGCGGGTCGAGCCCGAAGACCTGATCAAGTACGGCCTGATCCCCGAGCTGATCGGCCGCCTGCCGGTGATCGCCACCCTCCAGGAGCTCGACGAGGCGGCGCTGGTGACCATCCTGATCGAGCCCAAGAACGCCCTCATCAAACAGTTCCAGAAACTCTTCGCCATGGAAGGCGTCGAATTGGAAGTCCGGCCCTCCGCCCTTCAGGCCATCGCCCGCAAGGCGCTGAAGCGCAAGACCGGTGCGCGCGGCCTGCGTTCCATCCTTGAAGCGGCGCTGCTCGACACCATGTACGACCTGCCGGGGACGGAGAACGTGACCAAGGTGGTCATCGACGAGAGCACCATCGAAGCCGGCGGACAGCCGCTTTTGATCTACGCCGACCCGCCGAAGGTGGCCTCGACCGGCTGAGCTTGCCGGGGCCGCTTGAATCGGCTCCGTTCGTCCCCATGTAGTTTGGGCGACACAACCTAAAGGACAAGTCCATGTCAAGCGAGCTTGACCTCATCCCCCAAGAGAAACTCGAACTGCCGCTGCTGCCGCTGCGCGACGTGGTGGTGTTCCCCCACATGGTGATTCCGCTGTTCGTCGGCCGGCCCAAGTCCATCAAGGCGCTCGAGACGGCCATGGAAACCGGCAAGAGCATCCTGCTGGTCGCCCAGAAGTCCGCCGCCGAGGACGAGCCGGGAACCGGGGATCTCTACCCGATCGGCTGCATTTCAAACATCCTGCAAATGCTCAAGCTGCCGGACGGTACCGTCAAGGTGCTCGTCGAAGGCTCGCAGCGGGCGCGGATCCAACGGGTCGAGGACAGGACGGACATGTTCGTCGCCGATGTCGTGCCCGTCGCCACCGACGAGCGCGCCAACCACGAGGTCGAGGCGATGCGCCGGGCCATCCTGGCCCAGTTCGACCAGTACGTGAAACTGAACAAGAAGATTCCGCCGGAAATACTCACCTCCCTGGCGGGCCTCGAGGAGGCCGGCCGCTTGGCCGACACCATCGCCGCCCATCTGCCGATGAAGCTCGAACTGAAGCAGGAAATCCTGGAAATCTTCGAGGTCGGCGGCCGCTTGGAGAAACTGCTTTCCCAGCTGGAGACCGAACTCGACATCCTCCAGGTCGAAAAGCGCATCCGTGGACGCGTCAAGCGCCAGATGGAGAAGAGCCAGCGCGAGTACTACCTCAACGAGCAGGTCAAGGCCATCCAGAAGGAACTCGGCGAGGGTGAGGAAGGCGCCGACCTCGACGAGATCGAGAAGAAGATCAAGGTTGCCGGCATGGGCAAGGAGGCCCTGGCCAAGGCCAATGCCGAAATGAAGAAGCTCAAGCTGATGTCGCCGATGTCGGCCGAGGCGACCGTCGTCAGAAACTACATCGAGACGCTGGTCGGCTTGCCATGGAAGAAGAAGTCGCGCGTCAGCAAGGACCTCTCGATGGCCGAGAAGGTTCTCGACAAGGATCACTATGGCCTCGAACGGGTCAAGGAGCGCATCGTCGAGTACCTGGCCGTGCAGCAGCGCGTGGACAAGGTCAAGGCGCCCATCCTGTGCCTGGTCGGACCTCCCGGCGTGGGCAAGACCTCGCTGGGCCAGTCGATCGCCAAGGCCACCAACCGCAAATTCGTGCGCATGGCCCTGGGCGGCGTGCGCGACGAAGCCGAGATTCGCGGCCACCGGCGCACCTACATCGGCTCCATGCCGGGCAAGATCCTCCAGAACATGACCAAGGTCGGGGTCAAGAACCCGCTGTTCCTGCTCGACGAGGTGGACAAGCTGGGCATGGACTTCCGCGGCGATCCGAGCTCGGCGCTGCTGGAGGTGCTCGATCCCGAGCAGAACCACACCTTCCAGGATCACTACATCGAGGTCGATTTCGACCTGTCCGACGTGATGTTCGTGGCCACCGCAAACACCATGAACATTCCGCCGGCGCTGCTCGACCGCATGGAGGTGATCCGGCTGTCCGGCTACACGGAGGACGAAAAGGTCAATATCGCCATGCGCTATCTGCTGCCCAAGCAGCTGAAGAACAACGGCGTCAGGCGCGAGGAACTCTCGGTCACCGAGGACGCGATCCGCGACATCGTGCGCTACTACACGCGCGAAGCCGGCGTGCGGGCGCTGGAGCGCGACCTGTCGAAGATCTGCCGCAAGGTGGTCAAGGCGCTGGTGATGAAGAAGCGCAAGAACAAGATCGTCGTCAATGCCCGGAACCTCGACAAGTACCTCGGCGTGCGCCGCTACACCTTCGGCATGGCCGAGAAGGAGAACCAGATCGGCCAGGTGACCGGGCTGGCCTGGACCGAGGTGGGCGGCGAGCTCCTGACCGTAGAGGCGGTCGCCGTGCCCGGCAAGGGCAAGACCATGACCACCGGCAAACTCGGCGAGGTGATGCAGGAGTCGATCCAGGCCGCGCTGACCGTCGTGCGCCGCCGCAGCAAGGCGCTCGGCATCCCCGAGGACTTCTACCAGAAGAACGACATCCACATCCATCTGCCCGAGGGCGCGACGCCCAAGGACGGCCCCTCGGCGGGCATCGCCATGACCGCGGCGCTCGTTTCGGTGCTCACGGGCATCCCGGCGCGCGCCGATGTGGCCATGACCGGCGAGATCACGCTGCGCGGCGAGGTGCTGCCGATCGGCGGCCTCAAGGAGAAGCTCCTGGCGGCCATTCGCGGTGGCATTCGCCTCGCGCTGATCCCGGAGGAAAACGTCAAGGATCTGGCCGAGATGCCCGACACCATCAAGAATCGGATCGAGATCGTGCCGGTCAAGTGGATCGACCGGGTACTGGAGCTTGCCCTCGAAAGGATGCCGGAACCGGCACCGGAGACGGCCTCGGTTGAGCCCGCCGTCGCACCCTTGCCGGTAGGTGGCGAAGTGGTGCCAGCCGGCGCTGTCGTGACGCATTGAGTCCATTTCTTGCTTGCGCAAACGCCGCCTCCGGGCGGCGTTTGCATTTGTGACGAACCGGAAAATCCATCCCATGAATTCCTCGAAAACCGCTTGACATAAGCTTTTACGGCTTGCTATAACCTGAACCCACAGGCTTTCCTCGCTCAACATCCAATGTTCCACACAAGGGGGCTCACGTGAACAAATCCGAACTGATCGACCAAATCGCCAAGTCCGCCGACATCTCCAAGGCCGCCGCCGGCCGTGCGCTCGATGCGGCCATCGGCGCCGTCAAGGCTTCGCTGAAGAAGGGCCAGGTGGTTACGCTGGTCGGTTTCGGCAGTTTCTATGTCGGCAAACGCACCGCCCGAAGCGGCCGCAATCCACGCACCGGCGCCACCATCAAGATCAAGGCCGCCAAGGTGCCGAAGTTCCGCGCCGGCAAGGCGCTGAAGGACGCCCTCAACTGACACCAAGCTGATAGAATCCGCGCTCCCCGGAGCCGCGCGGTCTGACGGTTCCCGTGGCGCGGGTGCTTAGCTCAGTTGGTAGAGCGTCGCCCTTACACGGCGAATGTCGGCGGTTCGAGCCCGTCAGCACCCACCAGCTGCCAGCGCAACCAGCAAGGCGAACCGCGGTTCGCCTTTTTCGTTCAGAGTGAGAGTGACCGGCATGTTCGACGCAATCCGCAACAACAAGAGGATCATCCAGATCATTCTTGCACTGATCATCCTGCCCTTCGCCTTCTGGGGCGTCGATTCCTATGTCCGCAATACCGGTGACGGCGCCGATGTCGCCCGTGTCGGCGGCAGCAAGATCGGCATCGGGGAATTCCAGCGTGCCCTGCGCGAACAGCAGGAGCGCCTGCGTCCCGCCCTCGGCGACCGGGCCGATCCGGCGATGCTGGACAATCCGGAACTGCGGCGCGCGGTGCTGGATAGCCTGATACATCAGCGGTTGCTCGCCTTGCATGCCAACAAATCCCGGCTGACGGTCGGCGATGGACAACTCGTCCAATTCATTGCCTCCGTACCCTCCCTGCAGGAAGACGGCAAATTCTCCACCCAGCGCTACAAGGCACTGGTGGCGGCGCAGGGCATGAGCGAACAGATGTTCGAGGCGCGCGTCCGCCAGGACCTGGCCATGCAGCAGGCCATGGTGGCGGTCGGCGACGCCGCCATGGCGGGGCAGGCGGCGGCCGAGCGCTGGCTCGGCGCGCAGCTTGAGGAACGCGAGATCAGCGAGGCCGTTCTGCGTCCGGAGCCGTATGCCGACCGGGTCAAGGTGACGGACGAGACGATCAAGGCCTTTTACGAAGCCAATAAGAAGCAGTTCGAAACGCCCGAGCGGTTGCGTGCCGAATACCTAGTGCTGGATCGGCAGAAATTACTGGAGCAGGCAGTCGTCTCCGACGAGGAGGTGAAGGCGTGGTATCGGGCCAATGCCGACCGTTACCGGCAGGCCGAGGAGCGCCGCGCGAGCCACATCCTGATCCGCGCCGACAGGAATGCGGCCGAGGCCGAGATCAAGGCCGCGCAGGCCAAGGCAGCGTCGATCCTCGCCGAAGTGAGGAAGGCGCCCGGCGATTTCGCCAAACTCGCCAAGCAGCATTCCCGGGACCCCGGCTCGGCGGAGAAGGGCGGCGACCTCGACTGGATCGGTCGGGGCATGATGGTCAAGCCCTTCGAGGACGCGACTTTCGCGCTCAAGGAAGGCCAGATTTCCGACGTGGTGCGTTCCGACTTCGGTTTTCACATCATACGGCTGACGGGGGTCCGCCCAGAGCGCAGCCGCCCGCTGGAAGAGGTTCGGGGCGAGATCGCCGCCGAACTCAAACAGCAGTGGGCCGCCAGGAAGCATGCCGAGATCGCGGAGGGGTTCTCCAATACCGTCTATGAACAGGCGGACAGCCTTGGGCCGGCGGCGGAGAAGTACAAGCTCGCGATACAGCAAAGCGACTGGATCGCCAAGGGTGCCGCCGTCGCCGAGCCCTTCGCCGATGCCAAGCTGATGGCGGCGCTATTCTCCGACGATTCGGTCAAAAGCAAACGCAACACCGAGGCGGTCGAGGTTGCGCCCAATGTCCTGGTGTCCGCGAGGGTGCTGGAGCATAAGCCAGCCGCGTTGCAGCCGTTGGAAGTGGTATCTGCCGCCATCGAAAAAATGCTCGTGCGCCAGGAGGCGGCCAAACTGGCGGCCAGGGATGGCGAAGAGAAGCTCGCCCGGCTGGGCAAGGGCGAGAACGTCGGCCTGGCCTGGGGGGCGGCGCGCACTGTTTCCCGTTCTTTTGCGTCCAACCTGCCGCCAGAGGCCGTTCGGGCCATCTTCAAGGCGGATGCCGCAAAGCTTCCCTCCTATGCCGGTGTTCCGGTGCCTGGCGGCTATGCACTCTATCGTATTTCACAGATCAAGCCCCATGCCGTCGACGGCGAGGAGCCGCCGCGCGCCAGATCGGTTCGAAAGCAGTATGCGCGCACGGTCGCAGAGGAGGAGTTCGCGGCGTGGCTGGCCGTCCTCAGGGAACGCTATCCGGTTGAGATCAATCAGGCGGTACTGGAGGCCAAAGACCGCTGAAATTGGGTCAGGAAGGCAACGGGTCGGCGTTGCCCAGCGCCGTGGTGTTCAACCCGCCGTCCACATACATGACCTCTCCGGTGATGGCGCTGGCCAGGTCGGAGAGCATGAACGCGGCGGCGTTGCCGACTTCCTCGATGGTGACGTTGCGCCGCAGCGGCGCATGGTGCGCGTTATAGGCCAGCAGCTTGCCGAAGTTGCCGATGCCGGAGGCCGCCAGCGTCTTGATCGGACCCGCCGAAATCGCGTTGGCGCGGATGCCCTGCGGGCCGAGGCAGAAGGCGAGATAGCGGGTTGCCGCTTCCAGGCTGGCCTTGGCCAGGCCCATGGTGTTGTAGTTGGGCAAGGTGCGCTCGGCGCCGAGATAAGTCAGCGCCAGCAGGGCGGGATTATTGCCCTTGAGCAGCAGCGGGCGCGCCGCCTTGGCCAGGGCCGGGAAGCTGTAGGACGAAACGTCGTGGGCGATGCGGAATCTTTCGCGCGTCATGCCGTCGAGAAAATCCCCTTCGATGGCTTCGGACGGCGCGTAGGCGATGGAATGCACCAGGCCGTCGAGGCCTTCCCATCCCTTGCCGAGTTCCGCGAATAGGGCCTCGATCTGCGCGTCGTCGGCCACGTCGCACGGAAAGATGAGATGGCTGCCGAGCTCCTCGGCGAACTTTGCGATGCGATCCTTGAACCGGTCGTTCTGATAGGTGAAGGCGAGCCTCGCACCCTCCCGCTGACAGGCCTTGGCGATGCCGTAGGCGATCGAACGGTTCGACAGCAGTCCGGTGATGAGAATGCGCTTGCCGGCGAGAAAGCCCATAGCCCCTCCTAGTTGAATGACCGGCGGATTATAGCGGATCAGATAAACTTGACGGTATGCGCGGATTCATTCTCACGGGACTTTCTTTGCTGCTGACCGCCTGCGGAACGGCCTGGAACGATCCCTACCCGGCGTCCGACCGGGGCCGGAACATCCTCTACACTGCCTTTACCGACCGGCCAAAGCACCTCGACCCGGTCCAGTCCTACAGCGAGGACGAGATCACCTTCACGGCGCAGATCTACGAGCCGCCGCTGCAATACCACTACCTGAAGCGGCCTTACGAGCTGATTCCGGCCACCGCCGCCGAGGTGCCGAAGCCCCGCTACCTGGATGTCCGGGGCCGGCCGCTGCCCGACGACGCCGCGCCTTCGCGCATCGCCTTCACCGACTACGTGGTCGCCATCCGGCCGGGCATCCGCTACCAGCCGCATCCGGCCTTCGCGGACCAGCCGGTCGAACTGTCGCGCATCGACACGCTGGCCGACTTCCCCAACCGCGGCACGCGCGAGCTGGTCGCCGAAGACTACGCCTACGGGATCAAGCGCCTGGCCCATCCGCGCCTGCACTCGCCGATCTTCGGGCTGATGAGCGAATACGTCGTCGGCCTCGACGACCTTGCGAAGCGCCTGCGCTCGGCCGACAGCCCGGGATGGCTCGATCTGCGTCCGCATGTGCTCGCGGGCGTCGAGGTCCTCGACCGCTACCGCTATCGCATCCGCATCAAGGGCAAGTACCCGCAATTCCTCTACTGGCTGGCCATGCCCTTCTTCGCGCCCATGCCCTGGGAGGCCGACCGCTTCCACAGCCGGCCCGGCATGGCCGAGAAGAACCTCACGCTCGACTGGTACCCGGTCGGCACCGGCCCCTACATGCTCGCCGAGAACAATCCCAACGCGCGAATGGTGCTGGAACGCAACCCGAACTTCCGCGGCGAATCCTACCCGTGCGAAGGCGAGCCGGGCGACCGGGAGGCGGGCCTGCTCGCCGACTGCGGCAAGACGATGCCCCTTATCGACAAGGTCGTCTTCACGCGCGAGAAGGAGCAGATCCCCTACTGGAACAAGTTTCTCCAGGGCTACTACGACGCCTCCGGCATTTCCTCGGACGGGTTCGACCAGGCGGTGCAGGTGAGCGGCGGCGGCGAGGTGAGCCTGACCGACGCGATGCGCGAACAGGGCATTTCGCTCGCCACGTCCGTGGCCACGTCCACTTTCTACATGGGCTTCAACATGCTCGATCCGCTGGTCGGCGGCCGGGGTGGACAGGATGAGGATGGCGCGGAACGGGCGCGCAAGCTCCGGCAGGCCATCTCCATCGCCATCGACCAGGAGGAGTTCATCTCGATCTTCCAGAACGGCCGCGGCATCGCCGCCCAGGGGCCGATCCCGCCGGGCATCTTCGGGCATGTCGATGGCCGCGTCGGGATCAATCCGGAAATGTACGGCTGGATCGACGGCCGGCCCCGCCGGAAGGACATCGACGCCGCGAAGAAGCTGCTCGCCGAGGCCGGCTGGCCGAACGGCCGCGACGCCGTTACGGGCGAGCCCCTGGTCATCAATCTCGACACGACTGCCACCGGCGTCGGCGCCAAGTCGCGCGTCGACTGGCTCAACAAGCAGTTCCAAAAGATCGACGTTCAGCTCGTCGTGCGCAGCACCGACTACAACCGGTTCCAGGAAAAGATCCGCAAGGGCGCCGTGCAGCTCTTCTACTTCGGCTGGAACGCCGACTATCCCGATCCGGAGAACTTCCTGTTCCTGCTCTACGGCCCGCAGGGCAAGGTGAAGCACTCGGGAGAGAATGCCGCGAACTACGCGAACCCGGAGTACGACCGCCTGTTCGACCGGATGCGCGCCATGGAGAACGGCCCGGCGCGCCAGGCCATCATCGACCGGATGCTGGAGATCCTGCGCCGCGACGCGCCGTGGATCTGGGGCTTCCACCCCAAGGACTACACGTTGCGCCACGCCTGGCTGACGAACCGCAAGCCGAGCAAGGTCGGCAACAACACGCTCAAGTACCAGCGCATCGACGCTGCGCACCGTGAGAGGATGCGCGACAAGTGGAACCGGCCGGTGTGGTGGCCGTTGGTCCTGGCGACGGCGCTGGCCGCCGCCGTCCTGCTGCCGGCGTTCCGAGCGCATCAGCGCCGCGAACGCAGTGGCGCGCTGTAACGACAAGGCGAACCGGGGGGCGCCAATGATGAGCCTTCAAACCAAGATCACGGTCTTTTTCGCCATGCTGTCGGCCTGTCTGATCATCGTCCTGGTGGCGATCGGACTGATCTCCTTCCGGCAGTATTCGCTCGCCGCCTCGGCCGAGCATATCCAGACCGCCACGGAGATCGTTCGCGGCAGCCTGATCCTGATGGTGGCGGCCGTGGTGGTGTTCGCGGTCGGCGCCTTCTTGCTGCTGCGGCGACTGATCCATCCGATCGTCGATACGGCCGGCAATGTCGGAATAGCGGTGCAGCGGGCGATCGGCGGCGATTTCAGGACGGTTGTCGAGGTCAGTACGAAGGATGAGATCGGCCAGATCGCCGACGACATGAACCGGCTGCTCGGCTACCTGGGCGATGGGCTCAACCGCATCGGCTGCGAGGTGGCCCAGCTGACCAGTCACGCGCCCTCCTGCGACGGCAATCTGCTCGACGCCACCGTCGAGATGGTCAAGACCCTTACTCAAGCGGCCTATTTCAAGCAGGCCATCGAGGAAGACGAAACGAAGGCCGAGATTTACGCCCGGCTGTCGGTGGCCGTGGAGCAGCGCTTCGGCGTGCGCGAGTATTCCATTTACGAAGTCCTGCCCGGCCGCAACCAGATACTGCCGATGTTCGTGGATGGCGAAGCCCAAGGCGCCTGCCGTTGGTGCGATCCCCAGATACTGGTGCGCAACGAGGCCTGCCGCGCCCGCCGCACGGGCCATACGGTGGATTCCGTCGGTGCGCCGGGCATCTGCTATTCCTTCCGTCCGCCCCCTGACGCCGGCAGCCGCCGGCATATCTGCTTCCCCGTCATCCAGTCGGGCAGGGTAGGCAGCGTGTTGCAACTGGTGGTGACGGACGCCGACCGCCAGCGCGCCCAGGATCTCATCCCCTACATCAGCGTCTATCTTCGGGAGGCCGCGCCGGTCCTGGAGGCCAAGCGCCTGACGGAAACCCTGCGGGAGTCGAACCTTCGCGACCCCATGACCGGCCTGCACAACCGGCGGTTCCTTGAGGAGTCGGTGGAGACGTTGGTGGCCCAGGCGCGACGCCGCAACGCACACATGGCCATCCTGATGCTGGACCTTGACTACTTCAAGATGGTGAACGACACCCACGGCCACGATGCCGGCGACGCCGTTCTCAAGTCCCTGGCGAAGGTGCTGACCCAGTCCGTGCGGGCATCGGACTACGTGATTCGCTTTGGCGGCGAGGAGTTCCTCATGCTCATGCAGGATATCGACGGCGGCCAGGCCGTGATGGTGGCCGAGAAGATTCGCGCAGCCGTCGAGGAGATGAGGGTCCAAGTGTCCGGCAAGGTGCTGCAGAAGACCATATCCATCGGCATCGCCGATTTTCCGGGCGATTCGGACACCTTCTGGCAGACCGTGAAGTTCGCCGACGTGGCGCTCTACCATGCCAAGGAAACGGGCCGCAACCGCGTCATCCGCTTCAAATCGGAACTGTGGTCGGACGGCAAGGAATATTGATCCACACTCCGTCAGTCCGCGCGGCCTACCGCAGCCTGAACACCACCGGCAGGATCGCCTCCCGCGCGTCGGCGCCGGGCAGCCGCCCCATGGCGAAGGCGGCGCGCACCGCCGCCCGGTCCAGGAGATCGTGGCCGCTGCCGCTGGCGACCTGCGCGTCGAGGACGTTGCCTGCGACATCGAGACTCAGCAGCAGCCGAACCTCCCCTTCCAGTCCGCGCGCGATGGCCTCCGGCGGGTAGTAGAGGTGTTCTGCCAGCCGGCGTTGCGCTTCCTCCGTCGGCACCGGCTTCCCCTTGCCGGCTGCGGGCGGCGGCGTCCCGGCTGCCGCGCCGTCTGAGAGTGTATTCTTGAGCAGGGGATCGTGCCCGGCGGGGTGCACCAGCGTGGCGCTGAACATGGCGGGCGTGGCCGCCGCCGGAGCGCGGTCGAATCGCCAGGTCATGGCGCCGAGGACGGCGGCGTGCAGCAGCAGCGATACGGCGAGGGCGGAGAGAAGGCGGAAGGGCATAATAGGCGCCCATTCTGCAACAAGAGTTCCGGGCGCGATGTTTCGACGATGTATCCTGCTGCTGTGGCTGGCAGCCCTGCCGGCCTGGGCGGTGCTGCCCGACCCCGTGGCCTTCGGCGTCGCCGTCGAGACGGGCGATCTGGGTCGTGCCGGCAGGTGGCTCGACGAGGGCCTTCCGCCGGACTTCCAGGCCGACCGCATCGGCACGGGGCTGATGATCGGCGCCTGGGAGGGCAACATCGCGATGATGGAGCTCTTCCTCGCGCGCGGCGCGGACATCCATCGGACCAACCGTTTCGGCGAGCAGGCCCTTCAGCTCGCCGCCTGGAAGGGACACATCGAGGCCGTGCGCTGGCTGCTGGACCGCGGCGCGGCCGCCAGCCGGAAGGGCATGGAATGGAGCGCGCTGCACTACGCCGTCTTCGCCGGCCGCAAGGAAATCGCCCGCCTGCTGGTGAATCGGGGCGCCGACGTCAATGCGCGCGTGCCCAATGGTTCGACGGTGCTGATGATGGCGGCGCGCGAGGCCCAAGAGGACCTCGCGCGGATGCTTGTCGATGCCGGCGCCGATCCGAGGTCCGTCAACGACCGGGGCGACTCGGCCCTGACCTGGGCGATGCGTTACGGCAATTTCAAGATTGCGAAGTTGATGGCCAAGGCGGAAGGGGCGCCCGCCAAGTTTGCCGAGGCAGTGAAAGCGCCTCCGGAAACCTTCGCCAAGCCGATGCGCTCCGAGCCCGCGCCGCCCGCGATCGAGGACATCCTGCTCCGGCTGCGCCTGGCGGAGGCGGCCGGGCAGCCGACGGAGAAGCTGCGCCGCGAACTCTTCGACGTTATCGCGAAATTCAGAAAGGAGAGCACCGTCGTCAGGCTCAAGGACCGGCCGGACAAGCCCAGGGCGCTCGTCATCACCGCCCGCAAGGCGCCCGGGCGACAGGCGCAGGAGGAGAAGGCGGAGATCGTCATGGCCGCCGCGACGCCCGCCCAGCGCGCCGAGGCCGCCGCGATCGCTTCCGGCGACATGGGCGCCATCCTGGGAGAGCTGCACAAGGCGCAGGCGACCGGCAAGCCCGTGGCCGATCTGCGCCGCGCCCTGTTCGAGGCCGTCGGGCGATTCAAGCGGGAAGGTGCGGATCTGGGGCCGGCGACATCGAGATGATCGACCGGTATTTCTCTCCCGCTGGCCCGCTGGCCCGCGCCATTGCCGGCTACAGGCACCGTCCCCTGCAGGCGGAGATGGCCGCGCGCATCCATGAAGCCATCCGGGACAACCGCGCCCTCGTCGCCGAGGCAGGCACGGGCACGGGCAAGACCTTCGCCTATCTCGTGCCGGCGCTGCTCTCCGGCGGCAAGGTCATCGTCTCCACGGGCACCAAGACGCTCCAGGACCAGCTCTTCAACCGCGATCTGCCGACGGTGCGCGACGCCCTCGGCGTGCCGGCCACCATCGCGCTGCTCAAGGGCCGCGCGAACTACGTCTGTCCCTACCACCTGGCGCGCGCGCTCGAATCCGGGCGCTTCGGCTCCAGGGAGGAGTCCGGCCATATCCGCGCCATCGCCCGCTTCGCCAAGACCACGGCGAGCGGCGACAAGGCGGAGCTTGCGTCCGTGCCCGAGGACTCCGGCGCTTGGCAGCAGGCCACCTCGACGCGCGAAAACTGCCTGGGGTCGGACTGTCCGGACGCCGCAGGCTGCTTCGTATTGGCGGCGCGACGCGAGGCCATGGCGGCCGACGTCGTGGTCGTCAACCACCATCTCTTCTTCGCCGACGTCATGCTGCGCGACGAGGGCATGGGCGAGCTGCTGCCGGCCTGCAACACGGTGATCTTCGACGAGGCCCACCAACTACCGGAAGTGGCCGGCCTATTCTTCGGCGAGGCCGTCGGCACGGCCCGGATCGTCGACCTCGCGCGCGACGCGAGGCTGGAGGCGGTCGCCAACGCCAAGGACTACGCGCCGCTCCAGGAAGCCTGCCGCGCGCTCGAAAAGGCGGCGAAGGACCTGCGCCTGTCCTTCCATCGGGAAGGCATGCGCCTGTCCTCCGCTCAGTGGCTCGACCACGAGGAAGCGCAGCGCATGCTGATCGCGCTGGACAGCCAGCTTGCGGATTTCACCCGGCATCTCGATAGCCAGGCCGGCCGCTCCGAGGGGCTGGCCAGCTGCCTCTCCCGCGCGCAGGAGATCGCATCGGGCCTGAATCGCTGGCGGTCGGAGGCGGCCCCTTCGGACGACGATGAGCGCTATGTGCGCTGGGTGGAAGTGACCTCGCACGCGGTCACGCTCAACCTCACGCCGCTGTCGGTCGCGAACATCTTCAGGCGGCAGATGGAGGGTCATCCCAGGGCGTGGATATTCACTTCGGCGACGCTGGCCGTGGGCGGCGACTTCGGACACTACCGGTCGGAGCTTGGTCTCGCGGAGGCGGAAACGGGCCTGTGGGGCAGTCCCTTCGACTTCGCTGCCTGCGCGCTCCTCTACTGCCCGCAGGGCATGCCCGACCCCAACAGCCCCGACTACCACGAGGCCGTGGCGGACGCCGCCTGGGCGGCTATCCGCGCCTCGGGCGGCCGGGCGTTCGTCTTGTGCACCTCCCTGCGCGCCATGCGGCGCATCCACGAGCTGCTGAAGGAAAAGATCGAGGGGGAGGGCGCGGAATTCCCGCTCCTGCTGCAAGGCGAGGGATCGAAGTCGGAACTGCTGGAACGCTTCCGCAGCCTCGGCAACGCCGTGCTGGTCGCGAGCCAGAGCTTCTGGGAGGGCGTGGACGTGCGCGGCGAGGCGCTCTCGCTCGTCGTCATCGACAAACTGCCCTTCGCGCCGCCCGACGACCCGGTGCTCGCGGCGCGCATCGAGCACCTGAGGAAGCAGGGCCGCAACCCCTTCTTCGAATACCAGCTGCCGCGCGCCGTCATCAGCATGAAGCAGGGCGCCGGCCGGCTGATCCGCGACGAGACGGATCGGGGCGTGCTGATGGTCTGCGACCCGCGCCTCGTCGGCAAACCCTACGGCCGGCGCATCTGGCAATCGCTGCCGCCGATGCGGCGCACGCGGGAGATCGGGGAGGTGGGGGCGTTCTTCGGTAGTATGGCGACCCGATGTTGTTGAAGCGACAGTGCCGCATCGATTCTCCATGTCGAGTCAGTCGAAGCGGTCCCGCACGAGCACCTCTTCGAGCGCGAGCTGCCCGCCGCGGGGCATCGGCCCCCGGATGCCCTTGCCGATGACGACGAACATGGAGATCACATGGTCGGCCGGCAAGTTGATGATCCTGGCGACGGCATCGAAGTCGAATCCGTCCATCGGGCCGGTCTGGTAGCCCATCTCCTGCGCGGCCAGCATCAGCGTCATTGCCGCCAGGCCGCAGGAGCGCATCGCCTCGTCTCGTTGCAGCCAGTCCCGGCCCTCGTAAAACTGCGTCATGGCATTGACCAGCCAGTCGCGTACTTCGGGCTCGGCGTTGCGCCAGTAGCGCTCCGGCGCCTTCTGCCAGGCCTTGAGATCGGCGGTCAGCACCACCAGCAGCGAGGCGTCGGTGACTTGCGCCTGGTCCCAGGCGACGGCGCGAATCTGGCGCCGCAATTCGGGGTCGCGCACGACGACGAAGCGCCAGTTCTGGATGTTCCACGCGGTCGGCGAGAGCATTGCCAACGACAGCAGGCGTTCGATCTCCGCATCGCTCATGCGGTGGTTCGGGTCGTAGGCCTTGACGGCGCGACGCAGTTCGATGGCTTTGGATACTTCCATGGCGATCCTCCTTGTCGAAGCCATACCGACCGTGCGGTATGTTTGTGGCGAAAAAAGGTTCAGGCCGGCGGCGCGGCCATCAGGCTTCTGACGTAGTCCTGCAACTGTCGCATGCACAGGACGAAGCCCGCCGCCGATTGCAGGCTCTTGGCGATGCCGGTGCAGCCTTCCCAGGCCGAAACGATGAAGAGCGAGGCGGCGCGGCAATCGACGCCGGGGCGCAGTGCGCCGGCCGCCCGGGCGCGATGCAGGGCGTCCTCGACGATCGTGCCCCAGTGGGTCAGGATCGCGTTGAGCCTTTCCTTGAAGGTGGCGTCGAGGGGGCTCATCTCCTGCATCAGGTTGTTGAGCGGGCAGCCCAGGGCGACGGTCTCGGCGTCGTTGCGTGCGCCGAGTTCGCCGATGATCTCGATCAGGGTGTCGAGGGGCCGGGCGCTGTCGCGCAGCCGCCGGAACACCAGCTCGTCGAGCCTGGCGCGAATGACCTCGTCGACGACGGCCAGACCGAGTTCCTGCTTGGTGGGGAAATGGTGGTACAGCGCGCCCTTAGTCAGGCCGGTATCCTGCAGAATCTTGGCGATGCTCGCCGCCTGGAAGCCGTGGCGGTGGATTTCGCAGAAGGCGGCATCGAGCAGCTTCTCGCGCGTCAGATCGGTTTGTTTTGTGCTCATGCGCGCATTTGATACCAACCGGTACGGATGTGTCAATCGGCGATGGCCGCGGCGCGCTGACCGAGGCGCTGCGGCGGGCGGAGACTTCCTCCTACGAGATCATCCGCCTCCGTCTGCCCATGCCTGATCCACAGGAGAAACCCCTTTGAACCTGTTGAGGTATCGTTGTGCGCTGGTTCTCGTCGCTTCGCTTCTCCCTCTCTCCGCCATGTCATCCAACCGCCTCGCACAATCCGACAGCCCCTACCTGCGCATGCACGCCGACAATCCCGTGGACTGGTATCCGTGGGGCGACGAGGCGTTCGAGAAAGCAAAGCGGGAGGGCAAGCCGGTCTTCATCTCCATCGGCTACAGTTCGTGCTACTGGTGCCGCGTGGCGGAGGAGACGCTCTACCGCGACCCCGCCATCGCCGCGCGCATGAACGCCGGCTTCGTCAATGTGAAGGTCGACCGCGAGCAGCGTCCCGACCTCGACCGGCTATACCAGGCGGCCACGCGCCTGCTCGGCGGCCCCGGCGGCTGGCCGAACAACCTGTTCCTCACGCCGGAGCGCAAGCCCTTCTTCGCGGGCAGCTACTTTCCGCCGGCGGACGACGACCTGGGGCGGCCGGGGTTTCCCACCGTCATGTCGCGCATCCTCGATGTATGGGCGAAGCGGCGCGGCGAGCTGATCGCCCTTTCGGATCGCGTCGCGCAGGCGCTGAAAAGTCAGCCGCCGCAGGACGGCGCCGCCATCGAGCCCGCGCGCTGGAAGCGCGAGGCCGTTGCGTCGCTTCTGGCGCTGGCGGACGCCGAGCGCGGCGGGCTGAAGAGCGGCGGTGCGGCCAAGTTTCCGCAGGCGCCCGAATTGACGCTGCTGGCCGGCGACGCGCGCGGGAAAGCCGTGGTGAAGAAGGCGCTCGATGCGATGGCCGCGGGCGGGCTGCGCGACCACCTGGCCGGAGGCTTCCACCGCTACACCGTCGATCCGGGCTGGGCGACGCCGCACTTCGAAAAGATGCTCTACGACAACGCCCAGTTGCTGAAGCTTTATGCTACGGCGGGGCGCAATGAAATCGCGCGCGAGACGGCGGGTTTTCTGCTGCGCGAGATGCAGGCGCCCGAAGGCGGTTTCTACGCCTCGTTCGACGCCGTGTCGGAGGGGCGCGAGGGCGCCCACTACCTCTGGGACGAACGGGAGATTCGCGCCGTGCTGGGCAGATCGGCGGACCGCTTCCTCGCCGCCTACCGTGTCGTCCCGCTGCCGGGGCATCTCGACGATCCGGCGGAGGAGTTCGACCGCGGCGCCTGCGGCTCCTTGTGCGAACGCGGCGGGCTGCGGCTGCGCGAAGGCGCGCGGACGACGAAGGCGCTCGGCCCGGCGCGGGGAAAGCTGCTCGCCCGGCGTGCGCTGCGCCCCGCGCCCGCGCGCGACGACAAAATCATCCTCTCCTGGAACGGGCTCGCCATCGAGGCGCTGGCCGTGGCCGGCGAAAGGCTCGCCGAACCGCGATTCTCCGATGCCGCCCGCAAGGCCGCCGACCGGCTCTGGCGCGACGCATGGGAGGCCGGCCGCCTGCGCCAGGCGATCTTCGAGGGCCGCTCCCAGGGCGAGGGCTTCCTCGAAGACTATGCGAATTTCGGGCTGGGGCTGCTGGCGCTCGGTCAGCGCGAGCGGGCCGCCGCGCTCGCCGACGCCATGCTCGTGCGCCTGGGCCGCGCCGACGGCGGGCTGAATGAGACTGCGCTGGGAACGGAGTTGTTCGCCGCCATGCCCGAAATGGGCGACGGCCCTTATCCGGCCGGCGCGAGTTCGGCCTGGCGGCTGCTGGCGCAGCTGGAGACCACCGAGCCTCGATTCAGGACGCCTGCCGAAAGGCTTCTCGCCGCGCTCGCTTCGCTCATCGCGCGCGCACCCGACCGCTGGCCGTCACTGCTGGCGGTGCTGCCGGACGGCGTATCCGCCGGAGATGCCAGTCCCGGCAGCGCCGGCGTCGTGTCGCTGTCCTCCCGCAGGCAGGGCAACCGCCTCGCCGTCACGCTTTCCATCGCCCCCGGCTGGCATGTCAACGCCAACCCGGCGAGCGACGCCGACCTGATCCCGACGCGGATCGAGTTCGAGGGCGGGCCGCCCGCCGCGATCCGCTACTCGAAGCCGGAACGCTTCCGCGCGGCCTTCGCACGGGGCGAGATCGCGGTCTATTCCGGCAAGACCGTCATTGAGGCCGATTTTTCCGGTGACAAACCCGCGGCGGCCCGGCTGACGGTGCAGGCGTGCAGCGACGAGACCTGCCTCCCGCCGGCGACGCTGCCGGTTCCGCTGCGCTAAAAACGGAGTTTCACGCATGAAGACGCCGCGCCTCATCCAGATCGCCCATGACGATCGAGCGGCGATACGCGACGAGCTGCTCGCGGGGCTGACGGCGCCGACGGCGCGCATCGCGCCCAAGTATCTCTACGACGCGCTCGGATCGCGGCTGTTCGCCGCGATCACCGAGTTGCCCGAGTACTATCCGACGCGCATCGAGGCGGCGATCTTCGCGCGCGAGCAGGCGGAAATGGCGGTGGCGCTCGGCCCGGTGGCGACGCTGGTCGACCTCGGCGCCGGTAATTGCGAGAAGGCCGCGCGCCTGTTCAACACGTTCCAGGTGCGGCGCTACGTGGCGGTGGACATCTCAGCCGGCTACCTGCGCGATTCGCTGGAGAACCTGCAACGCCAGTACCCGGCGACGGACATGCTCGGCGTCGGGCTCGACTTTTCCACGACGCTGCGCCTGCCCGACGAAGTCGGCGACGGGCCACTGACGCTGTTCTATCCTGGTTCGAGCATCGGCAACTTCACCCCCGACGAGGCGCTGGCCTTCCTGCGCCAGGCGCATGCCGCCTGCCGGGGCGGCGCGCTGCTGATCGGCGTCGACCTGGTCAAGCCCGTCGACATCCTGGAGCCGGCCTACGACGATCCGCTCGGCGTCACAGCCGCGTTCAACCGCAACATGCTGCTGCACCTGAACCGCCTGGCCGGCACAGACTTCGACATCGCCGACTGGCGGCACGTGGCCTTTTTCGACGCCCTGGCCTCGCGCATCGAAATGCATCTCGAAGCGCTGTGCGACTTGCGGGTGAGTTGGGTCGGCGGCGAGCGGCGCTTCGCGGCCGGCGAGCGCATGCACACCGAGAACTCCTGCAAGTGGCGCATCGACGACTTCGCCGCGCTGCTGGAACGCGCCGGCTTCACGCGCTTGCGGCGCTGGACCGACGAAGCCGGCTGGTTCGCGGTGTTCGCCGCATTTTCATGAGACGGAACCATGACTCGGCATGCCGCCACGGCTGACTTTTTAGAGCGCGCAACTGCGGAAGCCGGTATGAATGTCGTTGCGCTCGACTGTGAAGTAGTTACGGTAGCGTGGATGCGCCATGCGCGGCGAGGTGGCGCGGCTGGCGCCCTTGAGTACGTAGCGATGCTCCTCGAAGCCGAAGCGCGAATAGTCGCGGTAGGGGTGGGCGATAAAGCCGTCGAAGGGCGCGAAGCGGCTCGACGTCCATTCCCAGGCATCGCCCCAGTCGAAGCCGGGTGCGGTGATTGCGGCGCACTCCCACTCGGCCTCGGTCGGCAGCCGGCGGCCGGCCCAGGCGCACCAGGCCTGCGCTTCGTCCCAGGTGAGGTGCAGCGCCGCGGCATCGAGGTTCAGCGGCGCCCAACTGCCGTAGCGCAGCGCCTGCCAGCTGCCGTTTTCCCGCCGCAGATAACGCGGCACCGCCACCGCGCCGGCCTCGGTGGCGGGCAGGAAGCGCCGCCAGCTCACCGCCACGCTGTCGATGGCGAAGGCGGCCAGTTGCACGTCGTGGGCGGGCAGTTCGTTGTCGAAGGCAAAGCCGGGGCCGTCGTAGCCGAGCCGCCAACTTGTTGCCGGCAGCGGGATGGCCGTCGCGGTGGACAGCGCGCGCTCGGCGGGCCGCAGCGTAGCGGGCAGCGGAATGTCGAGCGCCTGCGCCATGTAGGTGGCGGCCTCGGCGTGCATGTCCTCGTGGAACAGCGAGAGCTTGTAGAAATAGAGCGCATTGTCTATATTGACCGCTTCCGTTTCGCCGGCCAGCAGTTGCAGCGTCTCGGCCTGGCTCGCGGCGAGATAGGCGCGCGTCGCGGCGAGATCGGGCAGCGGCAGGCTCCAGCGCGTCGCGTGCGCGACCAGGCTGGAGTTGTAGAGCGCGTCCGCTCCGGTCATGCGGCCGGCCGGGCGCTCGTGGCCGGGGTCGCAAGCGAGTCCGAGATGCCGCTGCCGGCTGCGCGCGATCCAGATGTCGTAGAACCACGCGACGTGCCCCGCTTCCCACAGCGGCGGATTGAACTGGGTGGAGTAGGGGATGGGCAGCGTCTCGCCCAGTTTTGCGGCATAGGCATCGAGCAGCGCCAGGGTGCGCGCCCGGGCGTCGCGGATGGCATGGTCGAGAACATCGCGGCCGCCGCAGCGGGTGGCTTCGGCGACGCCGGCTGAGCGGGTGTTCATCTCGGTCCCCCGACAAATGAATAAGGACGCCAGTATGCCGCATGCACGCCAAGTGGTAATCGTCACGCCGGCGTTGCGCGACGACAACAACGGCAACTGGCGGACGGCGCACCGCTGGCAGCGCTTCCTCGCACCGCTCTATCCGACCCGGCTGGCAAAGACCTGGCCGGATGCGCAGGCTGACGCCGACACGGCGATGATCGCGCTGCACGCCCGCCGCTCCGCCGACGCCATCGCCGCCTGGAGCGCCGCGCATCCGGAACGCGGCGCGGCGCTGGTGTTGACCGGCACCGATCTCTATCGCGACATCGGCAGCGATGCCTCGGCACAGCGCTCGCTGGCGCTGGCCTGGGTGCTGGTGGTGCTGCAGGAGCGCGGGCCGCTGGCGTTGCCCATCGAATTTCGCGATAAGGCTCGCGTCATCTTCCAGTCCACCACCGCGCGGCAGACGTTGGTCAAGTCGCCGCGCCAATTGCGCGCCGTGATGGTCGGCCACCTGCGCGAGGAGAAATCGCCCGCCACCCTGCTCGCCGCCGCGCGCCTGCTGGCGGACCGGCGCGACATCTACATCGACCACATCGGCGATGCGCTCGACCCCGCGCTGGGCGAAGCCGCGCGCGCCACCATGGCCGCCGCGCCCAACTACCGCTGGCTGGGCGGCCGGCCGCACGAGGAGGTGCGGCGGCGCATCCAGTGCGCCCACCTGCTGATCCACGCCAGCCGCATCGAGGGCGGCGCCCATGTGGTCATGGAGGCGGTGGCCAGCGGCACGCCCGTGCTCGCCTCGCGCATCGACGGCAACGTCGGCATGCTCGGCGCGGACTACGCCGGCTACTTCCCGTGGAGCGACGCCGAGGCGCTGGCGGCGCTGCTCCTGCGCTGCCGCGAAAGTCAGTCACCGCAATACGCCATCACCGCGAGCCTGCTGAACCGGCTCGCCGCGCAGTGCGCGCGCCGCGCGCCGCTGTTCGAGCCGGCCGCTGAGCAGGCCGCCGTGCGGCAGCTCGCCCGCGAACTCCTGGGAGCGCCTTGAATGCAAGCCGCCGATACCACCGTGCTGCGCGACATCGTGCTGGTCGGCGGCGGCCACAGCCACGTCGGTGTGCTGCACATGTTCACCATGAAGCCGCTGCGCGGCGTGCGCCTGACGGTGATCTGCACCGACACCGACACGCCCTACTCGGGCATGCTGCCTGGCTACATCGCCGGCCACTACGGCTTCGACGAGGTGCACATCGACCTGCGCCGCCTCGCCGAATTCGCCGGCGCGCGCTACATCCGCGACGAGGTGACCGGCGTCGACCGCGCCGCGCGCCAGGTGCTTTGCCGTCACCGCCCCCCCGTGCCTTATGACGCGCTGTCGATCAACATTGGCTCCACACCGCAGCTCGATGCTGTGGCCGGCGCAGCCGAACACGTCGTTCCGGTAAAGCCGATCCGCCGCTTCAACGAACGCTGGCTGGCGCTGCTCGACCGTGTTCGCCGCCACGCCGGCACCACCACCATCGCCGTGGTCGGCGCCGGCGCGGGTGGCGTCGAGCTGACGCTGGCCATGCAGTACCGGCTGCGTAACGAGCTTGTCGCCCTCGGCCGCAACCCGGACGAACTGCGCTGCCATCTCCTCTCCGCCGGGGCGCGGATACTGCCCACCCACAACGCCGCCGTCCGCCGCGCCTTCGAAAAGGTGCTGGCCGCGCGCGGCGTCGTGGTGCATCGGGTGGCCGAAGTGATCCAGGTCTCGGCCGGGCGCCTGCAAACGCGCGGCGGCGAAACACTGGCCGCCGACGAAATCGTCTGGGTCACTCAGGCGGGAGGCGCGGCCTGGCTGCGCGGCACCGGACTAGCGCTCGACGAGGCGGGCTTCATCCGCGTGCGCGACACCCTGCAAAGCGAAACAGATCCGCTCGTCTTCGCCGCCGGCGACTGCGCCGCCATGATCGGCCGACCGCTGGAGAAGGCTGGCGTCTTCGCCGTGCGCATGGCCAGGCCGTTGGCAGAGAACCTGCGCCGGACCTTGCTGGGCAAACCGCTGATCGGCTATCGACCGCAGCGCCGCTGGCTGGCGCTGATCAGCACCGGCGACAAGCATGCCGTCGCCTCGCGCGGCGCCTTCTATGCGCGAGGCGATCTGGTCTGGCGCTGGAAGGACTGGATCGACCGCCGCTTCATGCGCAAGTTCACCGAACTCGCCGCCATGCCCGATGCGGCGCCGACCGGCGAGACGATCCCGCTCGACGGAACCGAACAGACCCAGGCCATCTCCGCCATCGCCATGCGCTGCGGCGGCTGTGGCGCCAAGGTGGGCGCGACGGTACTCTCCCGTGCCCTGGCCCGCGTGCAACCACCGATCGAGCGCGACGACGTTCTGATCGGCCTCTCCGCGCCCGACGACGCCGCCGTGATGCGCGTGCCGCCGGGCAAGGCGCTGGTGCATACCGTCGATTTCTTCCGCGCCTTCATCGACGATCCCTGGCTGCTCGGCCGCATCGCCGCGAACCATGCATTGGGAGACATCTTCGCCATGGGCGGCGAGGCGCAGTCGGCCACCGCCATCGCCACCGTGCCGCCCGGTCTGGAACGCAAGGTCGAGGACACCGTCTTCCAGATGATGGCCGGCGCCGTCTCGGTGCTCAACGAAGCCGGCTGCGCGCTGGTCGGCGGCCACACCGGCGAGGGCAGAGAACTGGCGCTCGGCTTCGCTGTCAATGGCCTCATCGACGCAGACCTGGCCACCGTGATGCGCAAGGGTGGCATGCGCCCCGGCGACGTGCTGATCCTCACCAAGCCCATCGGCACCGGCACCCTGTTCGCCGCCCACGCGCAATTCAGGGCCGTGGTCATCGTCAGGGGAAGATGGATCGACGCGGCCCTCGAATCCATGCAGGTCTCCAACCGCGCCGCCGTGCCTTGCCTGATCGCCCATGGCGCCACCGCCTGCACCGACCTCACCGGCTTCGGCCTGCTCGGCCACTTGGTCGAAATGACGCGCCCTTCGGGCGTCGATGCCGAACTCGAACTCAACCGCCTGCCCATCCTCGAAGGCGCCCGCGAAACCGCCGCCGCCGGTATCCTCAGCTCCCTGCAACCCGCCAACCTGCGCCTGCGCCGCGCCCTGCGCAACCAGGCAGAAGCCATCGCGCACCCCAACTACCCGCTGATATTCGATCCCCAGACCGCCGGCGGCCTCCTCGCCAGCGTGCCGGCCGAAGCGGCTGAGGCGTGCATTGCCGAGTTGCGCGGTTTGGGCTACCCGACGGCGACACGCATCGGGCGCGTGCTGCCGCAAGGGGAGGAGGTGGAGCCGATACGATTGGTGGTTTGAGTCTCGGCTGACAGGGGCGGATAATGAAAATTGCGTCGTTATTCGTGCAGTTCACTCTGCCCGCTTGATGCTCTCGAATAAAAAAGGATCATAGCAATTCCATATGAAACAACATGATAGAAGTGAAAATATTATGAGAGTTCTATTTGTCTGCATGGGCAACATATGCAGATCCCCGATGGCGGAGGGCGTTGTCCGCACGCTGATCGAGCGGGCCGGGTTGATCGGCCGGGTCGAGCTGGATTCCGCCGGCACCCATGACTGGCATGCCGGCGCCCCTCCCGACCGGCGTGCACAGAATGCTGCCGCCCGGCGGGGCTACGATCTGTCCGGATTGAGGGCTCGACGTGTCGCAGCGTCTGACTTTGTGCGCTTCGACCACATTTTGGCCATGGATCGCGACAACCTGGCCCTGCTGCGGGAGGCCTGCCCGGAGGAGCATCGCCGCAAGCTTGGTTTGTTTCTCGACCATGCGGAGAATTTCGACGAGGAAGAGATTCCGGATCCCTATTACGGGGGCATCGACGGCTTCGAGCGCGTGCTCGACATGGTGGAGGATGCCGCGCGCGGGTTGATCACGGCTGTGCGCGCAAAATGAAACGGGCACGCCATGCGTGCCCGTTTCATTCGGTTGGAAGCGAAGCTCAGTCTTGCTTCGTTTCCACCATTTGCAGCGGCTCGCTGGCAATCACGACCGCCGGCCTCGGCTTGCGGCCGAGCGGCTGGGACGAAACGACGATTTCAGAAACCGCGTTGGATTTCTCGGCGCTTGTCTCGATCATCACCAGCCCGGCCTGCTGAAGGTCGACGGGAGGCATGGCCGCCGGCGCCGGCTTCGGCGCTTCCGGTGCCGGCGCGGGCTCCGCAACGGGTTCTTCGGCAGGAGGCGCCACCGCCGGCGCTGCGACTTCTTCGACGGCGGCGACAGGCATGGGCACAGGCCAGGGCATGGGCTTCGGCATGACGGGTTCGACGACGACGGCTTCTGTCGTTTCCACGGGCGCGGATACGCTTTCCTCGGAACGCCGCTCACCGCCACGACCGCCACGGCCGCGGCGACCGCGACGGCGGCCTTCTCCCTGGGCTTCCGTCTGGGGCGCGTTTCCTTCGGTCACGGACGTCGAAGATGCCGGTTCTTCGGCGACGGCCTCCGTCATCGATTCCAGGCGGGGCGTCCTGGGCGGGCGCGGCTCGGCCGGACGCTCTTCGCGGCTACGCTGGCGGCGTCCTTCCTTCTGGACGGGTTCGGCCTGTTGCTCTTCCCGCTGCCTTCCGCGTTCGCCGCCGCGTTGACCGCTCCGTTCCCCGCGAGGGGTGCGTTCTCCCGGCTCGCGGCGCGGCTCGTCGCGATTCTCGCGGCCTTCCTTGCGGTTGCGGCCGCGGCGGTTGTCGTTGCGATCTTCGCCACGGGCGCCCCGCTCGCCGCGCTCGCGGCGGCCGGTCCTGCCGGATTTCGGCTCCGGCTGGGGTTCCTGCGCCGCCTTATTGCCGCGGAAGAAGGAGAATATCCTGGCGATGATGCTCGGCCCTTCCTTCGCTTCGTTCCGGGTGGCTTGCGCGGCCTGGGGCCTGGGCTCGACGATGGGCGCCGGTTGTTCGGGCGTGATGCCCTTGACGGCGGCTTCCTGCCGGGCCGCCTTCGATTCGATCTGGGCGGAGGGCGGCTGATAGGCCTCCTCGGCGGCCTTCTCGGCCATCTGGTAGCTCGGAATCGCGAGGTCCTCGGCGTTCAGCTGATCGTGGCGCAGGCGGACGATTTCGTGCTGGGGCGTTTCCAGGTGCCGGTTGGGCACGATGACCAGGTTGATGCGGTGGCGCACTTCGATCTTGGCGATATCGACGCGCTTCTCGTTGAGCAGGAAAGTGGCGACATCGACCGGAACCTGGCAATGGATGGCGCCGGTGTTTTCCTTCATCGCCTCTTCCTCGAGGATGCGCAGGATGTGCAGCGCCGCCGATTCGGTCGAGCGGATGTGGCCCGTGCCCGTGCAGCGGGGGCAGGTGATGTAGCTGGTCTCGGCGAGCGCCGGGCGCAGGCGCTGGCGGGAAAGTTCCAGCAGGCCGAAGCGTGAAATCTTGCCCGTCTGGACGCGGGCGCGGTCGAAATGGAGCGCGTCGCGCAGGCGGTTCTCGACCTCGCGCTGGTTGCGCGCCGATTCCATGTCGATGAAGTCGATGACGATCAGGCCGCCCAGGTCGCGCAGGCGAAGCTGGCGGGCAACTTCATCGGCGGCTTCGAGGTTGGTGCGCAACGCGGTTTCCTCGATGTCGGAACCCTTGGTGGCGCGACCGGAGTTGACGTCCACCGAGACCAGGGCCTCGGTATGATCGATGACCACGGCGCCGCCGGAGGGAAGATTGACCTGGCGCGAGTAGGCCGATTCGATCTGGTGTTCGATCTGGAAGCGCGAGAACAGGGGCACGTCGTCCCGGTAGCGCTTGACGCGCGCCAGGTTACCCGGCATGACGTGGGCCATGAATTGCTGGGCCTGTTCGTAGATTTCGTCCGTGTCGATCAGAATTTCGCCGATGTCCGCGTGGAAATAATCGCGGATGGCGCGGATGACCAGGCTGGATTCCTGATAGATCAGGAAGGCGCCGCTCTGCGACTTGGCGGCGCCCTCGATGGCACCCCACAGCTGGAGCAGGTAGTTGAGGTCCCACTGGAGTTCTTCATAAGTGCGGCCGATGCCGGCCGTGCGGGCGATCAGGCTGGCGCCTCCGGGTACTTCCAGCCGGTCCATGACCTCGCGCAGTTCCTGACGATCCTCGCCCTCGACGCGGCGCGAAACGCCGCCGCCGCGCGGGTTGTTGGGCATCAGGACAAGATAGCGGCCGGCCAGCGAGATAAAGGTGGTCAGCGCCGCGCCCTTGTTGCCGCGCTCGTCCTTTTCGACCTGGACGATCAGCTCCTGGCCGACGGACAACGCATCCTGGATGCGCGCCTTGCCGGCATCGATGCCCTGCTTGAAACAGGCACGGGAAACTTCCTTGAAAGGCAGAAAGCCATGGCGCTCGGCGCCGTAATCGACGAAGGCGGCTTCGAGGCTGGGCTCGATGCGGGTGATGACCGCTTTGTAGATATTGCTTTTGCGTTGTTCCTTGGCGGCCGATTCGATGTCGAGATCGATCAGTTTCTGACCATCGACGATCGCGACGCGGAGTTCCTCGGCCTGCGTCGCATTGAACAGCATGCGTTTCATGTGTGCTCCCGCGCGCTGGCAGGGCACGACGATACGCCGTCCGTAATCAGGCGGACGCGACTCGGTTTGCGATGGTATGGGGCAGGATCATGGGCCTGACGGCAAACATTTGTCGTAGTGCGTGGAACGCCGGCGGCTTCGCCGGCGTCTTAAAATCGTCTGTGCTTGTGCTGCGCGCAATCAAGTAGTATCGCTGCTTCGGGTGAGCGACATACCCTGGGGGCGCCGCCGCTACTATTGGGACTGGCCGCCGGGCATGCCATCGCGTGACGGCAAACCAGGGCACAGTATATTTCAAATGAAGGACTTGAGCAAAGATTCCGCAACATTGCTCGAAGTGGGCGATGGGGCGGCCGGCCAGCGCATCGACAATTTCCTGCTCCGGCTGGCCAAGGGTGTGCCCAAAAGCCACGTCTATCGCATCCTCAGGAGCGGCGAGGTGCGGGTCAACAAGGGGCGGGTCGGCGCGGACTGCCGCCTGAAACCCGGCGACGTGGTGCGGGTGCCGCCCATACGAACCTCGCGCGTGGCGGACCGGCTTGCCGAGCCCGTCGTGCCGGCACGCGAGTTCGCCCTCGTCTTCGAGGATGAGGCGCTCGCCATCATCGACAAGCCGGCCGGCGTGGCGGTGCATGGCGGGAGCGGAGTTTCCTTCGGCGTGATCGAGCAACTCCGCCGCGCGCGGCCGCAGGCGAAGTTCCTCGAACTGGCCCACCGGCTCGACCGGGAAACCTCCGGCCTCCTGATCGTCGCAAAGAAACGCTCGGCGCTCACCCGCCTGCACGACCTGTTCCGGGACGGGGGGATCGCCAAGCGCTACCTCGCGCTGGTCCGGGGGCGCTGGACGAATCCCATGCAGCACGTGAAGCTGCCGCTGCACAAGTATCTGAACGCCGATGGCGAACGTCGCGTGGCCGTGTCGCGCGATGGCAAGACGGCGCACAGCGTCGTGCGGCTGGTGGCGCGCTGGGAGAACTTCAGCCTAGTCGAGGTGGAGCTGAAGACCGGCCGCACCCACCAGATCCGCGTGCATCTGGCGCATCTCGGCTTTCCAATCGCCGGCGACGAAAAGTACGGAGACTATTCCCTGAACCGGAACTTGCAGAAGACCGGGCTGAAACGCATGTTCCTGCACGCGGCCAGGCTGAGCTTGCCGCACCCGCTCGCCGGACCACCCCTGGAACTCGAGGCGCCGCTGCCGCCGGAGCTGCGGGATTTCCTGAAACGACTGGATGCCAACGAAACGAGAACTTATGGCGAAGCGCTTTGATCTGATCGTGTTCGACTGGGACGGTACGCTGATGGATTCGGCGGGGGCCATCGTCGCCAGCGTGCAGGCGGCGGCGGTCGACCTGGGGCTGGCGCCGCCTTCGGACGAGCGTGCGCGCCACATCATCGGCCTAGGCCTGGAAGAGGCCCTGCGCTACGCGCTGCCGGACCTGCCGGAAACGCAATACGACGATCTGGTCGATCGCTATCGTCATCACTACTTGTCCCGCGATCACGAGCTGGAACTGTTCGAAGGCGCCAGCGAACTCGTGCTGGAGCTGGGCGAGGCCGGCTATTTCCTCGGCATCGCCACGGGCAAGTCGCGCAAGGGCCTCGACCGGGCGCTGGCCGGCAGCGGCATCGGCGGGCTTTTCCATGCCACCCGCTGCGCCGACGAGTGCCATTCCAAGCCTCACCCGCAGATGCTGGAAGAGCTGATGGACGAATTCGCCGTCCCGCCGGCGCTGACTTTGATGATCGGCGACACGACCCACGATCTCCTGATGGCAAGGAACGCCGGCGTGCCGGCGGTGGCCGCCGCCTACGGGGCGCATCCGCCCGTGGCCCTGGCGGCTGAGGCGCCGCTGCATCTGGCGCGCGATATAGGTGATCTGCGACAATGGTTGTCCGCGAACGCATGATGACATTTACTTGAGGAAAGAAGAACGTGCCCGAATCCAACGACCCCGGCTGGGAACGCAAGATCATCGAGAAGCTTGCCCTGGAGACGCTCGTCGAACAGCGCCGCCGCCGGCGCTGGGGCATCTTCTTCAAGCTGCTGGGCTTCGGCTGCCTTGCGCTGCTGTTCACGATGCTGGGCGACTGGAGCGATACGGCCGACCTGGTGGAGAGAAAGAGACATACCGCCCTGATCGAAATCACCGGCGTGATCCAGGCCCGGGGCGACGGATCGGCCGAGAACGTCATCGGCGCCCTGCAGGGCGCCTTTGAGAGCAAGGGCGCGGCCGGCATCATCCTGCGCATCAACAGCCCGGGCGGCAGCCCGGTGCAGGCGGGTATCATCAACGACGAGATCCGGCGCCTTCGCGGCAAGCACCCCGACAAGCCCCTGTACGCGGTGGTGGAGGATATCTGCGCCTCGGGCGGCTACTATGTGGCGGCTGCTGCTGACAGGATTTACGTGGACAAGGCCAGTATCGTCGGTTCCATCGGCGTGCTGATGGACGGTTTCGGCTTTACCGGCTCCATGGATAAGCTGGGGGTCGAACGGCGTCTGCTGACCGCCGGCGAGAACAAGGGATTCCTCGACCCCTTCTCGCCCCAGAACGCGCAGCACAAGGCCCACGCCCAGCAGATGCTCGAGGAAATCCACCAGCAGTTCATCGACGTGGTGCGCAAGGGGCGCGGCAAGCGGCTGAGGGAAACCCCGGAAATGTTCTCCGGTCTGATGTGGTCCGGCGCGAAGAGCATCGAGCTGGGCCTGGTCGACGGCTACGGCACGATCGATTCGGTGGCGCGCGACGTCATCAAGGCCGAGGATGTTCGCGATTACACCGTCAGGCAGAACTTTGCCGAAAAGTTCGCCCGGCAGTTCGGCGCCGACATGGCGGAGGGGATGGCCAACGCCTTCTCGCGGTTCACCCTCCGCTGAAGTGTCATGCTAATCTTAGGGCGCTTAATCTGCCATCAACAGCAACCGAGGTCCGGGGGATATGAAGAAAACTATTCTGATGGTCGCGGCTGGTTCCGCGCTCGCAATGATGATGAACGGAGCGGTTGCCGGGAAAGATCAGACAGGCGCCGAAGTCGTCAAGGCCGTGTGCGCCAAGTGCCATGCCGATGGGCGGGATGGAGCGCCAAAAATCGGCAATACCGCGGACTGGGGCAAGAGGATGACTCAAGGAATAAAGACTCTCGCTGGTCACGCCGTGCGTGGTTACCGTGGAATGCCCGCGCACGGCGGGGAAAGCTCCCTGACTGATCTCGAGGTTACGCGGGCCATCATTTACATGATCATTCCAAAGAGCGAAGCCCATGCCACCCTGAACAAAGCCATGATCAATGCGGAAATCAGCGGAAAAGATCTCTATGGCAAGCGTTGCGGTTCATGTCACGCCACGGGCAAGGAGGGCGCGCCGAAGAGCGACGACTATCAGGCATGGGGGGCGCGGATAGCGCAGAAAGGTGTTGATGGCTTGACCGAAAGCGCCATCAACGGCCACAACAAGATGCCATCCCGCGGCGGACTCGCCTCGGTGAGCGATGCGGAAGTCAAGTCGGCGATCGAATACATGATCTCGATGGCGTCATCGAAATTCGCCAAGAAGCAGATGGAGTCTCCTCGTTAAGGGAGAATCCCCTCGCTAAGTTGTCCTGAGAAGCAGGAAGACCGTCGGCCGGCGGTCGATACCGGGTGCCGGCAGCCGCCGCCATTCGCCGACCGTGCGCGTGGCGATCGTCTCGCCCGGCAGCGTGAGGTCGGCCGCGATGCACAGCCGCGTCTTCTCCCCCAAGGCCGCCAGCAGCGCCTTGAAGAGCGCTTCGTTGCGGTAGGGCGCCTCGATGAATATCTGCGTTTCGTGCCGCCGCGCCGATTCCTTTTCCAGTTCCGCAATTCGTTTGCTTCTTTCCGGTTCGCGCGCGGGCAGATAGCCGTGGAAGGCGAAGCGCTGGCCCTCCAGCCCGGAGGCCATGAGCGCCAGCAGCAGGGAGGAGGGGCCGACCAGCGGCTTTACCGGGATGCAGAGTTCGTGGGCGCGGCGCACGAGCGGCGCGCCGGGATCGGCGACGCCGGGACAGCCTGCCTCGGACATTAACCCGACGTCGTGGCCAGCGGTCAGCGGCGCCAGCAGCCGCTCGATATCGGCCGGCGACAGTTTTTCCGGCAGTTGTTCGATGGCGATCTCACGCAGGGGCATGGGATGGCCGAGCCGCTTCAGTTCGGCGCGGGCGGTCTTTGCGTTTTCGGCGATGAATCGCTTCAGCCGGCAGGCGGCATCCCGCGTTTCGGCCGGCAGGTACGTCGGCCAGGGAATTTCACCGAGCGACGAAGGGATCAGGTGGAGCGCGCCGGGCATCAGGGCAGTTCGACGCCCTCGGCCCGCAGCATGCCGGCGAGCGCGATCAGCGGCAGGCCGACCAGGGCGTTGGGATCGTCGCCGCGCAGGCTTTCGAGCAGGGCGATGCCCAGCCCTTCCGATTTCGCGCTGCCGGCGCAGTTGAGGGCGTCTTCCCTGTCCAGATAGCGGGCGATCTCGGCATCCGAGAGCTCGCGAAACCGCACCTCGGTCGGCACGCCGCGCAGATGGGTGCGGCCGGTGGCGGCGTTCAGCAGGCACAGGCCGGTATGGAAAATCACGGTCTTGCCGCTCATGGCCCACAGCTGGGCGGCGGCGTTTTCACGGGTGCCCGGTTTGCCGAAGCGGGCCTCCCCCAGGAAGGCCACCTGGTCCGAGCCGATGATCAGGGCGTCGGGGAAGCGGCCGGCGACCGCGCGGGCCTTGATCACCGCCAGGCGCTCGGCCGTGGCGGCCGGGGATTCGCCGGGAAGCGCCGACTCGTCGGCATCCGGCGCCACGGCTTCGAAGGGGATTTGCAGGCGGGCGAGCAGTTCGCGACGGAAGGGGGAAGTCGAGGCAAGAATCAGGCGAGGCATGGTTTTTTCTTTGACCTAGGATCGGCCGGCATGATAGCATCCGCCCCCTTTATGTCGTGCTAGGCAACCTTGAACATAGTGATCGACAGCCTGGAGTTCACCCGCGAGGGTGGTCGGCTGGAAGGAAATGCGCCTGTCGGGGCATTCCCGAGGCTGGCGGATGTTCTTGTCGATGACAATGGCTCAATGCGTGGTTCGCTGCACTGGGAATTGACGGGCGAACGGCAGGACGGCGGACGGCATACCCTGACATTGCGGCTGCAAGGAAACTTGAGCCTGCGCTGTCAGCGGTGCCTGGAAACGGTGATCTGGCCAGTCGACCTGGAAAGCCGGCTGCTGCTGGTGCCGCCGGGCGAGGAATGGCCGGACGACGAGTTGGCGGACGACCGGTCCGACGCCATCGAGGCCGACAAGGCGCTGGCCTTGTTGCCGCTGGTCGAGGAGGAAGTGCTTCTTGCGCTGCCCATCGCCCCGCGACACGAGAATTGCCGGCCGCCGGCGGCGTTTGATGAACGCGAGCCATCGCCTTTTGCGGTGCTGGCAAAGTTTAGAAAAGGAGTTTGAACATGGCTGTTCAGCAGAACAAGAAGTCTCCCTCTAAGCGCGGCATGCACCGCGCCCATGACTTTCTGACCAACCCCCCGCTGGCCGTCGAGCCGACCACGGGCGAGGTGCACCTGCGCCACCACGTGTCCCCCTCCGGCGTCTATCGGGGCAAGAAGGTCCTCAAGGCCAAGGGCGAGTAACCATCTCGGCGCAAACGGCCGGTTGCGATGATCGCAGCCGGCCGTTTGCTTGAGAGTCCTTCTCTGATGGCAATTACCATTGCGGTGGATTGCATGGGCGGCGACCACGGCCCGTCGGTCACCGTTCCCGCCGTTGTCGATTTCCTCCGGCGCAATCCGGATTGCGCCACGCTTCTGGTCGGCCGTGAAGAAGATCTGCGCCCCCATTTGCGTTCGATGCCCGGCAACGCGCTGGCGGAATTCGGGGAGCGCCTGCGAATCCGTCACGCCAGCGAAACCGTGGAAATGCACGAGCCGGTGGCATCGGCCCTCCGCAACAAGAAGGATTCCTCCATGCGCGTCGCCGCCGACCTCGTGAAGGAAGGCGTGGCCGACGCCGCCGTTTCCGCCGGCAACACCGGCGCGCTGATGGCTATTTCCCGTTTCGTGCTGAAGACCTTGCCCGGCATCGACCGGCCGGCCATCGCCGGCATCCTGCCGACCGTCAAGGGACATACCTATGTGCTGGATTTGGGCGCCAACGTCGACTGCCAGCCGGAGCATCTGCTCCAGTTTGGTATCATGGGCGCCATGCTCGTATCCGCCCTCGAACACCGGGATTATTCGAACAGCGGCCCAAGCGTCGGCCTGCTCAACATCGGTGAAGAGGACATCAAGGGAAACGAGATCGTCAAGCGCGCCGCCGAACTGCTCAAGGAGAGCGGCCTCAATTTCCACGGCAACATCGAGGGCGACGATATTTACAGGGGGGTCACCGACGTGGTGGTTTGCGACGGCTTTGTCGGCAATGCGGTGCTCAAGGCGTCCGAGGGTTTGGCGCAGATGATTGCCGGTGCCCTCAAGGAGGAGTTCTCCCGCAATATTTTCACGAAGATGACCGCGCTGGCGGCGCTGCCGGTCATCAAGGCATTCAGGCGCCGCTTCGACCACCGCAGCTACAACGGGGCGGGGCTTCTCGGCCTCCGGGGTATCGTTTTCAAGAGTCATGGCTCGGCCGACGCCTATGCCTTCCGCTGCGCGCTTGAACGCGCCGCGGAAGCGGCCCGCAAACGCCTGCCCGAGAAAATCGCCGCACGGCTGGCGCAATCGATCCCCGTGGCCGCATGATGCAGGCTCCCCGGTTTGCCCGAGTCACCGGTACCGGCAGCCATCTGCCCGGCACGCCCGTCACCAACGATGCCCTGATCGCGGCGCACGGCCTCGATTCCTCCGACGCCTGGATCGCCGAGCGTACAGGTATCCGCGCGCGCCATCTCGCGCCAGCGGGCGTCGCGTCGAGCGACCTGGCCCTGGAAGCTTGCCGGCGCGCCCTGGAGTCCGCCGGCCGTCGGCCCGACGACGTCGACCTGATCATCCTCGCCACTTCCACGCCGGACTATGTCTTCCCGAGCGCCGCCACGCTGTTGCAGGCAAAGCTGGGCAACACGAACGGCGCGCCTGCCTTCGACGTGCAGGCTGTCTGCGGGGGATTCATCTACGCGCTCTCCATCGCCGAGAAATTCATCCGGACGGGAACGAGCAAATGCGTCCTCGTCGTGGGAGCGGAGGTTTTCTCCCGCCTCCTCGACTGGAGCGACCGCGGCACTTGCGTGCTTTTCGGCGACGGCGCCGGCGCGGTCGTGCTGGAAGCTTCCGACGAACCCGGCATCCTCGCCAGCGCGCTGCATGCGGACGGCCGCCATGGCGGCATCCTTTCCGCGCCGGGGCATCTGTGCGGCGGCAAGCCCATCGGAGACCCGCTTGTGCGCATGGACGGCCAGGCCGTGTTCAAGTTCGCCGTCCGGGTACTGGCCGAAGTGGCCGGGGAAGTGCTGGCCGCCGCGGACATGTCGCCGGACCAAATCGATTGGCTGCTGCCTCACCAAGCCAACATCCGCATCATGCAGGCGACGGCCAAGAAGCTCCATTTGCCGCCGGAGAAATGCATCGTCACCGTGGATCGCCACGGCAACACCTCGGCGGCCTCGATTCCGCTGGCCCTGGACGAATCGGTGCGCGCAGGCCGGATCAAGCGCGGCGACACGGTGCTGCTGGAAGGCGTCGGCGGCGGCTTCACCTGGGGCGCCGCGCTCCTGAGATTCTGAGATTCGATCGATGAAATTTGCATTAGTGTTTCCAGGCCAGGGCTCCCAATCGATGGGCATGATGGCGGCCTACGGCGACAGCCCGGTCATCCGCGCCACCTTCGACGAAGCCTCGTCCGCGCTGGGGCGCGACCTCTGGCGGCTGGCCACGGAAGGCCCCGCCGAGGCCCTGAACCAGACGGTGAACACCCAACCGCTGATGCTGACGGCGGGCGTGGCCGTCTGGCGGCTCTGGCAGGAACTTGGCGGCGCCCGGCCGGCGATGATGGCCGGCCACAGCCTCGGCGAATACGCGGCACTGGTCGCCACCGGCGCGATGAGTCTTTCGGATGCGGCACCGCTGGTGGAACTGCGCGCCAAGGTCATGCAGGAGGCCGTGCCGGCGGGCGAGGGCGCCATGGCGGCGATCCTCAACCTCGACGTCGCGCTTGTGGAGGCCGCCTGTGAAGAGGCCGCCCAGGGGCAGGTGGTTCAAGCGGTGAATTTCAACTCGCCGGAACAGACGGTGATCGCCGGCCACAAGGCCGCGGTGGAGCGCGCGGCGGAAGCTTGCAAGGCGAAGGGCGCGAAACGCGCGGTGATGCTGCCGGTGTCCGCCCCCTTCCACTCGTCGCTGATGCTGCCGGCGGCCGAAAGGCTCAAGGCGCGCCTGGCGGACGTTCCCGTCTCGCCCCCGCTGACGCCTGTGCTGAACAACGTGGATGTCGTCTGCGCGGAAGATCCCGATGCGATTCGCGATGCCCTGGTGCGTCAGGCCGCCTCGCCGGTGCGCTGGGTCGAGACGATGCGCGCCATGCGGGCGGCCGGCATCACCCATGTCTTCGAATGCGGTCCCGGCAAGGTGCTGGCCGGGCTGGTGAAACGCTGTGCCGAGGGACTGACCGGCGGCGCCATGAACGACCGGGCGAGCCTCGACGCGGCCATTTTGGCTACGAAAGGATGAACATGCAGGAAGCTCTGAAGGGACAGATCGCGCTGGTGACGGGCGCCGCGCGCGGCATCGGCCATGCGATCGCGCATGAACTGGGCCGCAGGGGCGCCACGATCGTCGGCGCCGACATCAACGAGGCCGCCGCCGCCGAGATCCAGAAATCGCTGGACGACGCGGGCATCCCCGGCTGGGGCGCGGTGCTCAACGTCACCGACGGCGCCGCCTGCGAAGCGGTGATCGCCGAAATCGAAAAGCGCTTCGGCGCCGTGTCCATCCTGGTCAACAACGCGGGCATCACGCGCGATAACCTGGCTATGCGCATGAAGGACGAGGAATGGGACGCCGTCATCAGTACCAACCTCACCTCGGTCTACCGCCTTTCGAAGCTGGTCCTGCGAGGCATGATGAAAGCCCGGCAGGGACGCATCGTCAACATCGCCTCGGTGGTCGCCGCCGCGGGCAATCCCGGCCAGATCAACTACGCCGCCGCCAAGGCCGGCGTCGCCGGCATGTCGCGTTCGCTGGCGCAGGAGCTCGGCAGCCGCAATATCACGGTCAATTGCGTGGCCCCCGGCTTCATCGACACCGCCATGACCCGCGCGCTCTCGGACGAACAGCGCAACGCGCTGATCCAGAAGATTCCGCTGGGCCGGCTGGGCCAGGCGGAGGATATCGCCAATGCCGTCGCCTTTCTGGCGGGTCCGGAGGCCGCATATATTTCGGGCACGATGCTGCATGTCAATGGCGGCATGTACATGTCTCAATAGCGACGGGAATCACATCCGTTTTTGGTAAACTAGCCGGGCTTTCATTACAGGGAGTTGTAAATGGAAAACATCGAACAACGCGTCAAGAAGATCGTCGCCGAACAGCTGGGCGTCAACGAGGCCGACATCAAGAACGAATCTTCATTCGTCGACGATCTGGGTGCCGATTCACTGGACACCGTCGAGCTGGTGATGGCCCTCGAAGAGGAATTCGAGTGCGAGATTCCGGACGAGGAAGCCGAAAAGATCACCACGGTCCAGCAGGCCACCGACTACGTCAACAACAACCTCAAAAAATAAGCGGGTGGGGATGGGAACCGGAGATCGCTTTGTCGCGCCGTAGAGTCGTCGTAACCGGCCTGGGAATCATTTCCCCGGTCGGCAACACCGTCGCAGAGACCTGGGACGGCATCGTCGCCGGCCGGAATGGCATCGGTACGATCACGCGTTTCGACGCCTCGGCCATCAAGTCGCGCATTGCCGGCGAGGTGAAGGGGTTCGACGTCGGCGCCTACCTGTCGCCAAAGGAAGCTAGGCGGATGGACGTTTTCATCCACTACGGCATGGCGGCGGGCATCCAGGCCTTCCGGGACAGCGGCCTGACGGCGACGCCGGAAAACGCCGACCGCATCGGCGTGAACATCGGCTCCGGCATCGGTGGCCTGCCGATGATCGAGGAGACGCACAACGATTTCCTCGGCGGCGGCCCCCGAAAGATATCGCCCTTCTTCATTCCAGGCACGATCATCAACATGATCTCGGGCAACCTGTCGATCATGCTGGGCCTCAAGGGCCCGAATCTGGCGGTGGTGACGGCCTGCACGACGGGTTTGCACGCCATCGGCACCAGCTTCCGCATGATCCAGTACGGCGACGCCGACGCCATGGTCTGCGGAGGGGCCGAATCCACGGTGACACCGTTGGCCGTCGGCGGCTTCGCCTCGGCCCAGGCCCTCTCGACCCGCAACGACGATCCGGCGACGGCTAGCCGTCCCTGGGACAAGGGCCGCGATGGCTTCGTTCTCGGCGAGGGTGCCGGCGTGCTGGTGCTGGAGGAATACGAGCATGCGAAGGGGCGCGGCGCCCGGATATATGCCGAGCTGTCCGGTTTCGGCATGAGCGGCGATGCCTACCACATGACGGCGCCGGACACCGACGGCCCGCGCCGCAGCATGGTCAACGCCATGAAGGATGCCGGCGTCAATCCGGACGAGGTGCGGTACGTCAATGCGCATGGCACATCGACGCCGCTGGGCGACAAGAACGAGACCGAGGCGATCAAGCTCGCCTTCGGCGACGCGGCCCGCAAGCTGGTTGTCAACTCCACGAAGTCCATGACCGGCCATCTGCTCGGCGGCGCCGGCGGGCTGGAATCGGCGCTGACCGTGCTGGCCATCCATCACCAGATGTCCCCGCCGACCATCAACATCTTCGAGCAGGATCCGGAGTGCGATCTCGACTACTGCGCCAACACGGCGCGGCAGATGGAGATCGACGTCGCCCTCAAGAACAACTTCGGATTCGGCGGCACCAACGGCTCCCTGGTTTTCCGCCGCGTCTGACCGGAGGACGCATCGGGCATGCAGTTGCCCATCACGCTCGCCATCCGACGGATCCATCCACTGGCCCGGCTGCTGTGCCGCCGCGACATCGCGGTTCTGGCACTGCGGCCCGACGGCCTGATCGGGATCGAATATGGCGACGGGACACGGACGGAATGCGCCGTCCATCCGCAAACAACCGTCTTCCCCTGGCTGGTGGTACTGCTCTATCGCGCTGGTGGTCGGCTGGAATCACTGGCCCTGCCCCGCGGGGCGATGGAGGCCGATGACCATCGCCGGCTGCGCGTCTGGTTGAAGTGGAAGGCTACGGTTTGAGAACGGTGCTGCGCGCCTTTGCCAGCGTTTCGGGGTAGTCGCGGCTGAAGTGCAGGCCGCGGCTTTCCCTCCGCAGCTTCGCGCTGCGGATGATCAGATGGGCCGTGAGCACCAGGTTGCGCAGCTCGATGAGGTCGTTGCCGACGCGGAAGTTGGCGTAGTACTCGTCGATTTCGCGTTCCAGCAGGCGTACGCGATGCAGAGCTCGTTCGAGGCGTTTGCTGGTGCGGACGATGCCCACGTAGTCCCACATGAAGCGACGGAGCTCGTCCCAGTTGTGCGAGATGACGATTCGCTCGTCGGCGTCGGTGACGCGGCTTTCGTCCCAGTGGGGCAGCTTCGGCATGCGGCCGGGTTTTCCGGCCAGGATGTCCTTCGCGGCCGCCTCGCCGAAGACCACGCATTCCAGCAGCGAGTTGCTGGCCAGCCGGTTGGCGCCATGCAGCCCCGTGCAGGCGGCTTCGCCCAGCGCGTAGAGGCCGGGCAGGTCGGTGCGCGCCGCGAGGTCCGTGACGATGCCGCCGCAGGTGTAGTGGGCCGCCGGCACCACCGGGATGGGCTGGCGGGCGATGTCGATGCCCAGTTCCAGGCAGCGGGCGTGGATGTTGGGGAAGTGTTCCTTCAGGAAGCCCTCTCCCTTGTGCGTCATGTCCAGGCAGACGCAGTCGAGGCCATGCCGCTTCATCTCGCTGTCGATGGCGCGGGCGACGATGTCCCTCGGCGCCAGTTCCGCGCGCGGATCGTGGTCAAGCATGAAGCGCGCCCCGCCATGGCTCTCGGGCAGGCGCAGGAGCCCGCCTTCGCCGCGCATGGCCTCGGTGATCAGGAAGGACTTGGCGTGCGGGTGGTAGAGGCAGGTCGGATGGAACTGGATGAACTCCATGTTGGCCACGCGGCAGCCCGCCCGCCAGGCCATGGCGATGCCGTCGCCGGTCGCGGTGTCCGGATTGGAGGTGTAGAGATAGACCTTGCCGGCGCCACCGGTGGCGATCACCGTGTTCGGCGCGGCGAGCGTCAGCACCTCGTCGCGGTCGACATCGAGGACATAGGCTCCCCAGCAGCGGTCGGTCTTGAGGCCGAGCTTGGCGCCGGTGATCAGGTCGATGACCAGATGCCGTTCCAGCACCGTGATGTTCGGGTGGGCGAGCACCTTCTCGTTCAGGGTCTGCTGGACGGCGGCGCCGGTGGCGTCGGCAACGTGGATGACGCGCCTGTGGCTGTGACCGCCCTCGCGGGTCAGGTGGTAGCCGGTGTCGGTGCGGGTGAAGGGAACGCCCTGCGCGATCAGCCACTCGATGGCTTCGCGGCCGTGCTCGACCACGAAACGCGTCGCCACCGGGTCGCACAGGCCGGCACCGGCCGTGAAGGTGTCCTGGATGTGTTCCTCGATGGAGTCGGCGTCATCCAGGACGGCGGCGATGCCGCCCTGAGCCCAGGCGGTGGCCGAGTCCTCGATGGCGCGCTTGGTCACGAGGGCGACGCGACGGCTGTCGGCGAGCCGGAGCGCCAGCGACTGGCCGGCCAGCCCGCTGCCGAGAACGAGAACGTCGAAATTCCTGAAGGGGTCGCGCGCCATGATCGGTGCCGGAATATAGCACGCGCTTCCGCGTTGTCCGGCGGAACTATTCATGGCAACCCGCTGTCTTCGACAGCAGCGGAAGACGCAGTGGTGCGGGATTCCCGAGCGCGGGACTCGGTTAAGGGTTGGGATATACTGCCTGCCCGGTTGTACCGAAACGCATACAGGAATTCACCTGCCGATGGGAGATCGCGAAACGGATCAGGCGCTCGTCGAGCGCGTGCAGGCCGGTGACAAACAGGCCTTCGGGCTATTGGTCGCAAAGTATCAGCGCAAGCTGATGCGGCTGATCATGCGGCTGGTGCGCGACCCCGCGGAAGCCGAGGATGTGGCGCAGGAGGCTTTCATCAAGGCCTATCGCGCGCTGCCGAACTTCCGGGGCGAGAGCGCGTTCTACACCTGGCTCTATCGCATCGGCGTCAATGCCGCGAAGAACTGGCTGATCGCCAACGGACGGCGCGCGCCCACCTCGACGGAAATGGACAGCGAAGAGGCGGAGGGTTACGGGGAAAGCGACCTGCTGCGGGATGCGGACACGCCGGAGCGCGTGCTGATGTCCAGGCAGATCGCCGACACGGTCAATGCCGCCATGGCGAGCCTGCCTGAGGAGTTGCGCACGGCGGTCACGCTGCGGGAGATCGAGGGGCTTTCCTACGAGGAGATCGCCCAGGTGATGGATTGTCCGATCGGCACCGTGCGTTCGCGGATTTTCCGGGCGCGCGAGGCGATCGCCCAGAAGCTGCGGCCCCTGCTGGATACGGGGCCGGACAGGAGATGGTGAAATGAGACAGCGACTATCGGCACTTCTGGACGGCGAACTTGATGCGGCGGAATCGCGGACGCTTCTGTCGGACATCGGGCGCGGCGGAGCGCTGCATGCCGCCTGGAGCGAATACCGGTTGATCGGCGATGCTCTGCGCGCCGAGCCGGCCCTGGCCACCGACATGACGACGAGGGTGATGGCCGCGCTGCAGGGTGAGCCTGCGATCCTGGCGCCCCGGCGGCCGCAGACGGGTACGGCGTTGTGGTGGCATGCGCATCATCCCGCCTGGGCTCTGGCGGCTTCCGCTTCCGGCGTGGCGGTGGTCGCATGGCTTGCCTTTGCGCCGCAGGCCACGCAGCGGCAGGAATCCTCCGGAGGCAATCTGGCGCGGATCGGGATTGCGGCATCCGGGATATCCCCATCGCCGCAGGCATCCCAGGTCGTCGCATCCCGCGGGACGCAGCCTTACCGGCCCAAGGCCAAGCTCGTGTGCCTGGCCGACGAGAAATAGATGAACGAGAGCGAAGCCGTCGTGGTTCGTATCGAGGGCGAACATGCGTTCGTGGAAGTGTGCGACGCCGCCGCCTGCGGACAGTGTTCCAGCCGGCATGCCTGCATGAGCCTGGAGGCGCCCGCCGGCCCAAGGCTGCACCGACTGCATAATGGCATCGGCGCCCGCGTGGGAGACACGGTGGTTCTGGTCGTTCCCCAGGGCGCCCTGCTGAAGGCGGCATTGCTGTCCTATCTCTGGCCGGCGCTCCTGACCATTGCCGGCGCCGCAAGCGGGGCAACGATGGGCGGCGACGCCGCTTCGGTGGCGGGTGCGGGGCTGGGGCTCATGGCCGGCCTGGCGTCATTGCGCCTGGCCGGCTCCCGGCTGGCAGGAAAACGGGAACCCTTGCTGACGATGCGACTCAAATGTCCCGTTGTCGAACCACGAAAGGAAGCACAAGAATGATCCAGCGTCTCTTGTCGTTCATCGGATTGTCGTTCCTGGCGATCCTTGCCCAAGCCGCGGAACTTCCGGACTTCACCGAACTCGCCGAGAAGCAGGGTGCCGCCGTCGTCAATATCAGTACGACCCAGGTCGTCAAGGGTAACCGGAACCCCTTCGGCCATGCGTTCCCCTTCGACGAGGACGATCCGGCCCTCGAGTTTTTCCGCCGCTTCATGCCGCGCCAGATTCCCGGCCTGCCGAGGGAATTCAGGAGCGAGTCTCTGGGATCGGGCTTCATCATCAGCGCGGACGGCCACATCCTGACCAACGCCCACGTGGTCGACGGTGCGGACGAAGTTCTCGTCAAGCTGACCGACAAGCGGGAATTCAAGGCCCGTGTGATTGGCGCGGACAGGCGCACCGACGTGGCGCTCATCAAGATCGAGGCTGGCGGGCTGCCCACCGTCAGGCTGGGCGATCCCGAGAAACTGCGGGTGGGCGAATGGGTCGTCGCCATCGGCGCGCCCTTCGGCTTCGACAATTCCGTCACGGCCGGCATCGTCAGCGCCAAGGGACGCTCGCTGCCCCAGGAGAATTTCGTCCCCTTCATCCAGACCGATGTGGCCATCAATCCGGGCAACTCGGGCGGTCCGCTGTTCAACATGAAGGGCGAGGTGGTCGGCATGAATTCGCAGATCTACTCGCGCTCCGGTGGCTACATGGGTGTTTCGTTCGCGATCCCGATCGACCTGGCCATGGAGGTGCAAAGCCAGCTCCGGGCCGGCGGCAAGGTCAGCCGCGGCCGTATCGGCGTCGTGATCCAGGAGGTCACGAAGGAGCTGGCCGAGTCCTTCGGGCTGGCGAAGGCCGTCGGCGCCCTGATAGCGTCCGTGGAAAAGGGATCGCCGGCCGACCGGGGCGGCATCGAGGCCGGCGACGTCATCCTCAGGTTCGAGGGCAGGGCGATCGGCCAGTCAGGCGACCTGCCGCGCATCGTCGGCGCCATGAAACCCGGCAGCAAGGCCGGCGTGCAGATCTGGCGCAAGGGCTCGACGCGCGACCTGACGCTGACGGTCGGCGAGATGCCGGAGGAAAAAACGGCGGGGCGCGCGATGCGACGCGGCGGACGAGAGGCCGAACCGGCGCCGGCCAACAGGCTCGGCCTCGTGCTCTCCGAACCCTCGCCCGAACAGAGGCGCCAGATCGGCATCACGCACGGCCTCGTCGTCGAGGAGGTCAGGAACGGCGGGGCGCGCATCGACCTGCGCCCCGGCGACATCATCCTCGCACTGGTCAGCAAGGGCAGCCAGACCGAGGTGAAATCCGTCGATCAGTTCAACGATCTGCTGTCGCGCTTCGACCGGACTTCGTCGATCACGCTGCTGGTGCGTCGCGGCGACAGCCAGACTTTTATCACCATCAAGGGAAATCGGGACGGCAAGTAGATTAAAATCCGCTTCCCGATCATTTCAGGGGCCGCCATGGATATCGGCGGCCCCTTCTTGTTGTGAATCACATCCGAAATTTTTCCATCATCGCCCACATCGACCACGGGAAATCCACCCTGGCCGATCGCATCATCCAGCTGTGCGGCGGCCTCTCCGACCGGGAAATGGAAGCGCAGGTGCTCGACTCCATGGATCTGGAGAAGGAGCGCGGCATCACCATCAAGGCGCAGACGGCGGCGCTCTCCTATAAGGCCCGCGACGGCCGGATATACAACCTGAACCTGATCGATACTCCCGGCCACGTCGACTTCTCCTACGAGGTCTCGCGCAGCCTGTCGGCCTGCGAGGGGGCGCTGCTGGTCGTCGATGCCTCGCAGGGCGTCGAGGCGCAGACGGTGGCCAACTGCTACACGGCGCTCGACCTGGGCGTCGAGGTGGTGCCGGTGCTGAACAAGATGGACCTCCCGCAGGCCGATCCCGAGACCGCGAAGGCGGAAATCGAGGACGTCATCGGCATCGACGCGGCCGATGCCGTGCCCTGCTCGGCCAAGACGGGCATGGGCGTCGAGGACATCCTGGAGGCCGTGATCGTGCGCATCCCGCCGCCCAAGGGCGATCCGGCGGCGCCCCTCAAGGCGCTGATCATCGATTCCTGGTTCGACAACTACGTGGGCGTGGTGATGCTGGTGCGCGTGGTCGACGGCTCGCTGGGGACCAAGGAGCGCGTTCGCCTGATGTCGACCGGCGCCGTCCACCTGTGCGAGCAGGTCGGCGTGTTCACGCCCAAGTCGCTGCAGAAGGAACGGCTCTCGGCGGGCGAGGTGGGCTTCATCATCTCCGGCATCAAGATACTTTCGGCCGCCAAGGTGGGCGACACCGTCACCCTGGCGGACAGGCCCGCCGCCGAGCCGCTGCCCGGCTTCAAAGAAATCAAGCCGCAGGTGTTCGCGGGCCTATACCCGGTGGAAGCCAACCAGTACGACGGCTTGCGTGAATCGCTGGAAAAGCTCCAGCTCAACGATGCCTCGCTGCACTATGAGCCGGAAGTGTCTCAGGCGCTGGGCTTCGGTTTCCGCTGCGGCTTCCTCGGCCTGTTGCACATGGAGATCGTGCAGGAGCGCCTGGAGCGCGAGTTCGACCAGGACCTCATCACCACCGCGCCGACGGTGGTCTACGAAGTCGTCCTGCGCGACGGCAGCGTGATCCAGGTCGAGAACCCCTCGAAGCTGCCGGAGGTGCAGAAGATCGAGGAGATCCGCGAGCCGATCATTACTACCGAGATATTTCTGCCCCAGGAGTATGTGGGCGCGGTCATGACCCTGTGCAACGGCAAGCGCGGCAATCAGGTCGACATGCGTTACCACGGCCGCCAGGTCCACCTGACCTACGAGATGCCGCTGGCCGAGGTGGTCTTCGACTTCTTCGACAAGCTCAAGTCAGTGTCGCGCGGCTATGCCTCGCTGGATTACGAGTTCAAGGAATACCGGCCGGCCGACGTGGTCAAGCTCGACGTGCTCATCAACGGCGATCGGGTCGATGCCCTGTCGGTCATCGTGCATCGGGCCAACGCTCCGTACCAGGGCCGCGAGCTGGCGGCCAAGATGCGCAAGCTGATTCCGCGTCAGATGTACGACGTGGCGATCCAGGCCGCCATCGGTTCAAACATCGTCGCCCGCGAGAACGTCAAGGCCATGCGCAAGGACGTTCTGGCCAAGTGCTACGGCGGCGACATCACGCGCAAGAAGAAGTTGCTCGAAAAACAGAAGGCCGGCAAGAAGCGCATGAAACAGGTCGGCCGCGTCGAAATTCCCCAGGATGCCTTCCTGGCCGTGCTGCGAGTGGGAGACAAATGAACTTCGCCCTGATCCTCTTTGTGTTGCTGGTCGTCACCGGCATTCTCTGGCTTGCCGACCGCCATGTGTTCCGCAAGAAGCGGGCGCCCGACGCGAAGGAACCCTGGTGGGTGGAATACGGCGCCAGTTTTTCCCCGGTCATCCTGATCGTCTTCTTCCTGCGCTCGTTCCTGGTCGAGCCCTTCAAGATTCCATCCGGCTCGATGATCCCGACGCTGCGGGTAGGCGACTTCATCCTGGTCAACAAATATACCTACGGCATTCGCCTGCCGGTGATCAATAAGAAAGTCATCGAGCTGAATTCGCCGCGGCGCGGTGACGTGGTGGTGTTCCGCTATCCGGTCGATCCCTCGCTGGACTACATCAAGCGCATCGTCGGACTGCCCGGCGACAAGGTGGCCTATATCAACAAGCGGCTGACGATCAACGGTGAGCCGGTCGCGATGAAAAGGGTCGACGACTACCAGGACCGGGAGCGCCTGTTCTACACCCCGCGCTTCATCGAGACCCTCGGCGGCGTGGAACACGAGGCCCTCGTCGAGGACGAACCGCCGCCCTTCGTCGCCCACGCCGCGCAGTTCCCGTTCCGGGAGAATTGCAACTACAATGGGGAAGGTGTCGTTTGCGAGGTGCCGAAGGGCCATTACTTCGCGATGGGCGACAACCGGGACAACTCACAGGACAGCCGGGTATGGGGATTCGTCCCGGACGAAAACCTCGTGGGCAAGGCGTTTTTCATCTGGTTCAACTTCAGCGACCTGAAACGCATCGGCTCGTTCAGATGACCGTTGTGCAATGAGGTGAATGGAATGAAGAAAAGTCAGCGCGGCGTCACACTTTCCGGCCTGCTCGTGGCCGGCGTGTTCATTGCGATGGTTGCCGTCCTTGGCTTGAAGGTGGTTCCGGACGTCATCGACTACTACAAGGCGGTCCAGGCGATCAAGGCGGTGTCGCGGGATACCGGCGCGAAGGGCGGCACCGTCGGCGACATTCGCAAGGCGTTCGACAGGTATGCCAGCATCGACAACATCGACAGCATCAAGGGCGCCGACCTCGATGTGACCAAGGAGGGCAACGACATCGTTCTGTCCTTCGCCTACACGAAGCGCATTCCCCTGTTCGGCAACGTCAGCCTGCTGATCGACTTCGAGGGCTCGACGGCGAAGTGATGCAGCCCGAGCGACTGGAAAAGGCGCTGGGCCACCGTTTCTCGGCCCCCGAGCTTCTCCGCCAAGCGCTTACCCACCGCAGCTACGGATCGCCCCATAACGAGCGGATCGAGTTCCTGGGCGACTCGGTGCTCAACTGCGTCGTGGCGACGCTTCTTTTCGAGCGGTTCGGTTCGCTCAGCGAGGGCGAGCTCTCGCGGCAGCGCGCCAACCTCGTCCGGCAGGAATCGCTTGCCCGGATCGCCCGGGAACTGAATCTCGGCGACACCCTCAATCTCGGCGAGGGGGAATTGAAAAGCGGCGGCGCCCGTCGGCCCTCGATCCTGGCCGACGCGCTGGAGGCGGTGTTCGGCGCCGTCTATCTGGACGCCGGTTTCGACGCCGCCCGCGCCGCCATCGGCCGGCTCTACCAACCCCTGATCGCCCAGCTGGATCCCCGGAATTCCGGCAAGGACGCCAAGACATCCCTCCAGGAAATCCTCCAGGCGCGCCGGCTGCCCCTGCCGCAATACGGACTGCTGGCCACCCGCGGCGAGGCTCACGCCCAGGAATTCGAGGTCGAATGCGCGATCCCAACGCTCGGCATCAAGAGCCGCGGCATCGGCGGCAGCCGCAGGGCGGCCGAACAGGCAGCGGCGCAGGCTGCCATCGGAAAGGTCGGGAAATGAACCGTACCGGCCATGTGGCGATCGTCGGGCGGCCCAACGTCGGTAAGTCGACCCTGACCAACCGGCTCGTCGGCGCAAAGGTCAGCATCACGTCGAGGAAGGCCCAGACCACGCGCCACCGCATCCGCGGCATCCTCACGGCGGAGGTCGGCGATGCGCGCTGCCAGTTCATCTTCGTCGACACGCCGGGCTTCCAGACCGCGCACAAGAACGCGCTGAACCGCCTGATGAACCGCAGCATCACCTCGTCCCTCGCGAACGTCGACGCGATCCTGCTGGTGATCGAGGCGGGCCGCTGGGGCAAGGGCGAGGACGATCTCGCGCGCATGCTACCGGAGGGCGTGCCGGTCATCCTGGTCATCAACAAGGTCGACCGCCTTGCCGACAAGGCCGCGCTGCTGCCGTTCATCGCCAAGGTTTCGTCGCTGCACCCCTTCGCCGAGATCGTTCCGCTTTCGGCGGAAACAGGGCGGGGCGCCGACGAATTGCTGAAGGCGCTCGCCGGCCACCTGCCGGAAGGCCCGCCGATATTCGAGGCCGACGACATCACCGACCGCCCGGAACGCTTCCTCGCCGCCGAGCTGCTGCGGGAAAAACTGTTCCGCAACCTCGGCGAGGAGCTGCCCTACGGCATCGCCGTCGAGATCGAGAAGTTCGAGCAGGAGGGCGACCTGCGCCGCATCCACGCCGCGGTCATCGTCGACAGGCCCGCCCACAAGGCCATCGTCATCGGCAAGGCCGGCGAGCGGCTCAAGCGCGTCTCAACCGACGCCCGCAAGGACATGGAGTCGCTATTCGGCGGCAAGGTCTGGCTGGAGACCTGGGTCAAGGTCAAGGGCGGCTGGGCCGACGACGAGCGGGCGCTCAGGTCCCTGGGCTACGAGTAGGCTACGGGGTATACGCGATGTCCGGCAAGCAGCGCATCGACGGCGCGGTGGCCTTCCTGCTGCACGCCCATCCCTATTCCGAAACCAGCCTGGTCCTCGACGTCTTCGCCCGCGACTACGGCCGGCTGGCAATCCTGGCGCGGGGTGCGCGCCGGCCGAGGTCGGCCCTGCGCGGCATGCTGCTGGGGTTCCAGCCCCTGGAACTCGGCTGGTTCGGCGGCGGCGAAGTCAAGACGCTGGCGAAGGCCGAGTGGCAGGGCGGGTTGCCGCTGCTGTCCGGAAAATGCCTGCTGCTGGGCTATTACCTGAACGAACTGATCCTGAAGCTGCTGCCGCGCGAGGACGCCCACCCCTTCCTCTTCGACGCCTACGCGGAAGCCTTGGCCGCGCTTTCCCGCGGCGCCGCCGAGGCCGCCGAGCTGCGGCGCTTCGAGAAAACCCTGCTGCGCGAGCTGGGCTACGGCCCGGCCCTCGACCGTGAAGCGGGCAGCGGCGCGCCCGTGCGACCCGACCGGCAATACCTGTATCAGGTAGAACGGGGCGCCGTGGAGTCCGACGGCGTCTCGCCGGGGCTGACTTTCTCCGGAAAGACGCTCCTGGATATGGCCGCCGACGACTACGCCGATCCCCGCACGCTGGCAGAAGCCAAAGCGCTCATGCGCCAGCTCGTGGCGCATCATCTGGGCGGCCAGCCGCTACAATCGCGGCGGGTATTCATGGAATTACAGGAACTGTGATGATCGAACTCGGCGTCAATATCGACCACGTTGCCACGATCCGGCAGGCGCGGCGCACCTACGAGCCGGATCCCGTCTGGGCGGCGGTGGAGGCGCATCTGGGCGGCGCCGACGGCATCACCGTGCATCTGCGCGAGGATCGCCGCCACATCCAGGACCAGGACGTGCGGCGCCTGCGCGAGCTGACCCACATCAAGCTCAACCTCGAGATGGCGGCCACCGGCGAGATGGTTGGCATCGCCTGCGGCCTGAAGCCCGAGATGGCGATGCTGGTGCCCGAGGGCCGCCACGAGATCACCACCGAGGGCGGGCTGGACGTCGCGGGCCAGGAGGCGAAGCTCAAGGATGCGGTGGCAAAACTCGCCGACGCGGGCATCGTCACCAGCGTATTCGTCGATGCCGAACTCGCGCAGCTCGAGGCGGCGGCCCGCATCGGCGCGAAGGTCTGCGAGATCCACACCGGCCCCTACGCGCACGCATTCCACGGGCGCGGGCGCGACGCGGAAAGCCCCGCGGTCGTGGCCGAACTGGAAAAGATCCGCGCCGCCGGGCAAGCCATCCGCGACCTGGGCATGCGGTTCAACGCCGGCCACGCGCTCAACTATTTCAACGTCCAGCCGGTGGCACGGCTGCCCGGCGTGCGCGAGCTGCACATCGGCCATGCCATCGTGAGCCGCGCCGTATTCGTCGGCATGCGCGAGGCGGTGAGGGAGATGAAGCGGCTGATGCGCGAGGCCGCCGGGGCGCAATCATGATTTTCGGCATCGGCACCGACATCGTCGCCGTCGGCCGCATGGCCGGGTTGTGGGAACGGCATGGCGAGCGTGCGATGGACAAGATACTTTCGCCCGACGAGCGGGCCGACTGCCTCGCCAGTCCGGAACCGGCGCGATTCCTCGCCAAGCGATTCGCCGCCAAGGAGGCGTTCGGCAAGGCCATGGGCACGGGCATGCGATCCCCCGTGGCGATGCCCTCGATCACCGTCGCCCACGACGAGCTGGGCAAGCCCTTTTTTCGCCTCGCGCCGGAACTGGTGAAAATCCTGGCCGAGCTGTCGATGGTGCCCCATCTCTCCATCAGCGACGAGCACGAGCATGCCGTCGCCTTTGTGATCCTGGAAAAATCATGAACCTCGGCCCCCTGATGATCGACATCGAAGGCCAATCGCTCGGCGAGCTTGACCGCGAGCGCCTTGCGCATGCGATGGTCGGCGGCGTGATTCTTTTCTCGCGCAACTACGAATCGCCGGAGCAGCTTTCGGCGCTGTGCGCGAACATCCACGCGCTGCGCCCGCTGCCAATTGCCGTGGATCACGAAGGAGGCCGGGTGCAGCGCTTCCGCGAAGGTTTCACGCGCCTGCCGGCGATGCGCCGCCTCGGCGAGTGGTGGGATCAGACGCCGCGCTCCGCCATCGAGTGCGCGCGTTCCGTGGGCTTCCTGCTGGCTTCCGAACTGCGCTCGATGGGCGTCGACCTGTCGTTCGCGCCGGTGCTCGACCTCGACTGGGGCCGGAGCGGCGTGATCGGCGACCGGGCCTTCCACGGCAAATCCCAGGCGGTGGCGGAACTGGCCGGCGGGTTGATCGCCGGCATGCGCGAGGCCGGCATGGCCTGCTGCGGCAAGCATTTTCCCGGCCATGGCTGGGCCGAGGCCGACTCCCATGTGGCGATTCCCGTGGATGAGCGCAGCCTCGCCGATCTGGCCGCCGATCTGGCGCCCTACCGGGAATTGAAACTGGATGCCGTGATGCCGGCGCACGTGATCTATCCACGGGTCGACAGCCGGCCCGCCGGATTTTCCCCGGTCTGGCTCGGCAAGCTCAGGGATGAATTTGGCTTCGACGGCGTGATCTTCAGCGACGATCTGTCGATGGAAGGGGCCAGCGTCGCCGGCGGCATCGTCGAACGCGCGCAGGCGGCGTGGGACGCCGGCTGCGACATGCTGCTCGTCTGCAACGCGCCGGATTCCGTGGGCGAGCTGCTGGAGCGGTGGCGGCCGTCGCCCGACCCGGCGAGAAGCGAACGGGTTGCCCGCCTTTTGCCAACGAAAGAGGCCATTCCCCCGCAGGATCTGGAAAAGCAGGTGGCCTGGCAGGCCGGACGTGCGGTGGTACGGCGCCTGGCCGGCTTCATGCCGGCGCCGCGGACAGCCTGATTACTTGACCCGGTTGCGGTACTCGCCGGTGCGGGTATCGATCTCGATCTTGTCGCCGATGGCGACGAAGATGGGCACCGGAATTTCGAAGCCGGTGTTGATCCTGGCCGGCTTCATGACCTTGCCGGAAGTATCGCCCTTGACGGCCGGCTCGGTGTAAATCACCTCGCGCACCACTGAGTTGGGCATGTCCACTGAAATGGCTTTGCCGTCGTAGAAGACGACTTCCACCGGCATGCCGTCCTCGATGTAATGGACGGCGTCGCCCATGCTCTCGGCCTCGATCTCGTACTGGTTGTACTCGGCGTCCATGAAGACGTACATGGGGTCGGCGAAGTAGGAATAGGTGCATTCCTTGCGTTCCAGCATCACCAGCTCGAACTTGTCGTCGGCCTTGTACACCGACTCGCTCGGCGAGCCGGTGAGCAGGTTCTTCATCTTCATCTTGACCACGGCGGCGTTGCGGCCGCCCTTGCTGTACTCGGCCTTCTGCACCACCAGCGGGTCGTTGCCCACCATGATGACGTTGCCGGTGCGGAGTTCCTGTGCGGTTTTCATGATGCGTCGTGCGCCCGAAAATTAAAACCGCGCATTATAGCCGCGCCCGGCAAAAAGTCTCCAGGTTTGTCGCCAGGTCGCCGGCGGCGGCGATTTTCCCGGCCCAGGGCCCGGCATGGGCGAGAAGGGCGGGCAGCGCGGCGCGGAAGGCCGGCCAAGTCGATCCCACGTCGCCCAGGCCGTTCCAGGCCCGCCAAAAGCCATGCACCGCCGCGGCCTCCGCCAATCCGCTCCCGTAGCGCGCCAGGAATGCCTCCAGCTTGAGCCGGTGGGCATCCCCGGCCTGGAGGTAGGGCTGCCAGACGAAGGGGCGCCGCGCCCACTGCGCGCGCACGAATGAATCCTCGCCGCGCACGAAATTCAGGTTGCAGCTGCCGAGCAGGCGGTCGTAGTCCGTCTGCGGCAGGAAGGGCAGGGCGTGAAGCGCCAGCGCCCCGCGCCGCGCATCGGTTCCCGGCGAAAAAGGCCCGTCCAGCCAGGCGGCGACCTGGCGTCGCGGCAATCCGTCGGCGACGCGGCAGACCATGGGTTCGGCCCCGTCGGCCCAGATGTCGAGCAGGGCCGGCAATGCCGGGTTGTCGTAGCAGAACAGCGATACGGTCAGCGCGGCGCTCAGCCCGGGCCGGCCGAAGTCGGCGCCGGATTCGAGGATCAGCCCGCCCGTTCCGGGCCCGAAGCCCGGGAAGAAAAAGTGTTTGGTCAGCGGCAGTTTCGGATGGGGCGAGGGCAGGCCGTGGCAGCCGGCCACCCAGTCCTCGGCCGACAGGTATTCGAGGTTGATCCAGACGGGTGGCCGCGGCCGTGCCGCCATCGCGGCGACGAAGGCTTCCGGCAGTTCGCAAGCGAAGGCCTCGATGACGATTTCCGCCGGCTCGACCATCGCAAAATCGCCTTGCCAGCGACGCACCTCGACCGGCGCTGCGTCGTGGTCCGGCGCCAGCAGGTCGAGTGGCGAAGGATCGTCGATCCACAGCCGCATCTGCCAACCCTTCTCGGCGGCGAGCTGCCGGGCCAGCCGCCAGCAGACGCCGGCATCGCCGAGGTTGTCGACGACGGCGCAGAAGAGGTCGCAGGAAAGGCTCATGGCAGGTATCCTAGCCGAATGCTCGATCAATGTATTTCATGCCCGCGCTTGGCCTCGTTCCTGGCCGGAGTGCGCGAGCGCCATCCGGGCTACCATGCGCGGCCCGTCGCACCGTTCGGCGACCCGCGGGCGCGGCTGCTGGTCGTGGGCCTTGCGCCCGGCATGCACGGCGCCAACCGGACGGGCCGGCCCTTCACCGGCGACTTCGCCGGCATCCTGCTCTATCGGACGCTGCACCGCTTCGGTTTCGCCAGCCGGCCGGAGTCGGTGGCGGCGGGCGACGGTCTCGAACTCATCGACTGCCGCATCACCAACGCGGTGAAGTGCCTGCCGCCGGAGAACAAGCCGGAGTCGGCCGAGATCCGGGCCTGCAACTCTTTTCTCGCCGGGGAACTGCATGCGTCGCCGGATGTCCGTGTAGTCCTGGCGCTCGGCTTGGTGGCCCACAAGGCGGTGCTGATGGCCCTCGGCCTGAAGCAGGGCGCCTGCGTTTTCGGCCATGGCGCGCGCCACGCGCTTCCGGACGGCAGGGTATTGATCGACTCCTACCATTGCAGCCGCTACAACACCCAGACCCGCCGCCTCACCGAGGCTGGCTTTCACGATGTCTTCCGAACCGTCGTCGCCGAGCTTCGATAGCCGGGCTTTCCTGGCGATGCTGACTGAATCGCCCGGCGTCTATCGCATGCTCGACGGGGCAGGGCGGGTACTCTACGTCGGCAAGGCGAAAAACCTGAAGAAGCGCGTTTCCTCGTATTTCAAGAAGACCGGCCAGAGCCCGCGCATCGCGCTGATGCTGAAGCAGGTGGCGAACGTCGAGACCACGGCGACGCGCTCCGAGGCCGAGGCGCTGATCCTCGAAAATACGCTCATCAAGAAGCTCGCGCCCAAATACAACATCCTGTTCAGGGACGACAAGTCCTATCCCTATATCTGCCTGTCCGGCGACGAGTTCCCCCGCCTGGCGTTCCATCGCGGCGCCTTCGACAAAAAGTCGCGCTATTTCGGGCCGTTCCCCAGCGGAATGGCCGTGCGCGAGAGCATCCAGCTCATCCAGAAGAGCTTCCTGCTGCGCACCTGCGAGAACGCGGTGTTCGCGCACCGCTCCCGCCCCTGCCTGATGCACCAGATCCGGCGCTGCAAGGCGCCCTGTGTCGGGCAGGTCTCGGCGGAGGATTACGCGGCCGACGCGCGCATGGCCGAACTTTTCCTGCGCGGGCGCCACGGCGAGGTCATCGAGCGGCTGACGGCGGCCATGGAAACGGCGGCGGCGGCCCTGCGCTTCGAGGCGGCGGCGGCCCTGCGCGACCAGGTCAGGTCTCTTCAGGCGGTGCTGCACCGGCAATACGTCAGCTCCACGCGCGAGGAGGACGTCGACATCATCGCCGCCGTCGTGCGGCGCGGCGAACTATGCGTGAACCTGGCGATGGTGCGCGGCGGGCTGCACCTCGGGGATCGCGCCTTCTTCCCCGATTCCGGCGGGGGCGACGCCGATGCCGTCGAGGGACTGGCGGCTTTCATCGGGCAGCACTATCCCAGTCATCCGCCGCCGGCCCGGCTGGTGGTGGGCTTCGACGTGGCCGGTGAATGCGCCGCCGCCTTCGAGGGCCGCAAGGTGGCCGTCGCCCTGCCCAGGAACGAAATGGAGCGCGCATGGCTGTCGATGGCGGAAAGGAACGCCGAACTGGCCATCGAATCGCGCCGCCACGGGCGTGTGCGGGCGAGCGGTCGCCTGGAGGCGCTGCGCGAGGCGCTCGATCTGCCGGAGGCGCCGGCGCGCATCGAGTGCTTCGACATCAGCCACACGATGGGGGAGGGCACCGTGGCGTCCTGCGTCGTCTGCGTCGAGGGCGCCATGAAGAAGAGCGACTACCGGCGCTTCAACATCGCCGGCGTCACGCCCGGCGACGACTATGCCGCCATGCGGCAGGCGCTCGCCCGCCGCTACGAAAAAGTGGCGACGGGTGAGAGCATCGCGCCCGACCTGATCCTTATCGATGGCGGCAGGGGACAGCATGCCGTGGCGCGGGAGGTGCTGTCGGAGCTGGGCCTCGAACATCTGGCGTCCGTAAGCGTCGCCAAGGGCGAGGGCAGGAAGCCCGGCCTTGAGACGCTCTTTGTCCATGGCCGCGCGGAGCCGCTACAATTGCCGCATGACAACGCGGGGTTCCACCTGATCCAGGAAATCCGCGACGAAGCGCACCGATTCGCCATTGCCGGTCACCGGGCGCGGCGCGCCAGGGCGCGGGGAGGATCAAAACTGGAAGACATGGCCGGCATCGGGCCGGTCAGGCGAAGGAAGCTCCTGGCCCATTTTGGCGGCCTGGAGGGGGTGCAGGCGGCAACGGCGGAGGATCTCTGCCGCGTCGAGGGCATCAGCCGCAAGCTTGCCGAAGACATTTACCGCCAACTGCACTGACTGACCACAGGGAAACCGAATGCCGCTCAACATCCCCAACCTGCTGACCTGGGCGCGCATCGTCCTGATTCCGGTCGTGGTTGGCGTGTTCTATCTGCCGCTTGCCGCGCACGAACAGAATCTCGTCGCCACCGTCGCGTTTACCGTCGCCGCAGTCACGGACTGGTTCGATGGCTGGCTGGCAAGGAGACTCGGCCAGACATCGGCCTTCGGAGCCTTCCTCGATCCGGTGGCCGACAAGCTGATGGTGGCGGCGGCACTCGCCATGCTGCTTAAGCTGGGACGCGTCGACGCAGTCGTCGCTTTCGTGATCATTGGCCGCGAGATCGCCATATCGGCGCTACGCGAGTGGATGGCCAGGATCGGCGCGTCAAGGAGCGTGGCTGTCTCCTTTCTCGGCAAGCTCAAGACCACGGCCCAGATGGTGGCCATCCCCATGCTTCTCTACCACGACCCCCTGGGTCCGCTTGATCCACGACTGACCGGCACGTGGCTCGTCTGGATCGCGGCCATCCTCACACTCTGGTCGATGGCCTATTACCTGCGCAAGGCATGGCCTGAAATATCGGCGAGAAGCCGTTGACATGGGTTTTTTGGCAGTTATAATTCGCGTCCGTTCTGCGGGAGTAGCTCAGTTGGTAGAGCGATACCTTGCCAAGGTATAGGTCGAGAGTTCGAGACTCTTCTCCCGCTCCAAATTCCACGGGGGAAAGCAAATGCTTTCCCCCGTTTGTTTCCAGCCCTGGTTTTTGATCGGGGCGCGATGGCAGAGTGGTTATGCAGCGGCCTGCAAAGCCGTGTACCTCGGTTCGATTCCGGGTCGCGCCTCCAATCCTTTCTACGCACCTCCATCGCCCGCCGCCCGGATGGTGAAATTGGTAGACACAAGGGACTTAAAATCCCTCGGCGCAAGCCATACCGGTTCGATTCCGGTTCCGGGTACCACTCGTTGTCCCGCGACATTCGCACTCCTGGAGCCTCTCGGAGTACGCAATTTGACATAATGACAATTATACGAACTATAGGGAGCAGTCGAAAGATGCGATTCGGACGTTCACTCGGCGGCGCCGGCATCGAGCAGCAGGCGCACGACTTCGGCGTGGCCGTTGCGCGTTGCCAGCATCAGTGCGGTCTGGCCATTGGGCGCCCTGGCATTCAGGGATGCCTTCATGGAAACGAGGTAGCGAACCGTGTCGGCATGGCCGCCAAACGAGGCGTAATGAAGCGCGGTCCATCCCGAATCGTTGATCCTTTCGGCGTCGCCACCATGCTCGATCAGTCGCCGAAGAACAGGCAGGTGTCCCTTGAAGGCAGCCAGCGTAATCGCGGAGTCTCCATATTTGTTTTTCTTCAATATATTGGCTCTATTTCTTAATAGTGTTTCGAGGAGCTGCTCATTGCCGTTTCCGGCGGCGATCATCAGCAGGCTGGTTCCGGACCTGTCGGAAGTATTGACGTCCATACCGCGCCGGATGAGGTCGGCGACCGTTTCGGTATCGCCCCGGTGGGCTGCGGCAAGGATATCCTCGTAGGCGCCTGCCCATGCTGGCGGGAAAGCGGCTGCAATCATGAGGGCGGTAAGGAACAGGCGTCGGAGATCACTCATGGGGACGAACCGCCTTCCGGAACAGACGGAAAAAGTTGTCCGTGGTCGCCTTGGCCACTTCTTCCAATGAAATGTCTCGCAGCCGGGCGATTTCCTCCGCCACATGCCGAACGTACGCCGGCTCGTTGATCTTGCCGCGATGGGGTACCGGCGCCAGGTAAGGCGCATCGGTTTCGATCAGCAGGCGGTCCAACGGAACCCATCGGACGATTTCCTTCAGCGATTGGGCGTTCTTGAAGGTCACGATCCCGGAAAAGGAGATATAAAAGCCCAGGTCAAGGGCGCGGCGCGCGGTGTCCATATCCTCGGTAAAGCAGTGGAACACGCCGCCGATAGCTCCCGCCTCTTCGTCTTTAAGGATGGCGAGGGTGTCGGCTGCGGCGGATCTCATGTGGATGATCAGCGGGTTGCCCGTACGCCTCGCCGCCCCAACATGAATCCGGAAGCGGCGGCGCTGCCATTCGGCATCGTCTCCCTCCTCCAGCCGGTAATAGTCGAGGCCGGTTTCGCCGATGGCGACCACCTTGGGATCTTCCGCCAGCCGAACGAGAGTCTCGACATCCGGTTCGGCGCCCTCTCCTTCCCGTGTATCAGGATGGACGCCAACAGCCGCAAACAGGTGCGGATGCTGGCGCGTGATGGCCATGAGCGCCGGGAAACGCTCCAGGGTCACCCCGGCGCAGAGGGCGGCGCAAACGCCATATTCATGCATCTTGTCAATGAGTTGCGGAAGATGCTGCGCTAATTCCGGAAAGTCCGGGTGGCAATGGGAATCCACCAGTAGCATGTTCAGATGGTGTGGGTCGGGCGGCTGGCACCCAGATGGCCGCCGAGAAGGCCTTCGATCTTGCGCCGAGCCGACTGGCCGCTTTCATCATTGCTGAACTGGACGCCGATGCCCTGTGTCTTGTTGCCCTGGGCGCCTTCCGGCGTCACCCATACGACCGTGCCGGCGATGGGTAGTGTTGTCGGTTCGTCCATCAGAGTGAGCAACATGAAAATCTCATCGCCGAGGGCATAGGGACGGGGAGTCGGAATGAACAGTCCTCCCCGCTTGAGGTAGGACATATAGGCGGCGTACAGCGCCGACTTGGAATTGATGCTCAGGGAAAGCACGCTCGGGCGCGCTCCCCCCGTCGATTTTGGGGCGGGATCGATCATGTCCGGTCAGGTTGCCAAGGCGCGGAGGTAACGCGCCGCAATGTCCTCCAGAAACAGTTTGGCATTGAGCGGATGGGAGGCCAGCGCACGCACCCGCAATATCTCATCGTAACAGCGAATCAATCCCGGAATCTTTGTCCACGCGGCTTCTTCCATTTTGGTTCCGGCAAAAAAGCGCCTTTTCCCGGCCATTCGGCCATGGGCCAGGTCGAAGACCCATTTCTGAATCACCGCCACGAGGTCCTCCATCGTCAGCCCGTCGCCGTTCTTGATCTGCGATTCCCAGCGGGTCGCCAGCGCAAGCGGATCGGTGCCGGGATTTGCCAGGATATCGGCCAGTCCGTTCCACAGAGGAGCCCTGCCCCGCTCGACTTCGTTCAATGCCCGGAGGGGGGCGCCGCCCATCATGGGCAGCAGTTGGGCCGCGTCGGCCGCGCCCTGACCCTCAAGCCATTTTTGGGCGACTTCAAGCGAGGGGCGAGGAAACATTAGGAGACGGCAGCGGCTGCGAATCGTCGGAAGCAGTCGTCTCCACTTCTGAGTTATCAATATAAAATAAACAGTTGCAGGTGGTTCCTCAAGTATTTTAAGAAGTGAATTTGCGGCGGCCGGGTTCATCGCGTCGGCAGGTTCGACGAGGATGACGCGCCCCCGGTTCCGGTGCCCCCCCATGTAGACGAAGTCCTCCAGTTCCCGAATCTGGTCGATGCGGATCTGGGTGCTGGCCTTTTTTTTGCTCGAACCAGCTTCCGTTTCGGCGGTATCCTCCGCATCCGCCTCTGGAATGACGCGGCGAAAATCCGGGTGATTTCCGCCCGCAAGCCAGTGACATGAGGGACATGCACCGCAGGCGGTGTCTCCGGAACGGTTTTCACAGAGCAGACGCTCCGCCAATGCGTCTGCGAAGACGCTCTTCCCCACGCCAGGCGGGCCGGCCAGCAGCAGCGCGTGGGGCGGGCCGGAGCCGGCATCCCAAAGCTGCCTCCACAAGGGGGCGTTCCAGCTATATACTTTATCTACAGACACTTGTAATGACTTCTTCAAGTTCATTCTTGATGGAATCGATGGGGCGATCCGCCTCGATGACGCGGATCCGGTGGGTGTCGCATGCCGCCCTCGACAGGTAGGCCGCCCGGACCCGCTCGAAGAAATCGGCCTTTTCCTGCTCGAAGCGATCCAGTTCCCGTCTCATGCCTCCGATCCGCCCCAGGGCAACGTCGATGGGCACATCGAAAAGCAGGGTCAAGTCCGGGGCGAGCTCACCCTGCACCCAGCTCTCCAATATCTCCAGTCTGATCCGGTCAAGCCCCCTGCCCCCGCCCTGGTAGGCAAAGCTCGCGTCGGTGAATCGGTCGCAAACCACCCAGTCCCCCCGCGCCAGCGCCGGCTCGATCACCTGGGCGATATGTTCGCGCCGAGCGGCGAACATGAGCAGCGCCTCGGTTTCCAGGTGCATGGGCTCGGACAGGAGCAACGTCCGCAGCTTTTCGCCCAGGGGGGTACCGCCGGGCTCGCGCGTTTGCACTACGCTTTTGCCTCCGGCGCGCAAATATTCGACCAGCCAGCCCAGATGGGTGCTTTTACCCGCGCCGTCGATGCCTTCGAGCGTGATGAATTTACCGCGCATTATTCGATTTCCCACCCCGCTGGTACCGATTGACGGCGCGATTATGCGCCTCCAACGTGCGCGAGAACATGCTGGAACCATCGCCACGGGCAACGAAATAGAGATTGTCGGAAGCCGGCGGATGCAACACCGCCCGAATGGAATCCAGCCCCGGCATGGCGATGGGGGTCGGCGGCAGGCCGGGGCGAGTGTAGGTATTGTAGGGGGTGTCGGCGGTCAGGTCGCGTTTTCTCAGGTTGCCGTCGAAGGCTTCGCCCATCCCGTAGATCACCGTCGGGTCGGTCTGCAACAGCATTCCGCGACGCAGGCGGTTAACGAAGACGGCCGCGATCTGGGGTCGGTCGGCGGCGAATCCGGTTTCCTTCTCGATGATCGAGGCCAGGGTCAGCGCCTGGGAGGGATTCTCGAAAGGCGTTGATTTATCGCGGCTTTCCCATTCCATAGAAAGCTGTCTTTTCATCGTCTGATACGCCCGCCGCAGGATCGCCAGATCGCTGGACTGCTTCGAAAATATGTAAGTGTCCGGGAAAAAGAGCCCTTCCGGATGGGGTTCGGAAGCCTCCAGCCGAGCCAGGATTTCGGCATCGGCCAGCCCCGCCGTGTCGTGGCGCACCTCTGGATGGGCATCCAGGGCGGCGCGCATCTGCCGGAAGGTGATGCCCTCGACGAAGACGATATCGGTCTGCGTCACGTCGCCCCGCGTGAGCTTTTTCAGGAGCCGCCAGGGCGTGATGCCCGATGCGACCTCGTAGCTGCCCGCCTTGATGTCGGCTTCCCGGCCGGCCAGGCGGCCGAGCAGGACAAACTGCCATGGGGAAAACCCCAATCCGGCGTCGGCCATTGTCCGGGCGGCCGTCCGGAGACCGCTACCGGGGCGGATGTCGAATTCCATCGAAGCGGCGGTCGTGGGCAGCGGCGCCAGGGCGAACCACGCCAGCCAGCCGGCGAAAGCCGTGCCGCCGAGGAAGACCAGAAAAAGGAGTCGCTTGAGGAGGCGCATCGAGAGAGCGGCCTATAATACCGAACCCTCAGGATTTCCGGAGAACCATGATGCAGGAGTGGATCGATCTCATTTTCCACCAGCGTGCCGGCCAGGGCGCACGCGACGCCGCGGAGCACCTTGGGGACCCGACGGCCGAATTGGCCGCCGCCCGCGATGGCACCGTGATCGCGCCGCTGGCCGATCACGGGCTGATCCGCGCGACGGGCGAGGAGGCCGCGGTTTTCCTCCATAGCCTCCTGACCAACGACGTCAAGAGTCTCGAATCGGGGTGTGCCCGCTTTGCCGGCCTGTGCACCGCCAAGGGCCGGTTGATCGCAACCTTTACGATCTGGCACGATGGCGCCGATCTCCTCCTCATGCTGCCAGGCGACATCCTGCCCGGCATCCTGAAGAAGCTGTCCATGTATGTGCTGCGCAGCAGGGTGCGGCTTTCGGATGCCGGGAGCGAAAGGGTGCTGCTCGGTCTGGCGGGCCCCGACGCGGAGAGCCGGCTGACCGATCTCGGCGCAACGCCGCCCGACTCGCCCATGCAGACGACGACCTTCGATGACGGCCAGGTGGTCCGCCTCGACGATCGCCGGTTCGTGCTGTCCGTGACGCCAGCGTCGGCCATCGACTGCTGGACGAAACTGTCCGGAAAAGTTAGTCCCGTCGGGACGGCGGCCTGGCGCTGGCTGGAGATCGCCGCCGGCCGGCCGCGGATCGTGACCGCGACCCAGGAAGCTTTCGTGCCACAGATGGTCAACATGGAGGTGCCTCCCGTGGATGGCGTCAGTTTCCACAAGGGCTGCTATCCTGGGCAGGAAATCGTCGCCCGCACCCAGTATCTCGGCAAGGTCAAGCGGCGCATGTATCGGGCCAGGCTGGAAACGGCCTTCCCGGCGGGCACCGATATCTTTACCCCGGAATCCGGCGACCAGCATTGCGGCGCCCTGGCCACCGTCGCACCCTCGCCGGCAGGCGGTTTTGAATGCCTGGTGGTCGTCCAGTCTTCAGGACACGATGCGGGCGAAGTGCATGTGGGCAGTCCGCAAGGCCCACTCCTTTCCTTCCTGCCCCTGCCCTACAGTATTTCGACCGGCGTATAAGGCGGCACGAGGTCGAAGAGTTCCACGATGTCCCGGTTGCGCATCCGGATGCAGCCGATCGAGCCGGGGCAGCCCATTTCCACCGTGTCCGGGCTGCCGTGGATATAGATATAGCGGCGCATGGTGTCCCGGTCCCCCAGGCGGTTGAAGCCCAGCTCCTTTCCCGACAGCCAGAGGATGCGGGTCAGTATCCAGTCCCGGCCGGGAAACTGCGCAGCAAGTTCCGGCGCCCAGATTTCGCCCGTCGGCCTGCGTCGGACGAAGACGGTGTTTTCGGGCGTGCCGGCGCCGATCTTCGCGCGGACGATGTGCCGGCCGCGGGGCGTGCAGTAGCTGCCGTTCAACTCCCCTGCCCCGTTTTTCGCCGTCGAAACTGCAAAGCGCCTGAGCCGCTCACCACCCTCGCCGAAGAGTTCCAGCGTCTGGTTGGGAATGCTGATCCTGATGAACATTATGCGATGCGCCGGGCGGCGAAGAACCCGGAAAGCAGCGCGCCGCATTCCCCGGCCAGCACGCCGCCAACGGCTTCCGCGTGGTGATTGAGCCGTTTCTCGGCAAACAGGTCGATGACGCTGCCCGCCGCGCCGGTCTTGGGGTCGCGGGCGCCGAAGACCACCCGTGCAATGCGGGCGTGGAAGATCGCGCCGATGCACATGGCGCAGGGTTCCAGGGTGACGTAGAGGGTGGCGCCGGGCAGGCGGTAGTTGCCCAGCCGCACCGCCGCGTCGCGCAGGGCCATGATTTCGGCGTGCGCGGTGGGGTCATGCCGGCCGATGGGCTGGTTGAAACCCCGGCCGACGATTTCCCCCTCCAGCACCACCAGCGCGCCGACCGGCACCTCGCCCAGCGCGGCGGCTTGCCGCGCCAGACCGAGGGCCGCGCCCATGAACAGGTTATCGTCCATGGGCATCGGCGGCATCAGGCGTTCTTGACCGCCTTCCCGCCCTTTTCCTGAAGCTGCGCCTGGGCGGCCGCCAGGCGGGCGATAGGCACGCGCGGGCCGGAGCATGAGACATAGTTCAGCCCGATCCGGTGGCAGAACTGGATGGAAGCCGGATGGCCGCCATGTTCGCCGCAGATGCCGATCTTGAGGTCCGGGTTGGTCTCGCGGCCAAACTTTACCGCCAGCTTCATCAGCTCGCCCACGCCCTTCTGGTCGAGAACCTCGAAGGGATTGTCCTCAAGAATGCCGGTTTCGTTGTAGGCCGGAAGGAACTTGTTCTCCGCGTCCTCGCGCGAGAAGGAGAAGGTCGCTTGCGATAGGTCGTTGGTGCCGAAGGAGAAGAACTCGGCCATCTCGGCCATCCGCCCGGCGCGCAGGCAGGCGCGCACGACTTCGAGCATGCTGCCGAACTTGCAGCCCACGTGGATGCCGTAGGTGTGCTCCACCTCCTTGTGAACCTTCTGCATGTAGCCGTGGATGCGTTCCAGTTCCTCCACTGTGGCCACCTGCGGCACCATGATTTCCGGATAGATCTCGATGCCTTCCTTGGCGCACAGCGCCGCCGCTTCCAGCACGGCGCGGATCTGCATGATGTAGATCTCCGGATAGGTGATGCCCAGGCGCACGCCGCGGTGGCCGAGCATGGGGTTCACTTCGGAAAGCGCCCGCACCTTCTTGAGGACCTTTTCCTTCTTGTGGATCACGTCGTCTTCGAGGTGGTTGTCCTTGAACTCGTGCAGGCTCAGGGAGAGCCTTTCGAGACCGTCGGCATACTGCTGGTAGAGCTTCGGATTGAGCAGCTTCAGGGTTTCCGGCAGTTCCTCCAGCGCCTTGATGGAATCGCGCAGGTGATGCAGGTGGGCGATCTCCAGTTCGAGCTGCGCCGTGGTCGGCAGGAATTCGTGCAGCGGCGGGTCCATCAGGCGCACGGTGACCGGCAGCCCCTTCATGGCCTTGAAGATGCCCTTGAAGTCGGATCGCTGGATCGGCAGCAGGCGATCCAGCGCCCCCTGGCGTTCCTCCGGCGTCTCGGCCAGGATCATCTCCTGCACGATGGGCAGGCGGTCCGTGGCGTTGAACATCCGCTCGGTGCGGCACAGTCCGATGCCCACGGCGCCGAACTCGCGGGCGCGGACGGCATCCTCCGGCGTGTCCGCGTTGGCGCGTACCTGCAGGCGGGCGACCTCGTCGGCCCACTTGAGCAGCGTGATCATGTCTTCCGAGAATTCGGCCTCGACCGTGGGCACCTCCCCGGCGAAGACCCTGCCGTTGCCGCCGTCGATGGTGATGACATCGCCTTCCTGCAACGTGGTGTCGCCCACGATGGCGCAGCGCTTGACGTCGTCGATGTGGATCGCCTCGCAGCCGGAAACGCAGGGCTTGCCCATGCCGCGCGCGACGACCGCCGCATGGGAGGTCTTGCCCCCGCGGGAAGTCAGGATGCCCTGAGCCTGGAAGAAGCCATGGATGTCCTCCGGCTTGGTTTCCTCGCGTACCAGGATGATCTTTTCGCCCGTCCGGCCGCGCGCCTCGGCGCTATCGGCGTCGAAGACGATCTTGCCGGAGGCGGCGCCCGGCGAGGCGGGCAGGCCGGTGGCGAGGGGCTTGCCCTTGAAGTTGGGCGCGAGTTGCGGAACCAGAAGCTGCTGGAGCATGTCGGGATCGACTCGCAGGAGCGCCTGCTCCTTGGAGATCAGCCCCTCCCGGAACATCTCCACGGAGGTGCGCACCATCGCGCGGGCGTTCATCTTGCCGTTGCGGGTTTGCAGGCAGTAGAGGCGGCTGCGCTCGATCGTAAACTCGAAGTCCTGGACTTCCTTGTAGTGCGTTTCCAGCCGGTTGTGCAGTTCCGTGAGCTGCCGGTAGATTTCCGGCATTTCCTGCTCCATCTCGGCGATGGGCTTGGGCGTGCGGATGCCCGCCACCACATCCTCGCCTTGGGCATTGACGAGATACTCGCCGTAAATCGCATTTTCGCCCGTGCCCGGATTGCGCGTGAAGCCGACGCCGGTGCCGGAGTCGTTGCCCATGTTGCCGAAGACCATCGTCACGATGTTGACCGCCGTGCCGTTGGCCATTGCCTTCGTGATCTTGAATTGCTTGCGGTAGTCGATCGCACGCTTGCCGTTCCAGGAACGGAACACCGCGCCGATGGCGATCTCGAGCTGCTCCCTGGGGTCCTCGGGGAAGGGCTTGCCGATATGGTTCTGGACGATGGCGGCGAACTGGTCGGCCAGCTCGGCGAGGTTTTCGGCGGTCAGGTCGATGTCCTGGGAGACTCCAACCCTTTTCTTCATGGTGGCCATCGCGGCGTCGAAATGCTCGTCGGCCACGCCCAGCGCGATCTTGCCGAAGAGCTGGATGAAGCGCCGGTGGGCGTCGTGGGCGAATCGCGCGTTGCCGGTCTGCTTGATGAGGCCCTGGAGGGTCGTCTTGTTGAGGCCCAGATTGAGCACTGTGTCCATCATGCCCGGCATGGACATCGAGGAACCGGAGCGCACGGAAACCAGCAGTGGATTGTCGGCGCTGCCGAAAAGCTTGCCGGACTTCCGCTCGACATCCTTCATGTGCTCCATGACGGAGTCCATCAGCCCGTCCGGCAGGCAGTCGTGCTCCAGGTACGCCAGGCAGGCATCGGTGGTGATGACAAAGCCGGGCGGCACGTTGAGGCCGATCTGCGTCATCTCGCAGAGGTTGGCCCCCTTGCCGCCCAGCAGCATCTTGTTCTTGCCGTCGCCCTCTTCGAAGGCATAGATGAATTGCGGCTGCTTCTGTGACTTCATTAACAAAACTCCCTCAAATTTATGGTGACGCTCTTGGGCAGACAATGACAAAAGACGAACAATATCAAATCCTCGCCAGTTTGTGGCCGACCGGCGGGATTGCGCACCAGCCGCGCTACAATTGCACTTCCAGTCAAACCTGCCGGTCGCCGACGCGACGCTGCCCATGCAACCTACCGAAAACCTCAACATCGAATCCTTCGCGCCCATGCCGACGCCGGAGGAAATCCACGCCCGCCTGCCGCTATCGGAGTCCGCCGCGGAGTCCGTTCTGGCGGGACGGCGCGCCATGGAGGCGATCCTTGACCGGACGGACCCGCGGCTGTTCGTCGTCGTCGGCCCCTGCTCGATTCACGCCGCCGCCGCCGGCCTCGACTACGCGCGGCGGCTGAGGAAGCTGGCCGACGAAGTGGCCGACACCCTCGTGCTGGTCATGCGCGTCTATTTCGAGAAGCCGCGCACCTCGACGGGCTGGAAGGGCTACATCAATGACCCGCGCATGGACGATTCCTTCCACATCGAGGAAGGCATGCAGAAGGCGCGCGAATTCCTGCTGGCGGTGAACGAGCTGAGCCTGCCGGCCGCCACCGAGGCGCTCGACCCCATCGCGCCGCAGTACCTGGGCGACCTGCTGTCCTGGACGGCCATCGGCGCGCGCACCTCGGAATCGCAGACCCACCGCGAGATGTCCTCCGGCCTGTCCACGCCCGTCGGCTTCAAGAACGGCACGGACGGCTCGGTGGAAACCGCCGTCAATGCCATCCTTTCCGCCTCGAAGCCCCACAGCTTCCTCGGCATCAACATGCAGGGCCGCTCCTCGGTCGTGCGCACGCGCGGCAACCGCTACGGCCACCTCGTCCTGCGCGGCGGCGGCGACCGGCCCAACTACGACACCGTCAGCATCGCCATGGCCGAGAAGGCGCTGGCCAAGGCCGGACTGCCGGAAAACGTGGTGGTGGATTGCTCCCACTCCAACAGCTACAAGAAGCCCGAATTGCAGCCCCTGGTGATGCAGGACTGCGTGAACCAGATCCGCATGGGCAACCGCTCCATCGTCGGGCTGATGATCGAGAGCTTCATCGAGGCCGGCAACCAGTCGATTCCCGACGACCTGTCGAAGCTGAAATACGGCTGCTCCGTCACCGACGCCTGCGTCGACTGGCCGACCACGGAGAAGATGATCCGGGACGCCCGCGCCGCGCTGCGCGGCCCGCTCGCCGATCGTGCCCGCCCCGGCGCCTGACCCTGGAACCACTGGAACCGACATGTCCCTGATCAAGCCCTTCCGCGGCCTGCGCCCCGCCCCCGGACGCGCCGCCGACGTCGCCGCCCCGCCCTACGACGTGCTCTCCAGCGACGAGGCCCGCCTCCGGGCCGCCGGGAAGCCCTGGTCCTTCCTGCACATCTCCAAGCCGGAAATCGACCTCCCGCCCGAAACCGACCCCTATGCGCCCGCCGTCTATGCCAAGGCCGCGGAGAACCTGGAAAGGATGCTCTCGGCCGGCGTCCTCGTGCGCGACGAGGCGCCCGGCTACTACGCCTACCAGCTCCAGATGGGCGACCATGTGCAGACCGGCCTGGTCGCCGCCGCCTCGGTGTCGGCCTACAACGCAAACCTCATCCGCAAGCACGAGTTCACGCGGCCCGATAAGGAGGACGACCGCGTCCGCCAGATCGAGGCCCTGGGCGCCCAGACCGGCCCGGTGCTGCTCGCCTGCCCGTCCGACCCGGTCGTCGACGCGCTGATCGACCGGATGCACCAGGGGCAGCCGGAAGCCGACGTCACCGCCGACGACGGCATCCGCCACCGGATATGGGCGGTGCATGACGCCGGCCTGATCGCGCAGGTCACCGCCGCCTTCGACGCCCTGCCGGCGCTCTACATCGCCGACGGCCACCACCGCTCGGCCGCCGCCGCACGCGTCGCCGCCGCACGGCATCCAGCGGCCGACGGCCGCAAACTTTCCTGCGACCATTTCCTCTCGGTGATCTTCCCCCAACGACAGATGAAGATCCTCGACTATAACCGGGTGGTGAAGGACCTCAACGGGCTTTCGTCGGACGCATTCCTCGCTCGCGTCGAAGAGCGTTTTCTCGTCTCGCCCGCCTGCGGCGCCGTGAAGCCGTCGTGCCACGGCGAGATCGGCCTTTACCTATCCGGCCGCTGGTACCGCCTCAATATCGACCCGAAGCTGTTCGTGCAGGACCCGGTTGAAAACCTCGACGTCTCGCTGCTTTCGGCGCATGTGCTCGGGCCGATTCTCGGCATCACCGACCTGCGCCGCGACAAGCGCATCGACTTCGTCGGCGGGATTCGCGGCTTGGGCGAGCTCGAAAAGCGCGTGGACAGCGGCGAGATGGCGGCGGCCTTCGCCATGCATCCGACGCGCATGGACCAGCTGATGGCGGTAGCCGATTCGGGGCAGGTCATGCCGCCCAAGTCCACCTGGTTCGAGCCGAAGCTGGCCGACGGGTTGGTGTCCCACGTCCTCGACTAAGCAAGGGGAACGGCCATGGTCAGGAATCTCGCCTTTGCGCTGCTGCTGGGATTCTCTTGCCTCGCCGCCCAGGCCCGGCAGGCGGGCCGCATCGACCTGATGGAAGGCAGCGTGAGCATCGTCGACGCGAAGGACAAACCCAGATCGGCGAATGTCGGCGAGACCGTCCGCCAGGGCGACACGATCACCACCGGCCGGGACGGCGAAGTCCACATGACGCTCGACGACGGCAGCGTGGTCGCCGTTCGCCCCGATGCGCGCATGACCCTCGTCCGATTCCAGAACAAGGGCCGGGACACCGACAGCAGCGTCATTTCTCTCGCCCGCGGCGCCCTGCGCGCCATCACCGGCTGGATCGGCCGCCGCAACCCGAACAGCGTGCGCATCCTGACGCCCACCGCCACCATCGGCATCCGCGGCACCGACCACGAGGCCCTGGTGATCCCGCCCGGCAGCGACCTGGGCGAGACCGGCACCTACGACAAGGTCAATGCCGGCGGCACGAGCATCAGGAGCGAACACGGCAGCGTCGACGTCGACCGCGGCCAAGCCGGCTTCGCCCCGATGGCCGCGGCCCCGGTGATCCTGCCCTCGGTACCCGCCTTCTTCAGGCCGACGCGCAACGAGGGCCGACTTGAAGGGCTGCATGACGCCCTCCAACGCGCCCCCGCCGAGCGGCGCGCAAGCGCCGGCGGCACGCAGATCCAGGGCAACACGCGCATCAACGCCAGCGCCCGCGAGGCCAGCGCCGTCGCCGTCGGCCAGGGCAACCAGGCCTCCAACCGCGTCGGCACCATCGGCGGCGACTGAGGAGAAGTTCAGTGGCAAAACGCACCCCCCTTTACGAATCCCACCTCGCCGCCGGCGGCAAGATCGTCGACTTCGCAGGCTGGGACATGCCCATCCACTACGGCTCGCAGATCGAGGAGCACCACCGCGTCCGCACGGATGCCGGCATGTTCGACGTCTCGCACATGATGGCCATCGACCTCTCCGGCCCCGACGCGACGCGCTACCTGCGCCGCCTGCTCGCCAACGACGTCGCCCGGCTGACCCTGCCCGGCAAGGCGCTCTATTCCTGCATGCTGAAGGAGGACGGCGGCGTCATCGACGACCTGATCGTCTATTTCTTCGAACCCGGCCGCTACCGCATCGTCGTCAACGCCGGCACCGCCGACAAAGACATGGCCTGGATGCAGGCCCGTGCGTCGGATTTCGCCCTCCGCCTCAAGCCCCGGCGCGATCTGGCCATGATCGCCGTGCAGGGGCCGAACGCTCGGGAGAAGTTCTGGGCCGCCTTTCCCGGAAGCCGTGCGGCAAGCGAAAGCCTGATCGTCTTCCAGGCCGCCGAATGGAGCGGGATGAAGGACTGGCTGATCGCACGCACCGGCTACACCGGCGAGGACGGCTTCGAGATCAGTCTGCCCGCCGCCGGGGCGCCCGCCGCCTGGGACGCGCTCATCGCCGCCGGCGTCGCCCCCTGCGGCCTGGGCGCGCGCGACACCCTGCGGCTCGAAGCCGGCATGAACCTATACGGCCAGGACATGGACGAAACGCAAAACCCGCTCGAATCGGGGCTGGGCTGGACCCTCGACATGAAGGACGCCTCGCGCGACTTCATCGGCCGCAAGGCGCTCGAAGCGATGAAGCCCGCGCGCCGGTTCGTCGGTCTCGTGCTGCAGGACCGCGGCGTGCTGCGCGCCCACCAGAAGATCGTCACGCCGCTGGGCGAGGGCGAGACTACCAGCGGCAGCTTCTCGCCCGCCCTCAACCAGTCCATCGCGCTGGCCCGCGTGCCGGCCGGCATCGCCCCCGGCGACACCGTCGAAGTCGAAATCCGCGACAAGCGCATCAAGGCGAAAGTCGTCAAGCCCACCTTCGTCCGCCACGGCAAGTCATTGATCCAAGGAGAACCCGCATGAACGTCCCCGCCGACCTGAAATACGCCAAATCCCACGAGTGGGCCCGCCTCGAAGCCGACGGCACCGTCACCGTCGGCATCACCGACCACGCGCAGGACGCGCTGGGCGACATCGTGTTCCTCGAACTGCCCGACGCCGGCCGCACGGTGAAGGCCGGCGAGGAATGCGCGGTGGTCGAGTCGGTCAAGGCCGCCTCGGACATCTACGCGCCGGTGGCAGGATTGGTGGTCGCCCGCAACGACGCCGCCACGGATGCGCCGGAAAGCGTGAACAAGGACGCCTACGGCACCTGGCTGTTCAAGCTGAAACCCGCCAACCCGGCCGACCTCGACGGCCTGCTGGGCGCCGCCGGCTACGCCGCCATCGCAGACGAGCACTGAGTCCCGCCTTCCATGCCCAACGCCCTTCCGCTCGCTGCGCTGGAGCAGCGCGACGAATTTCTCGGCCGCCACATCGGCTCCGGCAACGATGGCGGTTACGACATGGCCGCGATGCTGGCGGCCGTCGGCGCGCCCAGCCTCGACCGCCTGATCGAGGAGACCGTTCCCGCCGCCATCCGCCTGCCCGGCCCGCTCCCCCTGCCCGGCCCGATGCGCGAGCACGAGGCGCTGGCGCGGCTCGCGGCCATCGCGGCGAAGAACACGGCGAAGAAATCGCTGATCGGCCTGGGCTATTACGGCACGCTGCCGCCGAACGTCATCCTGAGGAACGTTCTGGAGAACCCCGGCTGGTACACGGCCTACACGCCCTACCAGGCCGAGATCGCGCAGGGCCGGCTGGAGGCGCTGCTCAACTGGCAGCAGATGGTCATGGACCTGACCGGCATGGACCTGGCCAATGCATCGCTGCTGGATGAAGCCACGGCGGCGGCCGAGGCGATGACCATGGCGCGGCGCACAGCCAAGTCGAAATCGAACGCATTCTTCGTCGACGAGGACTGCTTCCCGCAGACCATCGACGTGGTGAGGACGCGCGCCGGCTTCTTCGGCTTCGATCTGATCCTCGGGCCGGCGGCCGATGCACCCCGTTACGCAAATGAGCATGACATCTTCGGCGCCCTTTTCCAGACCCCGAACCAGCGCGGCGAGATCGTCGACCTCACCGACATCATCGCGGCCGTGAAAGTCAGCGGCGCCGTGACGGCGGTCGCCACCGACCCGATGGCGCTGGTGCTGACGAAGTCGCCCGGCGCCATGGGGGCGGACATCGCCCTGGGCTCATCGCAGCGATTCGGCATCCCCATGGGCTTCGGCGGCCCGCACGCCGCATTCTTCGCCTGCCGCGACGAGCACAAGCGCTCCGTGCCGGGCCGCATCATCGGCGTTTCGGTCGATGCCCGCGGAAAGAAGGCGCTGCGCATGGCGCTGCAAACGCGCGAGCAGCACATCCGGCGCGAGAAGGCCAATTCCAACATCTGCACCTCGCAGGTGCTGCTCGCCAACATGGCCGGCATGTACGCCGTGTATCACGGCCCGCAGGGATTGATGACCATCGCCGGCCGCATCTACCGGCTGACCTCGATCCTCGCCGGGGGGCTGAAGGCCGCCGGCGTGAATGTACTGACGCGGCGCTGGTTCGACACGATCCACGTCGAGACGGCGGCGGAGGTGCCGGGCTACAACCTGCGCACCGTCTCGGACACCGTGCGCGGCATCTCGCTCGACGAGACGACCACGCGCGAGGATGTGGCTGCGATCCTGAAATCGCTGACTGGCCGGGAGGCGGACATCGCCGCCCTCGACGCCAAGGCCGCGGCATCGAGTCCCCTGACGGGCCTGCTGCGCGCCGACGCCATCCTGACCCATCCCGTGTTCAATGCCTACCACACCGAACACGAGATGCTGCGCTACCTCAAGCGCCTCCAGAACCGCGACCTCGCGATGGACCACTCGATGATCTCGCTGGGCTCATGCACCATGAAGCTCAACGCCACGGCCGAGATGATCCCCGTCACCTGGCCGGCGTTCGCCAATCTGCATCCCTTTGCGCCTTCCGACCAGGCCGCCGGCAGCCTGGAGATGATTCGCGGCCTCGAAGATGGGCTCAAGGCCGTCACCGGCTTCGACGCCATCAGCATGCAGTCCAACTCGGGCGCGCAAGGCGAATACGCGGGGCTGGTCACCATCCGCCGCTACCAGGCCGCGCAGGGCGAGGGCCACCGCGACGTATGCCTCATCCCGAAATCCGCGCACGGCACCAACCCCGCCACGGCCCAAATGTGCGGCCTGAAGGTTGTGGTGGTCGATTGCGACGAGAGCGGCAACGTCGACGTCGCCGACCTCAAGGCGAAGGCCGCGCAGCACGCGCCGAACCTCGCCTGCCTCATGATCACCTACCCCTCCACGCACGGCGTGTTCGAGGAGGCGGTGAAGGACATCTGCGCCGCCATCCATGCCGCCGGCGGCCAGGTCTACATGGACGGCGCGAACATGAACGCCCAGGTCGGCCTCACCTCGCCGGCCAGCATCGGCGCCGACGTCTCGCACCTCAACCTGCACAAGACCTTCGCCGTCCCGCACGGCGGCGGCGGCCCCGGCATGGGGCCCATCGGCCTCAAGGCGCATCTTGCGCCACACGCGCCGGGGCATGTTTCGCTGGGGACATCGGGCGCGGTCTCGGCCGCGCCCTTCGGCTCCGCTTCCATCCTCCCGATCTCCTGGATGTACATCGCGCTGCTCGGCGGCGAGGGGCTGACGCGGGCGACGAAGGTTGCGATCCTCAACGCCAACTACGTCGCCGCGCGGCTCAAGGATCATTACCCCGTCCTCTACACCGGCAGCCATGGCCGCGTCGCCCACGAGTGCATCCTCGACGTGCGCGCCCTCAAGGCCGCCACCGGGATTGCCGAAATCGACATTGCCAAGCGACTCATGGACTACGGTTTCCACGCGCCGACGGTGAGCTTCCCGGTCGCCGGCACGCTGATGGTCGAGCCGACGGAATCGGAATCGAAGGCCGAGCTCGACCGCTTCATCGAGGCCATGGCGTCCATCCGCGATGAGATACGGAAGGTCGAACAGGGCGAATGGCCGGCCGACGACAACCCGCTCAAGCGCGCTCCCCATACGCAGGCCGACCTGGCCGAGGCCGACTGGAACCGCCCCTATAGCCGGCAGGTCGCCGCTTTCCCGCTGCCCTGGGTCATGGAGAACAAGTTCTGGCCGTCCGTGAATCGCATCGACGACGTCTGGGGCGACCGCAACCTGTTCTGCGCCTGCCCGCTGCCGGAGAACCCTGCCCATGAGTGACACCTTCCTGATCCTCACCGTCATCGGCGACGACCGGCCCGGCCTCGTCGGCGAGCTGTCCGCGGCCATCTCCGCCCACCAGGGCAACTGGCTCGAATCCTCGATGGCGCACCTCGCCGGCAAGTTCGCCGGCATCGTGCGGGTGGCCGTGCCGGCCGCCCAGGCCGGGGCGCTCAAGGCCGCGCTCGCGAACCTATCCGGCCTCAAGGTGACCGCGGAATCCGCGGCGAAGGAAAAGTCAGCCGGTGCGGGACGGCGGCTCAAGCTTGCGCTCGTCGGGCACGACCGCATCGGCATCGTGCGCGAGGTCTCGCAGGTGCTGGCCCGCCACGCCGTCAACGTCGAGGAACTCGCCACGCACACCTCGAGCGCGCCGATGTCGGCCGAGGTACTCTTCCACGCCAGCGCCGACCTGCTGGCCGACCCGTCGCTCGACGTCGGCGCCCTGACCGCCGAGCTCGAAAAGATCTCCAACGACCTGATGGTCGACATCGCGCTCGACGAGCAAGCATAGGAAGTCCCATGGCCCAGTATGTAATGAGCATGCTCCGCGTGAGCAAGATCGTTCCCCCCAAGCGCCAGATCATCAAGGACATTTCGCTGTCCTTCTTCCCCGGCGCCAAGATCGGCCTGCTGGGCCTCAACGGCTCCGGCAAGTCCACCGTGCTGAAGATCATGGCCGACGAGGACCACGAATTCGACGGCGAGGTGCAGCGCCAGCCGGGCATCCGCATCGGCTACCTCGCGCAGGAACCGCAGCTCGACCCGGAGGCCACCGTCAAGGCCGAGGTCGAATCGGGGCTCGGCGAAATCATGGAAGCCCGCCAGAAACTCGACGAGATATACGCCGCCTATGCCGACCCCGAGGCCGACTTCGACAAGCTCGCCGAGGAACAGGCGAAGTACGAGGCCATCCTGGCCACCGCCGGATCGGACACCGAGACCCAGATGGAAATCGCCGCCGACGCGCTGCGCCTGCCGCCCTGGGACGCCGTCGTGAAAAACCTGTCCGGCGGCGAGAAGCGCCGCGTCGCGCTGTGCAAGCTGCTTCTTTCAAAGCCCGACATGCTGCTGCTCGACGAGCCGACCAACCACCTCGACGCCGAGTCCGTCGAATGGCTGGAACAGTTCCTGGTGCGTTTCCCCGGCACCGTGGTCGCCGTCACCCACGACCGCTACTTCCTCGACAACGCGGCGGAGTGGATCCTCGAACTCGACCGCGGCCACGGCATCCCGTGGAAGGGCAACTACTCGTCGTGGCTGGAGCAGAAGGAAGACCGGCTTGAAAAGGAACAGAAGCAGGTCGACGCCCACATGAAGGCGATGAAGCAGGAGCTCGAATGGGTGCGCCAGAACCCGAAGGCCCGCCAGGCCAAGAGCAAGGCGCGCCTGGCGCGCTATGAGGAAATGTCGAGCGTCGAATACCAGAAGCGCAACGAAACGCAGGAAATCTTCATCCCGCCCGGCGAGCGGCTCGGCAACGAGGTCATCGAGTTTGCGAACGTGACCAAGGCCTTCGGCGACCGGCTGCTGATCGACAACCTCTCATTCAAGGTGCCGCCCGGCGCGATCGTCGGCATCATCGGCCCCAACGGCGCAGGCAAGTCCACGCTGTTCCGCATGATCCAGGGCATCGAGCAGCCCGATGCCGGCGGGATCGTCATCGGCCCGACGGCGAAGATCGCTTCGGTCGACCAGTCGCGCGAAGGGCTGGAGAACGACAAGACGGTGTTCGAAGCGGTCTCGGGCGGCGCCGACATCCTCACCGTCGGCAGGTTCGAGATGCCCAGCCGCGCCTATCTCGGCCGCTTCAACTTCAAGGGCGCCGACCAGGGCAAGATCGTCGGCAACCTTTCCGGCGGCGAACGCGGCCGGCTGCACCTCGCCAAGACGCTGATCCAGGGCGGCAACGTGCTGCTGCTCGACGAACCCTCGAACGACCTCGACGTCGAAACCCTGCGCGCGCTCGAGGACGCGCTGCTGGAATTCTCGGGCTGCGTGCTGGTCATCAGCCACGACCGCTGGTTCCTCGACCGCATCGCCACCCACATCCTCGCCTGCGAGGGCGAGTCGCAATGGAACTTCTTCGCGGGCAACTACCACGAGTACGAGGAAGACAAGAAGCGACGGCTCGGCGAGGAAGGGGCGAAGCCGCGCCGCATCCGCTACAAACCCATTGCCCGCTGATCCCGACCGCTTGCAACGCCTCGAGCTCCTCGCCCCCGCGAAGAACGCCGACTTCGGCATCGCCGCCATCGACCACGGCGCCGACGCCGTCTATATCGGCGGGCCGGCCTTCGGGGCGCGGGCCTCGGCCGGCAACGCGGTGGCCGAAATCGGCAGGCTGGCCGACCATGCCCACCGATTCAACGCGCGTGTCCATGTCGCCCTGAACACCCTCCTGCGGGACGACGAGCTGGAAGAGGCGCGGCGCATCGCCTGGCAGGCGTATGAGGCCGGCGCCGACGCGCTGATCGTGCAGGACATGGGCCTGCTAGAACTCGACCTGCCGCCGATCCAGCTCCACGCCAGCACCCAGTGCGACATCCGCACGCCGGAAAAGGCCCGGTTCCTCCAGGACGCCGGCTTCTCGCAGCTCGTGCTGGCGCGTGAACTGACCCTCGACGAGATCCGGAAAGTCAGCGCCCGCACCACGGCGACCCTGGAGTTCTTCGTCCACGGCGCGCTCTGCGTGAGCTACAGCGGACAGTGCAACATCAGCCACGCACTCGCCGGCCGCAGCGCCAACCGGGGCGAATGCGCGCAGATGTGCCGGCTGCCCTGGACCCTGGCCGACGACGCCGGCCGCATCGTCGCCGCCGAAAAGCACCTGCTGTCGCTGAAGGACAACGACCAGGGCGCCAACCTGCGCGCCCTCGTCGAGGCCGGCATCCGCTCGTTCAAGATTGAGGGCCGGCTCAAGGACCTCTCCTACGTCAAGAACGTCACCGCGCACTACCGGCAACTGCTCGACGCCCTCATCGGGGAATGCCCGCAATACCGCCGCGCCTCGTCGGGCCGCAGCGCCCACGCATTCGCGCCGCGCCCGGAAAAGACCTTCAACCGCGGCGCGACCGACTACTTCGTCACCGGCCGGAACAAAGACATCGGCGCCTTCGACACCCCGAAGTTCGCCGGCGAGGAAATCGGCACGGTCAGCGCCCTCGGGCCCGACTGGTTCGAGGTCGAGTCCGCCGCCACGCTCCACAATGGCGACGGCGTGAGCTGGTTCGACGGCCATGGAGAGCTGGCCGGCGTGCGAATCAACCGCGTCGAAGGCAACCGCATCTTCCCGGCAACCCTGCCCGGCAAGCTCGCCGTCGGCACGACGCTCTTCCGCAACCGCGACCAGGAGTTCGAGCGGGCGCTGGAGAGGAAATCCGCCGAGCGCCGCATCGGCGTGCGCATGGAACTCTCCGAAACGCCCGACGGCTTCCGGCTCGCGATGACCGACGAGGACGGCGTCAGTGCCGCCGCCGCGCTGCCCCATGCGAAGGAGGCGGCGCAGAACGCCGGGCGCGCGCTGGCCACGCTGCGCGAGGGCCTGGGCAAGCTCGGCAACACGATCTTCGAAGCCGGCGAAGTCGCCCTGGACCTGTCGCAGCCCTGGTTCCTGCCGGCATCCGCCATCAACGCCCTGCGCCGCGACGCCGTCGGCAGGCTCGAAGCCGCGCGGCTCGCCGCCTACCGGCGCCCGCCCCGCGCAGCCGCCGCCTCGCCCGCGCCGGCTTTTCCGGAAACCGAACTCTCCTACCTCGGCAACGTCCTCAACGCCAGGGCCCGCGCCTTCCACGAAAAGCACGGCGTTCGCGTGATCGCCGACGCCTACGAAGCGAACCATGAAAAGGGGCTCGTGTCGCTGATGGTCACGAAGCACTGCCTGCGCTACAGCTTCAACCTATGCCCCAGGGAAGTGAAGGGCCTCCGCCCCGACCCGATGACGTTGATCAACGGCAATGAAAAGCTCATCCTGCGCTTCGACTGCAAGAAGTGCGAGATGCACGTCGTCGGCAAGTTGAAGAAGGCGCGCCAATATCCTGCCAATCGCACCCACCCCACCCCGGATATCCGATGAAAAACAGACTCCTCGCCGCGCTCGAATCCCGACAGCCGCTGATCGAGCGCCTGCATGCCGAACAGACCGACGCCTACCGGCTCTTCCACGGCAGCGTCGAGGGCCGGCCGGGGCTGACGGTCGACCGCTATGGCGACCTGCTGCTGGCGCAGAGCTTCCACTCGCCGCTCGACGCCGCGCAACTCGCCGAACTGGAAGCCTTCTACGCCGCCGCCCTACCCGGCCTGGCGTGCGTGTACAACGACCGCAGCAATGCCAATTCCCGCATCGGCAACGCGCTCGAAGGGGAAGCGCTGGCCGCCGCGATGCGGCCGCGCATCGCCCGCGAGATGGGCGTGAGCTATCGCATCCAGGGCCGCCACGCCGGCCAGGACCCGTGGTTGTTCCTCGACCTGCGCGCCGCGCGACGCCGCGTGATGAAGGAAGCCAAGGGGAAAAATGAGGGCAAGACCCTGCTCAACCTCTTCGCCTACACCTGCGGCGTCGGCATCGCCGCATCGAAGGCCGGCGCGAGCTTCGTGGTCAATGTGGACTTCGCGGAGTCCAGCCTGGCCGTCGGCAAGGAAAACGCGCGGCTCAACGATCTCCAGACCCGCCCGCGCTTCATCCAGAGCGATGCATTCGCCGCCATGCGCCAGTTCTCAGGGCTGGGCCAGCCGACGCGGGTGCGCGGCAAGCGCATGCCGGCCTTCCCGAAACTGGAGCCGCGCCGATTCGACATCGTCTTCCTCGACCCGCCGCGCTACGCCAAGAGCCCCTTCGGCGTGGTGGACCTCATCAACGACTACCCGGCGCTGTTCAAACCCGCGCTGCTATGCACCGCCGAGGGTGGCACGCTGGTCTGCTGCAACAACGTCGCCGAAGTCGAACGCGAGGCATGGTTGGACCAGCTGCGGCGCAGCGCCCTGAAAGCGGGGCGGACCATCCGCGACGCCGAATGGATATCACCCGAGGCCGACTTCCCCAGCCCCGACGGCCGGCCGCCGCTGAAGACCGTGCTGCTGAGGGCCTAGGAAGCGGACGCGGCCAGCATCGCCTGGCGCGTCTGCGGCGTTTCCAGGCTGATGCGGCCCAGCAGCCCGTCTCGGTAGTCCGTCAGCAGGACCATGGCGGCCTTCTCTAGGTCGAGCTCGCCGCCGCGGCGGCCCTTGAGGATGCAGCCGCGCTTCCTCGCCACGGCCTCCACCACGTCGACGCCGTCCATGCCCTCCGTCTGGAATCCGTAGCGGGCTTTCAGCAGCGCCGGATAGCGGGCCAGCAGGATGTCGGCGAGGAAGGCGGCCACCTCGGAATCGATGACGGCGTTGCGGCCGATGGCGTGGCTGGCGGCGAGCAGGTAGCCGTCGGATTCATGCTCGATCTTCGGCCACATCAGGCCCGGCGTGTCCACCAGCGTCAGGCGCGGGCCGATGTCCCAGCGCTGCTGCGCCTTGGTGATCGCCGGCTCGTCGCCGACGGCCGCCACGCGGCGCTTGACCAGCGCGTTCATCAGCGTCGACTTGCCGACGTTGGGGATGCCCATGATCATCAGGCGCAGAGGCTTGGTCGTGTCGTTGCGATGGGGCGCCAGCGCCTGGCATAGCGCGGGGATGCGCGCCGCCTCGCCGGGCTTCTTGCATGAAAGCGCCACCGCCTTCACTCCGGGCTGGCGATCGTAATGATCAAGCCAGGCCTTCGTCGCCGCCGGATCGGCCAGGTCGGCCTTGTTGAGCACGACGAGGCTGGGCCGCTGCCGGGCCAGCCGCAGTTCGCGGATCATCGGGTTTCGGCTCGCCTCGGGGCAGCGGGCGTCGAGCACCTCGACGACCACGTCGGTCGTGGCCATTGTCTCGGCGGCCTTCTTGCGGGCCGAGGTCATGTGGCCGGGGAACCATTGGATGGACATGGGGGGCTTGCTGAATGGGCGGGGTCGCCATTATCGCAGCTGGGACAGCCATGCCAACGCCCCTTTTCCCGCCGCGGCGCCGCTGGCGAAGCAGGCGGCGAGCAGGTAGCCGCCGGTCGGGGCCTCCCAGTCGAGCATCTCGCCGGCGCAGAACACGCCGGGCAGGCCGCGCAGCATCAGGTTCGCGTCGAGCGATTCGGCCATGACGCCGCCGGCGCTGCTGATCGCCTCGTCGAGCGGACGCGGCGCGACGAGCTTCAGCGGCAGCGACTTGATCGCGGCGGCGAGCCGCGCGGGATCGGCATAGTCCGCCTTCGACGCGCATTCGCGCAGCAGCCCGGCCTTGACCCCCGCGATGCCGGCGCGGCTTTGCAGGTGGCTGCCCATCGAGCGGGATCCACGTGGACGCGCGATCTCATCCTTCAGCCATTCGGCGCTCCTGCCCGGCGCGAGATCGAGGTGCAGCGTCGCGCCGCCCTCACGCTCGATGGCGTCGCGCAGGGCGGCGGAAAAAGCGTAGATCAGCCCGCCCTCGACGCCGTGCTCCGTGACGACGAACTCGCCCTGGCGACGCTGCCCCGCGAACGCCGCCACCACCGGCTTCACCGGCCGTCCGGCGAACTTTTCGCGGAAATGATCGCTCCACATGACGTCGAAGCCGCAGTTGGCCGGCTTGAGCGGCGCGACGGCCACGCCGCGCTCCGCGAGCCACGGCATCCAGGCGCCGTCGGAGCCCAGCTTCGCCCAGCTGCCGCCGCCCAGGGCCAGGACCGCCGCCGTCCCGCCGACGCTGACTTTCACCTCGCCCGCCGGCGTGGCGAAGCGCAGCGCGCCGTCGGCGTCCCATCCGAGCCAGCGGTGTCGCATGCGGAATCGCACGCCGCCCGCGCGCAGCCGCCGCAGCCACGCGCGCAGCAGGGGGGCGGCCTTCATTTCAACAGGGAAGACGCGGCCCGACGAGCCGACAAAAGTCTCGACGCCCAGGCTGCGCGCCCACTCGCGCAGCGCCTCCGGGCCGAACTCCGCCAGCCACGGCCTCACCCACTCGCGGCCGACGCCATAGCGCGCGATAAATGCATCGAATGGCTCGGCATGGGTGAGGTTGAGCCCGCCCTTGCCCGCCATCAGGAACTTGCGCCCCACGGAGGGCATGGCGTCGAATACATCGACGGCCGCGCCGCCGCGCGCCAGCATCTCCGCCGCCATCAGCCCGGCCGGCCCGGCGCCGATAATGGCGACCCGCTTGTCGTTTTCATCCATGGCTGGAAGTCTACTTGACTCGTCTGCGATAATGGTCGCCTCTCTGGTCAGACCCGGCCAGCATTCCTCCCCCGCCCGCGCGGGCATGCCATGACCGAACCCATCGAATCCTTTGCGGCGCTGCAATTGCCGCCCGCCCTGATCGAAGCGCTGACCGACGTCGGCTACGAGACGCCCTCGCCCATCCAGGCCGCCTGCATCCCGCACCTGCTCGCCGGCCGCGACCTGCTCGGCGAAGCCCAGACGGGCACCGGCAAGACGGCGGCCTTCGCGCTGCCCCTGCTGGCCCGGCTCGACCTCGCCAAAAAGATGCCGCAGGCGCTGGTGCTCACGCCGACGCGCGAGCTGGCGATCCAGGTCGCCGAGGCCTTCCAGAAATACGCCCACCACATGCCCGGCTTCCACGTGCTGCCGGTCTACGGCGGCCAGAGCATGGTCGTGCAGCTGCGCGCGCTCTCGCGCGGCGCCCACGTCATCGTCGGCACGCCGGGCCGCGTCATGGACCACCTGGAGCGCAAGAGCCTCAGCCTCGACAACCTGTCGATGCTGGTGCTGGACGAGGCCGACGAGATGCTGCGCATGGGCTTCATCGACGACGTCGAATGGATCCTCGAACACACGCCGGCCACGCGCCAGACGGCGCTCTTTTCCGCGACCATGCCCGAGCCGATTCGCCGCGTCGCGAGGAAGCACCTGCGCGAGCCGCAGGAAGTGAAGATTCGTTCCGCCACGACGACGGTGGCCGCCATCAAGCAGCGATACTGGCTGGCGCGCGGCGCCGACAAGCTGGAGGCGCTGACGCGCATGCTCGAAGTCGAGGCCGACTTCGACGCCGCCCTGATCTTCGTGCGCACCAAGATCGCCACGGTCGACCTCGCCGAGAAGCTGGAGGCGCGCGGCTACGAGGCGGCGGCCCTGAACGGCGATATGACCCAGGGCCTGCGCGAGCAGGTGATCGAGCGGCTCAAGAGCGGCGGCCTGGACATCGTGGTCGCCACCGACGTCGCGGCTCGCGGCATCGACGTGCCGCGCATCAGCCACGTCATCAACTACGACGTGCCCTACGACACCGAAGCCTACGTCCATCGCATCGGCCGCACCGGCCGTGCGGGGCGCACCGGCACCGCCATCCTGTTCGTCGCGCCGCGCGAGATGCGGATGCTCAAAGCCATCGAGCACGCCACGCGCGCGAAGATCGAGGCCATCAACCTGCCCACGCGCAGCGAGGTGGCCGGCCGCCGCGTCGCCCAGTTCAAGGAGCAGATCGTCGAAGTGCTCGAAGGCGAGAAGCTCGATTTCTTCTTCGACGTGGTGCGGCAGATGGAGGAGGAATCCGGCCTCTCCGCCCGCCAGATCGCCGCCGCGCTGGCCTTCCACGCCCAGAGGGAACGTCCGCTGCAGATGGAGGACACGAAGGAAATAGGGGACAAACCCCAATTTTATGAATCTCAAAATCGGAGTCCTTCCGTCGCCGACCGCCCGCCGCGCGAGAAGCGCGAGCCCGCCCCCCGCCGCGGTTTCGCCGCCGATGCGCCGCTGGCCCGCTATCGCATCGAGGTCGGCCGCAACCAGGGCGCGAGCCCCAAGGAGATCGTCGGCGCCATCGCCAACGAGGGCGGCATCGAAGGAAAGTTCATCGGCCAAATCCACCTGTTCGACGACCACAGCACCGTCGAGCTGCCCGCCGACCTGCCGGCGGACATCCTGGCAACCCTCAAGCGCACCCGCGTGAAGCAGCAGCCGCTCAACATCCGCCCGGCCGGGGTGCGCGAGGACGAGGCGAAACGCCCATCCCCCCGAAAGACACCCGTCAGGAAGGTCAGGCGGTAAACTTTGCCCCCGCGCCATCTCCGGAGCCATCCATCGTGATCCAATCCCCCCGAAAACTGCGCCTGGGCATCCCCAAAGGCAGCCTCCAGGAAACCACCCAGAAGCTGTTCGTCCGCGCGGGCTACGACCTGCGCATTTCCGGCCGCTCCTACTACCCGGACATCGACGATCCGGAAATCGAGTGCATTCTGATCCGTCCGCAGGAAATGGCGCGCTACGTCGGCCAGGGCATCATCGACTGCGCCATCACGGGGCTGGACTGGATACTGGAGACCGGCGCCGATGTCGAGGAACTCGCCGACCTCAGGGCGCCCTGGCCGAACTACGGTATCGTGCGCTGGGTGATGGCCTCGAAGGAGGGTTCGCCCTTCGCCACCGTGAAGGACCTGCAGGGTAAGCGCATCGCCACCGAGACGGTCGGCATGACGAAGCGGTTCCTCGCCGAACACGGCGTGGAGGCGAACGTGGAGTTTTCCTGGGGCGCCACCGAGGTCAAGCCGCCGATCCTGGCGGATGCGATCGTCGATGTCTCCGAGACGGGCTCGTCGCTACGCGCCAACAACCTCAAGATCATGCACGTCGTGCTGGAGAGCACGCCGCGCTTCATCGCCAACCGCGATGCGCTTGCGGACGGCTGGAAACGCGCCAAGGCCGAGCGCGTGCTGATGATGCTGAAGGGCGCGATCGCCGCCGCGACGCGCGTGCTGCTCTCGATGAACGTGCCGCGCGACCGCGTCGACGCGGTGCTGAAGATACTGCCCGCGCTGGCGACGCCGACCGTCTCGACGCTGTCCGATCCGGACTGGGTGGAACTCTCCACCGTCGTGCAGGAAAAACAGGTGCGCGAACTGATCCCCGATCTGTACGAGGCCGGCGCGCGCGGCGTCATCGAATTGCCGATCAACAAAATCGTCGAATGATCTGCGATTCCACGCCGTCTTCCCGTTCCGGCATCGGCATCCCGCGCGCCCGCCCCTTCGACGCGCCGGCCTTCGAGCGCGCCGTGACCGACCTGCTGGCCGCCTGCGGCATCGACGCCGACGAGGCGCACATGGGCCGCACGGCGCAGCGCGTGCGCGAACTCTGGCAGAAGCGCCTGCTGGGCGGCTACGACATCGACCCGGCCGAGGCGCTCGGCGATGGCTTCGCCGACGATCGCTCCGACATGGTGGTGATCCGCGGCATCGCCATCCACGGCGTCTGCCCGCACCACCTCGTGCCCTTCCGCGGCGTGGCGCACGTCGCCTACCTGCCGGGCGGCCGGCTGCACGGCTTCGGCCGCATCGCGCGGCTGGTCGACGCCCTCGGCCACCGCTTCACCTATCAGGAATGGATGACGCGCGACATCGCCGAGGCGTTGCTGCATCACGGCAAGGCGCGCGGCGCCGCATGCATGGTCGAGGCCGAGCAGCTTTGCCTGCTGCTCGGCGAGGACCGCCGCGGCGACGAACGCGTCGTCACCCAGGCCTTCGCGGGCGCCTTTGAAACTTCCGACCCGTTGCGCAACGAATTCCTGCGCGCCATCCGCCCATGACGATCTACGCGCTGGGCGACAAGCATCCCCAACTGGACGGCGCGGTCTGGATCGCGCCGAACGCGACCGTGATCGGCGACGTGCGCCTCGCCCGCAACGTCAGCCTCTGGTGGAACACGGTCCTGCGCGGCGACAACGACACGATCGCCATCGGCGAGGACACGAACATCCAGGACGGCTCCGTCCTGCACGTCGACGCCGGCGTCCCGATGGCCGTCGGCCGCGCGGTCACGGTCGGGCATATGGCGGTTCTGCACGGCTGCACCATCGGCGACGAATCGCTGATCGGCATCAAGAGCGTGATCCTGAACCGCGCCGTGATCGGCCGGAACTGCCTGATCGGCGCCAACAGCCTGATCCCGGAGGGCAAGACGATCCCGGACCGCTCGCTTGTGATGGGCTCGCCCGGCAAGGTGGTGCGCGAGTTGACCGACGAGGACGTGGAACGCATCCGGCGCACCGCTAGGAACTACGTGGAGCGGTGGCGGCGCTACGTCGCCGGACTGTCCGCCCGTCCACTCCCGGCTGATCGGACGCCTCCTGATCCAGGGCGCGCCTGAGGTCGGCCTCCATGGCCAGGTACTGCTGGCTCGTGGCGCCCATGCCGGGTGCGTAGAAATGGAAGCTGTTGCAGCCGGAGTGCTTGGCGTGGTACATGGCGATGTCGGCCTGCTCGACGAGGCCGGGCTCGCCGGCGCCGCACTCTTCCGGCTCCTCGCCGCAGACGGCGACGCCGATGCTGCCGGTGACGAACACCTCTTGTCCGCTCAGCCGGAACGGGCGCGCCAGCGCCTGCAGGATCTTGCCGGCTACGCGCGCCGCGTCATCGCGGCTGGCCAGGTCGCCCAGGATGATGGCGAACTCGTCGCCGCCGAGCCGGGCCACGGTATCCACCGCGCGCACGCAGCCCCGCAACCGCTCGGCGGTTTCCTTCAGCAGGACGTCGCCCCAGATATGGCCCAGGGTGTCGTTGATGAGCTTGAAACGATCCAGGTCGAGAAACATCAGCGCCGCAAACGATTTGTTGCGGCGCGCCAGGGCCCTCGCCTGCTCCAGGCGATCATGGAACAGGATGCGGTTGGGCAACCCGGTGAGGGCATCGTGATGGGCCTGATGGCGTAATTGCCCTTCGATGCGCTTGAGGGCCGCGACGGCCAGGCGCAGTTTCTTCTCGCTGCGCTTGCGCTCGATGGCGTAGCGCAGGGCGCGCGCCAGCAGGCGGGCGTCGACCTGGCCCTTGACGAGATAGTCCTGCATGCCGGACGACACCAGATCGTGCGCAAGTTTTTCGTCGTCGTTGCCGGTCAGAGCCAGAACCGGCAAGTCCGGCGCGGCGCTGCGGATTTTCCGGAAGGTTTCCGGTCCCTGGGCGTCGGGCAGGGAAAGATCGAGCAGGACGACGTCGAAGCCGCCGGATTCCAGGCGCGCCGCGGCCTCGCGCGCAGTGCTCACCCGTTCGACCCGGCCGTCGCCAATACGACCAGCGTCGCGCGCCTCGTCGAGCAGCAGCTCGATCAGGCGCGCATCGCCCGCATTGTCCTCGACCAGGAGTATCCGCACGGGAATGCCTACTGAGGGAGAAGAGGGGGGGCGGCTCCCTGCAACAGGGCGGCCAGCGCCTCGGCCGACAGGGGCCGGCTGAAGACGAAGCCTTGTGCGTCGTCGCAGGTCTGTCGGCGCAGCATGTCGGCCTGGTCGGTCGTCTCGACGCCTTCCGCCACGCCCTTCATCTTGAACACGTGGGCCACGGAGATCACCGCCTGGACGATGGCGGCGTCCGCGGCGCTGCTGATCATATCGCGGACGATGGTGCGATCCAGCTTCACGGTGTGGATCGGGAAGCGCTTGAGGTCGCGCAGCGAGGCTGAACGGGCTCGGTAGTTGTCGAGGGCGAGGTGAACGCCCAGGGCGTTGAGCCGCCGCAATTTGTCTATCGCCATTTCCTCATCCTCGCACAGGGATTCCTCGGACAGTTCCAGCTCCAGCAACCGGGCATCGAGCCCGGAGTCGCACAGCACACGCGCCACCCGTTCGACCAGGTGTTCGTCGCGGAACTGGCGCGGCGAGATGTTGACGGCGATCTTGCCCAGGGGCAGGCCCGCCGCGCGCCAGGCGGCGGCCTGCCGGCAAGCCTCGGCCAGTACCCAGCCGCCCACCGGCACGATGAGGCCGGACTCTTCCAACGCCGCCATGAAGCGGGCCGGCATCAGCAGTTCCCCGTCCCTGTCCCAGCGCAACAGGGCTTCGACGCCGATGACGCGACTGCTGTGCAGGTCGACCTGGGGCTGGTAGTTGACCACGAACTCCTCGCGCTCCAGAGCCCGGCGCAGGGCATTCTCCAGCTCGATGCGCTCGCTGGCGCCGGCATCCAGGTCGCGGGAATAGAAGCGGAAATGGCTCTCCTCCCGGCCTTGGCCCTTGGCCAGGTACATGGCCGTGTCGGCGTTCTTCACCAGGGTCTCCATGTCGTCGCCGTCATCCGGATAAAGGGCGATGCCGACGCTGGCGCGCATGACGAAATCCCGCTGCCCGATCAGGCAGGGCGGCGCCAGCACTTCGATGATCTTGCGGGCGACGCGGGTGGCGTGATGGGCGTCTGAGAGGTCGGTCGCGAACAGGATGAACTCGTCGCCGCCCAGGCGCGCCACGCAGTCGGTCGTGCGCAGGCAGCATTGGAGCCGATCGGCTAGCTGTTTCAGTATTTCGTCGCCGACATGATGGCCGTGAGCGTCATTGATGCGCTTGAAGTCGTTCAGGTCTACCAGCATCAGCGCCATGGGCCGCTGGTGGCGGCGCGACAGGGCGAGCGAGCGCGTCAGGCGGTCGTAGAAGAGCTTGCGGTTGGGCAGGCCGGTGAGCGCGTCGTGATGCGCCAGGTAGTGGAGATGCTCCTCGAGCTGCCGGCGCTCCATGGCATAGCGCAGGGAGCGGGTCAGCAGGGGGCCGTTGATGTGGGCCTTGACCAGGAAGTCCTGGGCGCCCATCCGTACCGCCTTGACCGCCAGGGACTCATCCTCCACCTGGGAGAAGACGACGATCGGCACGCCCGGCGATAGGGCATGCATCTTCACCAGCGAATCGAGGCCGTTGCCGTCGGGCAGGCGCAGGTCGAGCAGGACGATGTCGACCGGCTCGCTGTCGAGCATGGCCGCGGCTGCGGCCAGGTGGTCGGCGATCAGCAGGCGGAAGCCGCCGTAACCGCTCGCGTCCAGCATTTCCCTGACCAGGCGCTGGTCACCCGGATTGTCTTCCACCAGCAGGATGGTGACAGATTCGTCGCTCATGACCGCTCGGGCGGCAGCTTGACGATGGTGAGCCAGAAGGTGCTGATCGAGCGAACCACCTTGATGAATTGGTCCAGGTCGACCGGCTTGGTCACGTAGCAGTTCACATGCAGGTTGTAGGTGGCGAAGATGTCCTGTTCGGCCTCGGACGAGGTGATGACGACCACCGGAATGCGCCTGAGCGAAGGATCCGCCTTGATCTCGGCCAGTACTTCGCGGCCGCTCTTCTTCGGCAGGTTGAGGTCGAGCAGGATCAGGTCCGGCCGCGCCGCGCCGGCATACTTGCCTTCCCGGCGCAGAAAGGCCATCGCCTCGACGCCGTCGCCAACGACCGTCAGGTTGTTGCGCAGCTTGCTTTCGCTGAGGGCCTCGCGGGTCAGTCGCACGTCGCCCGGATTGTCCTCGACCAGCAGGAACTCCGCCGGTCTGCCTGCGCCTTCCTCGTCGTCACTCATCATTGTCGTTCTCCTCTTTGTCCCGGATCGTGAAAAGGAAGGTCGCGCCATCGCCGGGGCGCGACGCCACCCAGATGCGCCCGCCGTGCCGTTCCACGATCTTCTTGCATAACGCCAGGCCGATCCCCGTGCCGGGGTACTCCTCCTTGGCGTGCAGGCGCTGGAAAATGACGAAAACCCGGTCGAAGTATTCCGGCGAAATGCCGATGCCGTTGTCGCGCACCGAAAACTCCCACCCGTCGTTGATGCGGCGCGCGCCGACGTGGATGCGTGGCGCATCGCCGGGCTTGCGGAACTTGATCGCGTTTCCGACCAAGTTCTGGAAAAGCTGCGTCAGCTGGATCGGGTCCGCAATCACCGCCGGCAGCGGATCGCGGGTGATCACCGCTCCGCTCTCGCGAATGGCGATCGCCAGATTGGCCAGCGCGTCGTCGAGCACCTTGTCGCAATCGGTGGCGACGAAAGGGCTGCCACGCGTGCCGACGCGCGAGTACTTGAGCAGATCGTTGATCAGCCCCTGCATGCGCGTGGCGCCATCGACCGCGAAATGGATGAACTCGTCGGCATCCTGGTCGAGTTTGCCCTTGTAGCGCCGGGACAGCAGCTGGGTATAACTCGCCACCATGCGCAGGGGCTCCTGGAGGTCGTGTGAGGCGACGTAGGCGAACTGCTCCAGCTCCTTATTGGAGCGGTCCAGTTCCTCTGTGCGCGCCTTGAGCGCCTGTTCCGCCTCCCATTCCTCGGTGGCGTCGGAGTACTCCACGATGTAATGATCCGCGTGGCCGGCCTCGCCCATGGCGGCGGCAATGCTCATATGCGCCCGGTAGTCCCGCCCGCGGGAGCGAAGGAGCCAGACGTCGCCATACCAGGTGCCGCCCCTGACCGCCATCGCCCAAATGTCGGCAAAGGGCATGTCGTTGCGCGTCGAGTACAGGGATTCGACCTTGCGGCCGATCAGTTTTTTCGGCGGGCGGCAGCCCGATAACGCGACGGCGATGCGATTGGCCTCCGCGATGACGCCCTGCGGATCGCAGATCAACACAGCATCCAGATCGCTCTCGAAGGCCTTGGCCATGAGACGCAGCCGTTCGTATTCGGCCTCGCTCAGGAAGACTCCCTTTCCGTCCCGCACTCCGGTTTCACCCACCAAGGCACCCCCTAATCGTTACGCCGATCGAGAAACAGCCTCCTCCGCCCGCGCCCTACGGCCGCCGCTGCGGCACCTGAACGAAGACTTCCCCTTCCTTGACCAGGCCCAGCTCGTAGCGGGCTCGCTCTTCAATGGCTTCCATGCCCGTCTTCAGATCTCGCACCTCGGCATCGAGGCCGGCGTTGCGGCTTTCAAGCTTGTGATTGACCTCGCGCTGGGCCTCGAGCTGGCGATTCATTTCCCAGACCCGGAGCCATCCGCCCTTGCCCAGCCACAGCGGATACTGCAGCAGGGCGATCAGGACCACCAGCACCAGGGTCGGCCACCTCATGGCAGCGGAAGCGACAGGATCAGTTCCTCAGGTTGTAGAAGGCGTCGAGGCCGGGATAGGAGACGGAATCCCCCAGGTCCTCCTCGATGCGCAGCAGCTGGTTGTATTTGGCGATGCGGTCGGAGCGCGACAGCGAGCCGGTCTTGATCTGGCCGGCGTTGAGGCCGACGGCGATGTCGGCGATGGTGGAATCCTCGGTCTCGCCGGAACGATGGGAAATCACGTTGGTGTAGCCGGCGCGCTTGGCCATTTCCACGGCCGCGAAGGTCTCGGTCAGCGTGCCGATCTGGTTGATCTTGATGAGGATGGCGTTGGCGATGCCCTTGCGGATGCCTTCGCGCAGGATGGCCGGGTTGGTGACGAACAGGTCGTCGCCAACGATCTGCACGGACTTGCCGAGCTTGTCGGTCAAGAGCTTCCAGCCGTCCCAGTCGCCCTCGGCCATGCCATCCTCGATGCTGATGATCGGATACTTTCCGGCGAGCGCCGCCAGATAGTCGGCGAAACCCGCCGAGGTCAGTTCGAGCTTCTCGGAGGCCAGGGCGTACTTGCCGTCCTTGAAGAACTCGGAGCTGGCGCAATCGAGTCCGAGCATGACGTCCTGCCCCGGCGTATAGCCGGCCGCCTCGATGGCGCGCAGGATCAGCTCGATGGCCTCGTCGTTGCCGGCCACGTTGGGAGCGAAGCCGCCCTCGTCTCCGACGGTGGTCGGATAGCCCCTCTTGTCGACGAGCTTCTTGAGGTGGTGGAAGACTTCGGCGCCGCAGCGCAGGGCTTCCCGGAAGGACTCGGCGCCCACGGGCAGGATCATGAATTCCTGGATGTCGAGGTTGTTGTTGGCGTGCGCGCCGCCATTGATGACGTTCATCATGGGCACCGGCATCTGCATCGGGCCGGAGCCGCCGAAATAGCGGTAGAGCGGCAGGCCGGCCTCCTCGGCGGCCGCCTTGGCCGTCGCCATCGACACCGCCAGCATGGCGTTGGCGCCCAGGCGCGACTTGTTGTCGGTGTCGTCGAGCTCGATCAGCGCCTTGTCGATGAAGGCCTGCTCCTCGGCGTCCAGCCCGATGATGGCCTCGGAGATTTCGGTGTTGACGTTCTCCACGGCCCGGAGCACGCCTTTGCCGAGGAAGCGGCCCTTGTCCCCGTCGCGCAGTTCAATGGCCTCGCGCGAGCCGGTGGAGGCGCCGGAGGGCACGGCGGCGCGGCCCATGACGCCCGATTCGAGCAGGACGTCGGCCTCGACGGTGGGATTGCCGCGGGAATCCAGGATTTCGCGGGCGACGACATCAACGATGGCACTCATGGCATTGACCTTGTACGTGGAAAAACGAGAGAATTGGGATTATAAATCTCCGCGCCGCTTGATCAGCGCGTCGATCTCCGCAAGCGTCGCCAGCAGGTCCTTCATGCCTGCCAGCGGCCAGGAATTGGGGCCGTCGGACAGCGCCCGGCCGGGATCGGGATGGGTTTCCATGAACAGGCCGGAAATGCCCGCCGCCACCGCCGAGCGCGCCAGCACAGGCACGAACTCGCGCTGGCCGCCCGACGATGTGCCCTGCCCGCCTGGAAGCTGCACGGAATGCGTGGCGTCGAACACCACGGGGCAGCCCGTCTCGCGCATGATGGCGAGGCTGCGCATGTCGGACACGAGGTTGTTGTAGCCGAAGCTGACCCCGCGCTCGCAGACCATGATGGACGCGTCGGGCGCGGTTTCCCTCGCCTTGGCCACCACCTGCTTCATGTCGCCCGGCGCGAGGAACTGGCCCTTCTTGATGTTCACCGGCCGGCCGCAACGCGCCACCGCCTGGATGAAATCGGTCTGCCGGCACAGAAAGGCGGGCGTCTGGAGCACATCCACAACGGCCGCCACCGCCGCCACCTCGTCCTCGGCATGCACGTCCGTCAGCACCGGCACGCCGATCTGCCGCCTCACCTCGTCGAGTATCGCCAGGCCCTGATCGATGCCCAGCCCCCGGAAGGACTTCGAGGAACTGCGGTTGGCCTTGTCGTAGGACGCCTTGAAGATGTACGGGATGCCCAGCCCGGCGCAGACCTCCTTCATCGTCCCGGCCACGTCGATGCAAAGCTGCGCCGACTCGGCCACGCAGGGGCCGGCGATCAGGAACATCGGCCGGTCGAGGCCGGCTTCGAAGCCGCAGAGGTTCATCGGGCCTTGCGCGCCAGCGCCGCCTTGACGTAGGCGATGAACAGCGGGTGGCCGGTGCGCGGGTTGCTCGTGAATTCGGGATGGAACTGGACGCCGACGAACCATGGGTGCATTTCGGCGGGCAGTTCCATCATCTCGGGGAGGTTCTCGGTCGGCGTGCGTGCGCTGATGACGAGCCCGGCGGCTTCGAGCTTCGGCACGTATACGTTGTTGACCTCGTAGCGGTGGCGGTGGCGCTCGTTCACTTCCTTGCCGTAGATCGTCGCGGCCAGCGTGCCGGGCTTGATGGGGCAGCGCTGGGCGCCCAGGCGCATGGTGCCGCCGAGGTCAGAGCTGGCGTCGCGCTTCTCGACGCGGCCCTCGCGGTCCAGCCATTCGGTGATCAGGGCGACGACAGGATGCGGCGTGTCGGGGTCGAACTCGGTGCTGTTGGCGCCATCGAGCCCCGCCGCGTGGCGCGCGAACTCGATGGTCGCGAGCTGCATGCCCAGGCAGATGCCGAGGTAAGGCACCTTGTTCTCCCGCGCATAGCGGATCGCGGCGATCTTGCCCTCTGTGCCGCGCTTGCCGAAGCCGCCGGGAACGAGGATGGCGTCCATGTCCGCCAGGGGCGCGCATCCCTCCTGATCGATCTCCTCCGAATCCAGGTAATGGATTTTCACCCGGCTCTTCGTGTGGATGCCGGCATGCACCAGCGCCTCGGTGAGCGACTTGTAGGACTCGGTGAGATCGACGTATTTTCCGACGAAGGCGACATTGACCTCGTGCTCCGGATGTTCCAGGGCGTCGACGAGCTTCTTCCAGGCGGACAGGTTCGCGGCCTTGGCCAGGATGCCCAGCTTGTGGCAGACGATCTCGTCGAGCATCTGGTCGTGCAGCATACCGGGGATCTTGTAGATGCTGTCGGCATCGAGGGCGCCGATCACCGCCTCGGGCTGGACGTTGGTGAACAGCGCGATCTTCTTCCGCTCCTCGGCGGGAATCGGTCGGTCGGCGCGGCACAGCAGCACGTCCGGCTGGATGCCGATCTCGCGCAGTTCCTTGACCGAGTGCTGCGTCGGTTTGGTCTTGAGCTCGCCGGCGGTCGGGATGTAGGGCAGGAGCGTCAGGTGGATGTAGCAGGCGTTCTGCCGGCCCTCCTCGATGCCCATCTGCCGGATGGCTTCGAGAAAGGGCAGCGACTCGATGTCGCCCACCGTGCCGCCGACCTCGATGATGGCCACGTCGGCGCCCTCGGCGCCGCGCTTGAGAAAAATCTTGATCTCGTCGGTGATGTGCGGGATGACCTGGACGGTCTTGCCGAGATATTCGCCGCGCCGCTCCTTCTTGATGACCGACTCGTAGATCTGGCCGGTCGTGAAGTTGTTGCGCTTGCCCATCTTGGCGCTGGTGAATCGCTCGTAGTGGCCGAGATCGAGGTCGGTCTCGGCGCCATCTTCCGTCACGAACACTTCGCCGTGCTGGAACGGCGACATGGTGCCGGGGTCGACGTTGATGTAGGGATCGAGCTTGAGATGGGTGACTTTGATACCGCGGGATTCGAGAATCGCTCCCAGCGACGCGGCGGCAATGCCCTTGCCCAGCGAGGACACGACACCGCCCGTGACGAAGACGTATTTGGTCATGGAAACATCAGGTGCAGGAAAGTCGCATGATAACGTAGGCGCCCTCAATTTTGACAGTCGTCAAGGGAGGATCGGGCCGCGCCGGTTACGATGCGCATCCCCAACCCACAGGAGCACCCATAACATGCAAACCATCCATCACGTCTGCAACCACACGAAGCCCGACGGCATTTATCCCTTCGATGCCCGCGGCATCGCCAAGCGCTTCCGCCACGCGGCCATTTTCGGGGCGATGGACGCCCTGCTCGGCGGCGAGCGCATGCGCTTCGTCAACGACCACGACCCCCTGCCGCTCCTCCAGCAGATGACCCAGCGCTACGGCAACGGCGTGGCCATCGAGTACCTGCGCCGGGAACCCGGCGAGATCGTCATTGACTTCATCAAGCAATAAAGTCGTTCCCGCCTTCGCCGCGGCTACGGCCGCGGCGATCATGCTCGCTTCGGCCGGCGTCGCGGCATGGGAGCACTGGCCGCCGGCCGCGCTCTGGCATCTCGTCTTCGCGGTCGGCGCCTTGCCGATGATTTTGGCCGCCATGGCTTATTTCGTGCCGGTGCTCACGCGCACCCGGATGGCGCCGCGCGCGCTCGCGGCGCTGCCGTTCGCCGCGTTCCTGGCAGGGCTTTCCATCGTCGGCTGGTTCGTCCATGGCGGCGAAATCGTCCGGCTCGCCGCGCCCTGGGCCGCCTTCGCGGTCGTCGCCGGATTTGCGCTCTGGATGGAACGGCGGCGGCGCGCCTGCCTGGGACGGGCGCATCCCTGCCTGCGCTGGTACGCCGCGGCGCTGGCCTGTCTCGGCCTGGGGCTCATGGCGGTCGGCGTCTCGCCCTGGCTGCCCGAACACGCCCATGCCCTGCGCCTTTTCCATCTCCACGTCAACATGCTCGGTTTCATCGGGCTGACCGCGACCGGCACCCTGAAAGTGCTGCTGCCGACGGTAATCGGCAAGCCGAATCCAACGGCCGCCGACTTTTTCGCGCCACGGCAGCCGGCGCCGCTGCTTCTCGCCGCCGTGGCCGGCCTCGCGTTCTCGCTGCTCCACGGCGTCGCCCACGGCCTGGGAACGCCGGGCGGGCGCGATGCGCTGCCGCTTTTCGCCATCGGGTTCCTTCTGCCGCTCGTCAGCGGCGCGGTGGCACAGCTCCTGCCCGTGTGGCTTCGGCCCGGCATCCAGACGGAATGGCACAGGAGCCGGCGGTCGCGGCTCGCGGCCTTCGCCCGGACGCGCGCGGCGCTGCTCCTCGCCGCCGGCCCGCTGGCGGCGGCTGGCAGCGCCTTCGGCTACGGCATCGGGATCGCCGCCGCCCTGTGGCTGCTCGCCACCATGGCGTTGGCGGCCTTCAGGCGGTAGCCACGAGGTTCCAGAGGCACTTGCCCTTGCTGGCCTTGTCGATCTCGCGCAGCACCCGCTCGTGCTCGGCCAGTTCTTCTTCACTGGCGCGCAGCACGACAAGCGGCATCCGATCGCCAGCCTCGGGAATGGCCGTTTCGGCGGAGGACATGTCCAGTTCCATGACCAGGCTTTCCTGGCCGCGGGTCATGGCCAGCCAGACCTCGGCCAGCAGTTCCGCGTCCAGCAATGCGCCGTGCAGCTCGCGGCGGGTGTTGTCCACGCCGTATTCGGCGCACAGGGCGTCGAGCGAATTCTTGCGGCCCGGACGCATTTCCCTGGCCATCTTCAGCGAGTCGACGATGCCATCGCTGATCTGGTCGAGCGGCGGCAGGTCCAGCAATCCCAGCTCGAAGTTGAGGAAGCCGACGTCGAAGGGCGCATTGTGGATGACCAGTTCGGCGTCGCGGACGAAATCGGACAGCTCCGCGGCAATCTCGCCGAACTTCGGCTTGTCGGCCAGGAACTCGTTCGTCAGGCCATGCACCGCCACCGCGCCGGCGTCGATCTCCCGCTCCGGATTGAGGTAGCGGTGGAAATGCCGGCCGGTCGGCTTCCTGCCGACCATCTCGACGCAGCCGACCTCGATGACGCGATGGCCGAGCCGGAAGTCCAGGCCGGTCGTTTCGG